>JAPPPX010000159.1 GCA_028817305.1 Gammaproteobacteria bacterium | reverse complement strand
CGGTGTGCAAAAGTCCGCGGTCAGCCGGGAGTTGCGGCGCAACCGCGGGGAGCGCGGCTATCGCCCGCGGCAGGCGCATCGTCTTGCGCTCGAGCGCCGACAGGACAAGGCGCAAGCGCGATTGACGGTGGACGACTGGAACCGTGTCGAAGCTTTGCTGCGCGAGGACTGGAGCCCGGAGCAGGTCAGCCTTTGGCTGGCGAAGGAGAGGCTTTGCCGGGTCAGCCACGAGTGGATTTATCGCCGCATTTACCAGGACCGGCGCCTCGGGGGCGATTTGCATCTGCACCTTCGCTGCCGCAAGCAGCGCAGGAAGCGCTATGGCAGTTACAGCCGCAGAGGGCAGTTGCCAGGCCGTGTTTCTATTGACCGGCGCCCTGCAATCGTAGAGCGCCGTTGCCGCTTGGGAGACTGGGAACTCGACACTGTCATCGGCAAAGGCCACAAGGGTGCGCTGGTGTCCCTGTGCGAGCGGAAGTCGCGCCTGACGGTGATTGGCAAGGTGTCGCGCAAAAGCGCCGCGGAAGTCAGCCAAGCCGCCGTGCGGCTGCTGCGGCCTTTGTCTGGCCGCGTTCGCACACTGACCTCGGACAATGGACGGGAGTTTGCCGGTCATCGCTCCATCGCCAAGGCATTGGGCGCGAAATTCTACTTTGCGCATCCCTACTCTTCCTGGGAGCGAGGCTCGAACGAAAACGGCAACGGCCTGATTCGGCAGTATCTCCCGAAGGGAACGGATTTCACCACCGTGACCAAGCGCGACCTTTGCGCCGTCATGGACAAACTGAATAACCGTCCGAGGAAATGCCTTGGCATGAAAACGCCTAATCAGGTATTCTTCGGCATCAAGCCATCTGTTGCACTTGCGAGTTGAATCCGCGCCTGATAGTCCGAGCATTTTAGCCGAGTTCGATTGTAATTCTCCACAAACCGGTGGATGATGTTAGCCTTTTTTGTCGGTTCTGTATTTGCCGGATTGTTCCGCCGCTTTCGCCAAAGGCAGGGGAGTTACAGGGAAATGCGGCGAGGCATGCCGGATCAGCGTTTCCAGTTTATCCGTCAGCGATTCCGGTTTTTTCAACTCGCATTCCCAGACCGTGATTACGTTCCACCCAAGCCCGCGGATTTTCTGCCGGTTCTCCTTGTCGCGCTGAACGGTCCTCTGGAACTTCGGCAGCCAGTATTCCTGGCGGCTTGCCGGGGTACTGGCTCGCGGGCAACCGACATGCCGGTGCCAAAAACAGCCGTGTACGAAAATAACGGTATTGTATTTAGGCAAAACGATATCCGGTTTGCCCGGCAATTTTCGAGCATGCAGACGGAACCGGAATCCCAACCGGTGCAGGATGGAGCGCACGGCTCTCTCTGGAGCCGTGTTCCTGAGCCGGACGCGCTGCATAATTTCTCTTCGCTTTTCAGGGGAAAAGATGTCCAATGGAAATCGCCGCTGCGTCCTGATTTTGGTCCCGGTTCTGACTCGTTCCGCCCAATAACCCGGTTGTAACAATTGATGCGCCCGTAATGCGGCAGGAGGAAAAAATATCTTCCCCCGCAGAGGCGGATTCCTTTGTCAGGGAATTTTCAACACTACAGGAGAACGCCCTTCCAGCGCCTTGCCCAGGGAGCCGAGAGGCGGACAATACGGGGCACGGACGATGTCCATAAAACACGGCTGCTTGTTTTTGCCGGGGGCAATGGGCCCGGCATACAACACAATTCGATTGAGTTTGCGAATGCCGGACCGCGGCGCCTTGCCGTATCCTACCGAGAGAATATTGACTTCTTTTAGGCTGTTGCTGCACAGGGAATCGGCCTTCAACCCTGTTGTGTTCCGTATGTAATCCATCAGGCGGTCCTGCACGATCCAAATCGTTTGCCCGCCCCATTCCATGGCCGCTTCCGACTTGGCAATTAATTGGCTGGCCATCCTCGCCCACACCTGCCGAATATTTACATTCGGCGCATCCGCGTCTTGTTGCAGAACGGTTTTTCTAAACACCGTCCGAATATCCGTCCCGCGGCTCCGGTTGCCGCCACTGGTGCTGCACGTCATGTTTTCGATAATCAGGGGCGGGCCGCAAGGCTGGTTTTTGCCGTTCATGCCGCGGACGATATAATCGAAAGTGTATTGAAATTTTCTGCCGTCGCTTTCCGCCCGCACGGAGACTTCCGGCCAAACCGCGACCATGCTTCCCGAACGGTAGCCGGCAAGATTGAAGACACGCCGGAAAACATCGCCCTGGTTTGCCGGTTGTCCGCCAAGATAAAGAATGCGGCGGGGGCATATAATCCATGGGGAGGGGTGCTTTTTCGTTGTTATTGAGCAGATGCCGCAGGGCGCCACATCGCCGACCCCTTTATCGAACGCGCCTCTCAATACATGGTCCCGTTCCAGGTTCACGCTTGCCATATTGCGATTCCCTCCGCCATCGCATTTGGCTTGCATAAAAGGACAATGCGCGCCTTTTCTGGAACTGCCGGCGTTTGCGGATTCGTCTTTTGGCGCGTAGCCGAAAAATTCCGCGACTACTGGCACAACTGGGATTTAATCGCCTGGGCGGCCCTTTTTGCCAGAGGAGGAGGAACGGAGTTGGCAACCTGCCGATGCTGGTCAAGGTTGGTCACCTGTCCGGTGCGGCCCCGGATCGGACCCCGGAGCACGTAATTGTCGAGGAATCCTTGAATACGCATATATTCTCTGGGCGTAAGGTAGCGATTCTCGCGGGGGTGGTAAAAGATTTCCCCGCATCGAAGCGTGAGCGACGGCTCATTCCATGCCAAACGGCGAAACTTGGTGGTGTCTTTGCGCGTCAAGTTGCGGCGAATGTCGGGAGGCGCGCTCTTTTCTTTGGCAAGCCATGAGCCTTCGCCAACAAAAGAAATCCTTTCCCGATCGCGCAGGGGAGTTTTGTCTATGTGATTTTCGATGGATGCGTCCTCGCCTTCGGCGGAAACGGGCTTCGGCAAATCGCTGATCGCGTCCGCGACTGTAGGCGGGGTCTTGGATATGGACATCTGTAATGCAGGGTTTTGGTTTTGTATCGCGGTGATTATAAGGCGCCGTCGAATCTGCGGAACCCCAGCGTCGGCGGCGTTCATGACGCGCAAACTCACCCCGTAATTTAATTTCTTGAGTCTTTTCAGCAATTCCTCGATGACTCCGCCGGACTTAAGAATGCCGTCCACTTGTTCTATGAGTATGGCTTCGGGCAGGGCGGCCTCGGCAAAGCGAGCGACTTCGAAGATAAGGGGGCCGCGCTCATCGTGAATGCCTTTTTTCTTGCCGGCTTGAGAAAAGGGCTGGCAAGGAGGGCCGGCATGGATCAAAGACAATTCTCCCCGCGATAAGCCCAATGCGCCCATAAGCCCGGCGGGGTCAATGGCGCGAACGTCCAGCTCCACTATGAGTTTCCCCCGTTTCGCGTTTGCCCGTAATGTGTCGGTGCAATGCGGGTCCTTTTCAATGGCGCAAATGGTCCGAAATCCCGCCTGATCCACGCCAACATCCAAGCCGCCGGCGCCGGAAAAAATACTAATCGCCAAACCTTGCTTCATGCCCGTATCCCTGCCCAAACGAGCCATAGCGCCCGGGAGTTCGGCGCAGGCGGGAGGATGGAGTCCCGGCATTCGGGCCGTTTGCCGGTACTGGCCCGCACTCTGCGGCCAGGCGGCGCCGGCCAGGGAGGGACTGCTTCGGAATTCGCGCGCTCGCGGCGCTCTCGGGCTGTGGGGATGGCCCCATGAACCTGTTGTCCGCTGGCTTCGGTTGCGGGGGGCATCTTCATAAGGGGCAGTATATATGCTTTATGCGCGAGGCGGCAGGGCGCCCCCGGACCATGGGGCGGCATGAGTCCGCCGCCCGATGCCCGCTCCGCCCCGCCATTGCCTTACAACAACGCCACCCCCCTACAGCAGCGGCGCGATCAGCAGCGCCACGATGTTGGCGATCTTGATCAGCGGGTTGACGGCGGGGCCGGCGGTGTCCTTGTACGGGTCGCCTACGGTGTCGCCGGTGACGGCGGCCTTGTGCGCCTCGCTGCCCTTGCCGCCGTGCTGGCCGTCCTCGATGTACTTCTTGGCGTTGTCCCAGGCGCCGCCGCCGGCCGTCATCGAGATGGCGACGAAAATGCCGGTGACAATGGAGCCCAGCAACAGCCCGCCCAGGGCCTTGGGGCCGGCATCGGGGCCCATCAGCCAGGACATGCCGAAGGCGACGGCGATGGGCACGGCGACGGGCAGCAGGGAGGGGACGATCATCTCGCGGATGGCGGAGCGGGTGAGCAGATCTACCGCGCGGGAGTAGTCGGGCCGGGCCTTGCCTTCCATGATGCCGGCGATCTCCCGGAACTGACGGCGCACTTCCCGCACCACCGAGCCGGCGGCGCGGCCCACGGCCTCCATGGCCATGGCGCCGAACAGGTAGGGGATCATGCCGCCGATAAACAGGCCGATGATCACGGCGGGGTCGTTGAGCTGGAAGGAGATCGCGCGGCCGGCGTGTTCCAGGGTGTGCGTGTAGTCGGCGAACAAAACCAGGGCGGCGAGCCCGGCGGAGCCGATGGCGTAGCCCTTGGTGACGGCCTTGGTCGTGTTGCCCACGGCGTCCAGCGGGTCGGTGACGGCGCGCACGTCGGCGGGCAGTTCGGCCATCTCGGCGATGCCGCCGGCGTTGTCGGTGATGGGGCCGAAGGCGTCCAGCGCGACGATGATGCCGGTCATAGAGAGCATTGAGGTGGCGGCGATGGCGATCCCGTACAGGCCGGCCAGCTGGAAGGCGCCCCAGATGCTGATGCAGACGGCGAGCACCGGCAGCGCGGTGGCCTTCATGGATATGCCGAGACCGGCGATGATGTTGGTGGCGTGGCCGGTGGTGGAAGCGGCGGCGATCCGCTGCACGGGGCCGTACTGGGTGCCCGTGTAGTACTCGGTGACCCAGACCATGGCGGCGGTGAGCGCCAGGCCGATCAGGGCGGCGCCGTACAGGGCGCCGATGCCGTATGCCTCCGAGGCCGGCACCGGCGTCAGCCAGACGGTGGCGGGGTAGAAGCAGACGGCGGCCAGCGCGCCGGAAACGATGAGGCCGCGGTACAGCGCCGTCATGATGCCGCCGCCCTGGCCGGTGCGCACGAACAGGCTGCCGATGATGCTGGCGACGATGGAGATGCCGCCCAGCACCAGGGGATAGACGCCGGCGTTGGGGATGCCCAGCAGTTCGCCCAGCAGCATGGTGGCGATCACCGTGACCGCATAGGTCTCGAACAGGTCGGCGGCCATGCCGGCGCAGTCGCCGACGTTGTCGCCGACGTTGTCGGCGATGACGGCGGGGTTGCGGGGATCGTCTTCCGGGATGCCGGCCTCTACCTTGCCCACCAGGTCGGCGCCCACGTCGGCGCCCTTGGTGAAGATGCCGCCGCCCAGACGGGCGAAGATGGAGATCAGGGAGCCGCCGAAGCCCAACCCGATCAGCGGCGCCAGGTGGCTGCCCTGGCCGGCCAGCAGGAGCAGGGCGTAGTAGCCGGCGACGCCCAACAGTCCCAGCCCTACCACCAGCAGACCGGTGATGGCGCCGCCGCGGAAGGCGACCTGCAGGGCATTGGGCAGTCCCGCGCGCGCCGCCTCGGCGGTGCGCAGATTGGCGCGCACGGAGACGTGCATGCCGATGTAGCCGGCGCCGCCCGAGAACAGGGCGCCGACCAGGAAGCCGAAGGCCGTCCACCAGTCCAGGGCCAGGCCCAGGACCAGGAACAGCACGACGCCGACAATGGCGATGGTCGAGTACTGCCGGTTCAGATAGGCGGCGGCGCCCTGCTGGATGGCGGTGGCGATCTCGCGCATCCGCTCGTTGCCGGCGGGCTGCGCCAGCACCCAGCGTATGGATATGCCGCCGTAGAACAGCGCGAGCACGGCGCAGAACAGGGCAAAGGCAAGTGGCGTGTCAATCATGGTATGGCCTCCTGATTTTCCTTACGATGGATGCGATGGATAGATGCGATTCTTCCAGACCTGTCAAGAGCGGCTTTTCCTCTCCTAGCCGTTACGCAATCGAGGGGAAAAGATTTCCGCCCCGCCATGGGGGGTAGATTCCGCCCGCGCCTCATTCTTCCCATCACTCCCCCCTTGAGGGGGAGTCGCGGCAGACAAGCCGTCAGGCGCAGGCTGCCGCGGTGGGGGGTAGGCGCCCTTTGCGGCTCTCCTGGGCGGTGGGGCGCAGCAGGCGCTTTAGCTGTTCCCCCCACCGGCGCGACTTCGGGCTGGCGCCCTCGTCTTGCCGACTCCCCC
>JAPPPX010000083.1 GCA_028817305.1 Gammaproteobacteria bacterium | reverse complement strand
CGTCACCGGGGTTCAGCCCGGAGGCCAGCGCATCCCGCGCCCGGCCAACAGATGCAGGTGCAGGTGAAACACGGTCTGGCCGCCTTCGTCTCCGTTGTTGATCACGATCCGGAATCCCTCCCGGTAACCCTGGTCGGCGGCGATCTTCCTGGCGGTCAACAGCAGGTGTCCCAGCAGATCCCGGTCCTCTTCCCCGGCATCCGCCAGGCGCGGGATCGCCTTCTTGGGGATGATCAGCACGTGTAGCGGCGCTTGCGGATTCACGTCGCGAAAGGCCAGGCAACGCTCGTCATCGAATACGATGTCGGCCGGTATCTCCCGGGCAATGATCTTGCTGAAAATGGTCTCGGGCATAATCGTCCTCCTCGTAGCTCCCCGCATGGCGAATCCCTTGCGGGCGCGGCCCGCGGGCGCGTTTGCCCGGCTCCGAGCTCCGCCTACCATAGCATGGCACGGGATCCGTGCGCGCCCCCAAGGGACCGTCCAGGCGAATAGGATACAATGCCCCCATGCAAGGTTCCTCCATGCGGGTTTTGGGCAAGGCGCGGGTCAAGGCCGGCGCCGGGCTCGCGGCGGCCCTTGCCGTATCGTGGTCGGTTGCGCCGTCGGCGGTGGCGGAGATGCGCCTGGAAGGCATGCTCATGCAAGGCGGCCTGGTGCAGGGCTTCACCGCGCCCGGCAGCGAAGTGACGCTCGACGGCAATCCTGTGCGCGTACGCGACGATGGCCGCTTCTTGCTCGGCTTCGGGCGCAATGCCGGCGCCCGCTCCAGCCTGGTGGTGACAACGCCGGACAACCGCGTACAACGACATGCGCTTAAGATCGGGCAGCGCGACTACCAAGTGCAACGCATAAACGGCCTGCCATCGAGAATGGTCTCCCCTGACAAGGAGGCACTGGCCCGCATCCGCGCCGAGGCGGCATTAGTCGGCGCGGCGCGGCGGCGCGACACCTCACAGCCCTACTTCGATACCGGTTTCCAGTGGCCGGTGCGGGGCAGGATCACAGGCGTTTACGGAAGCGGCCGCATCCTCAACGGCCAGCCAAGGCAACCCCACTACGGGATCGACATCGCCGCCGTGGAAGGGACCCCGGTGCTGGCGCCTGCCGGCGGCATCGTCTCCCTGGCGCACCGGGACATGTATTTTTCCGGCGGCACCCTGATCATAGACCATGGCCGCGGCCTTTCCTCCACGATGATGCACCTTAGCAGGCTCCTGGTTGCCGAGGGCGACATCGTGCGTCAGGGGCAACCGGTCGCCGAGGTCGGCGCCACTGGCCGGGCTACTGGCGCGCACCTGGATTGGCGCATCAACCTGTTCAGGGCCCGCCTGGACCCGGAACTGGTCATGGACGCCCCGTTGCGCAGGGCCCCGCCGCCGTGAGCTCCAGCTCCGAGCGCCGGCAGCCGAAGCGCCTGCGCGGCGGCGAGACGGCGCGGAGACCGCAAGGATTCCGGGAGTGCCGCGGCCTGTCTCCGCCCGTGCTGGAGGAAGAAATTCTGCAATGGTGGCAGCGGGAGGACATCTTCCGGGCGTGCCTGCGCCAGCGTGCCGAGGCGCCGGTGTTTTCCTTCTATGAAGGGCCGCCCACCGCCAACGGCCCTCCCGGCATCCACCACGTTTTCGGCCGCACTCTGAAAGATATCGTTTGCCGCTACCGAACCATGAAGGGCTTTTTGGTAGAGCGCAAGGCCGGCTGGGACACCCACGGCTTGCCCGTGGAGATCGCCGCGGAAAAGGAGCTGGGTTTGGAAGATCGCGCCGCCATAGAATCCTACGGCATCGCCGCCTTTAATCGCGTCTGCCGGGAGCAGGTGCAGCGCTACAAGCGGGATTGGGACCGGCTGACCCGCCGGCTCGGCTACTGGGTGGATCTGGAGCGCCCCTACATCACCTTCGAGCCGCGCTATATTGAGAGCGTTTGGTGGTTGCTCAAGGAACTGCACCGTCTGCAACTGCTGTACCGCGGGCACAAGATCCAGTGGTACAGCCCCGGCTCCGGCACCGTGCTGTCCTCGCACGAGGTCAGTCTGGGCTATCGCGAGGTCGTGGACCCCGGCGCCTTCGTGCGTTTCCCCCACAGCGACCGCCCCGGCGCCTGTTTCCTGGCCTGGACTACAACCCCATGGACTCTGCCGGCCAATGCCGCCCTGGCCGTGGGGGCCGGCATTCGTTACGCGCGGGTGCGCACGGAAAGCCGCGACGGGGCGGAAGAACTGATCCTGGCCGAAGAAAGGCTCTCTGTCCTGACGCGCCCGTACCGGGTGCTGGAGGTCTGCGACGGCACGGCCCTGGTCGGGCAGCGCTATCAACCGCCTTTTCCCCCCGCCGCTTTACCCTCCGAGGGTGGCGGGCAACCCTGGCGGGTGTTGGCGGCGGATTTCGTCTCCACGGCGGAGGGCACGGGGATCGTGCACATCGCCCCTGCCTTCGGCGCCGACGACTACGCCCTGGGACGGCAGGCGAAATTGCCCGTATTTCTGCCACTGGACCCGCAGGGCCGCTTTCGGGAAGAGCCTGCCCCGGTAGCAGGCATGTGGTTCAAAGAAGCCGACCGGGTTTTGCTGCAAAGCCTGCGCGAACGCGGCCTGCTCTACCGCCTGCAGGACCACCGTCACAATTACCCTTATGACTGGCGCCGGGGAACCCCCCTGCTCAATTACCCGGTGGACAGCTGGTTCGTGCGCACTACCGCGATCCGGGATCGGATGCTGCAACGGAACCGGGAAATCCGTTGGCATCCGCCTGGCATCGGCGCCGGACGCTTTGGCAATTGGCTGGAAAAGAACGTGGATTGGGCCCTGAGCCGCAAGCGCTACTGGGGTACGCCGTTGCCCATCTGGACCTCTGACGCCCCCGGCTCCAGTCACTTTGAGGTCATTGGCTCCATTGCCGAGCTGCGCGACAAGTGTCGTGAAGGCTGGGGCCCGGAAGATCGGGAACCGGACCTGCATCGTCCTTGGGTGGACGGGCTGAGTTGGTTGGCTCCCGATGGCGGCACGATGCGGCGCGTGGAAGACGTGCTGGACGTATGGTTCGACTCCGGGGCCATGCCTTTCGCTCAGTGGCACTACCCTTTTGAGAACCGTGAATCCTTCGCGCGCAATTTCCCCGCCGATTTCATTGCCGAGGGGCTGGACCAGACCCGCGGTTGGTTTTACACTTTGCACGCCATTGCCGTGGCGGTTGCGGACCGCCCCGCCTACCGCAACGTAATGGTCAACGGTCTGGTGCTGGACGAGAAGGGAGAGAAAATGTCCAAATCGCGCGGCAACACCGTGGACCCCTTCGCCGTCATGGCCGAACACGGCGCGGACACCTTGCGCTGGTACCTCGCCGGCAATGCTGTCCCCTGGGAAAATCTGCGCTTCTCCGAGCGCGGCCTGCGTGAAACCAGGCGCAAATTCTTCAACACTCTGGAGAACGTCTATTCCTTTCTGGCCAGTTACGCCAACATAGACGGCTACCGGGGCGATGAAGCGTCCATGCCGGCGGCCCGGCGCAGCGAGATGGATCGCTGGATCGTCAGCCGCCTGCACACTACGGTCGCGCGCACCGAAACCGCCTACGACAACTACGACCCGAACCGGGCGGCGCGCGAGATCGGCGCCCTGGTGGAAGAGCTGTCGAACTGGTATATTCGCCGCTCGCGGCCGCGCTTCTGGCGCAGCCACCGGGAAGGCGGGGGCAGCGATGCCGATAAACTGGCCGCCTACCAAACCACTTGTGACTGCCTGTACGTCATCGCCCGTCTGATGGCGCCGATCGCCCCCTTCTTCGGCGAATGGCTATACCGCTGTTTGAACGATGTCCTTGGCCGCTTTTCGGCCGTCTCCGTGCACCTCGCCGATTTCCCGCAATCCGACACTGCCTTGATCGATACCGGGCTGGAGCGGCGCATGGCTTTCGCGCGGCGTCTCGTCGCCGCCGTGTTGCTGTTGCGCAATCAGAATCGCATCAACGTGCGCCAGCCGTTGCGGCGCATTTTCTACGCCTCTGGAGGCACGGAGGAACGGCAGGACCTGGAACGCCTGCAAGATATCGTACTGGAAGAAGTGAATGTACTGGAATTCGAGCGCCTTGACGACCCGGGTCAATTGGTGCGCCGCACCGTGCGCCCGAATTTCCGGTTGCTCGGGCCGCGGCTGGGCAAGCGAATGGGCACTGCCGCCGAGCGGTTGGGCCGGCTGCCGGAGGCCGAGATCGACCGTTTGCTGGTCGCCGGGGGGCTGGAGCTGGAATTGGACGGTGAGACCGTGCGCATCGAAAAAGCGGAACTGGAGATCAATCTGGAACCTATGGAGAGCGATTGGAAGGTGGCCCAGGTAGGCGAATCCATTGTCGCCCTGGACATCACGGTCACGCCAGAATTGCTGTGCCGCGGCCTTGCCCGCGAGTCGGTGAACCGCATCCAGCACCTGCGCAAATCGCACTCGTTGCGACTAACCGACCGAATTCGCGTCGAGTACCGCGCCACCGGCCGCCTGGAGCAAGCGATTCGGCAGCATGCCGAATGGATCTGCGGCGAGATCCTTGCCTCCGACCTGCACCTCGCGTGCCCGCCCTCCGGCGATTGCGTCGCCCAGTTCGATATAGACACGGAGCGGCTGGAAGTGGCCATCACCCGGACGGATCGGCCGCCGGCCGGGCGCGTCCCCCGGGCTCACGCCGCCTTCCCCCCGGAAAACCCCGAAGACCGCGAACCCCCGCAAGCTCTGTCATGACCGGCGGACAAGCATGAACCCGGCAAGAGAACAATGCGATTGCTGCTACCGGTGCGTCCCTGCTGCCGAGATGGGCGGATGGATCGGTAGCGGCACGCTGGCGCCGGTATGCGCCGGCTGCTTCCAACTCTATAGCGCCGTGCGCGTCACGATGCCTGACTCCCTGCCCCAAGATGCCCTCAACGTCGCCCGTTTCCTGCGTTTTGAGGAAACCCTCCCCCGGCACCTGCGCCCCAAGTTGCGTCGGCTGATCATTCTCCTGCAAAACGGCAGCAAGCGTGCCCGGCGCATACTGCACATGGCCGAAAACCAAGGCATGTCTGTGCAACAAACCATCGCTCTGTTCTGAGCCGGGAGACCGCCCAGGAGATCGCGGGTCAGCCGCCACAGGCGGGATGCCCTTGCCGCGCGTCCGGCGGCGGGCAGCCGCCCAACGGCGGAAGCAGGAAGAAGATCGGGGAAATCCATGGTGCCGGGAGAGAGACTCGAACTCTCACGAGGTTGCCCTCACCAGATTTTGAGTCTGGCGCGTCTACCAGTTCCGCCATCCCGGCCGCGGCGGCAAGAATACCATCAAAGCGGCGGGGCCAGGAATCGTCCCTCTGGCGTCACTCCGAGCGGTTCCATCGGTTGGGTGGAGCGCTGGGCGTCCAGCGCTTCTGCTGCTGGTACTGCTGCTGATGATACTGGGGAGAGTTAGGCCTCTCCCGGGCGTCAATATTGTCTGCCATTTCGATTATCACGTCCGAGTTTTCGAGCATTTCCTCGGTGAGGATATGCCCCAGGGGCACCAGAAAGACATGCATCCCATCCCGGCGGGCAAAGCGCATGGCCGGGGCGAAATCGCTGTCCGCGGTTACCAGCACGATCGCCTGTACCAACCGCTTGAACGTCAACATGGCGATATCCAGCCCCAGCTTGATATCTACGCCACGTTGGTGAATGATCGGGCTGAGATCCTCGCTCATAACCCTTACGCTGTCGGTCTGCTCCGACTCTTCCTGTTGCAACAACTCGCGCCGGACCTGCCAGCCCCGGAACACTAGCTTGCCCATGCGCAAAGATACATACGGCACCCGCTTCAAGCCTTGTACCAACCGCTTGTTGATCCCGGCCAAGGCGCTGTTCCCGAAGTCCTGAGTTCCTCCCTGCAAGGGGCGCTGCTGGGTGCCCTCCAGCGGCGGCGCGTCGTAGTAATAAATGCGGTGCAGGGAATAATCGCGCAGATGCTCGTGAGCCTGCAATTGGGTCACGAACGCCTGGAATGACTCCGCCGTCAAAGGATTGTGCCGCGAACCCACTTTTCGCTTGAGAAACCCGCCGTCTATAAGAATCGCACAAGAACGCATAATTCCATCCTCCATCGTAATCTATAATCCGTGCCCCAGGAGCCGGAAGCGGCATTTCCCGGCTGTCTGAAAGCGAAGGCTTGTCCCCTCGGAAACCGGCACTATAAGACCGCTGAGCAGGGGACGTCAATTGCGAGGCAACACATCGTTAGCCGTTACGCAATCGAGGGGAAACGATTCCCACCTCGCCATGGAGGGTAGATTCCTGCC
>JAPPPX010000097.1 GCA_028817305.1 Gammaproteobacteria bacterium | reverse complement strand
AACGGCGGGAATCTATTTTGCCGCGGGCGCGGACTTTCGACGAGCTGCCGCCGGCGGCGCGGCGGGGAGGCGTCATTGCGCCCCCTGCGCGCACTGCCGGTCCAGGAATTCCGGCAATTCTTCCCAGCGCAGCGTCTGTTGCGGGCCTTCGCCGCGCAACGGTTTCACCGTCACTGCCCGGGCCGCGACCTCCCGTTCCGCCAGCACCAGCGCAAAGCGGGCGCCGGACTTGTCCGCCTTGCGGAACTGGGATTTCAGGCTGCCCCCGGCGCAGTGCGTCGTCAACTGCAACCACGGCAGCCGGTCGCGCAGGGACTCCGCCAACCGCAGGCCAGGCGCCACCGCCGTCTCGTCGGCCAGGAGCAGGTAGGCATGGCGGGGGAGGCCGCCGCCCGCCGGCGCGCCTTGGTCTTGCAGCAGGGCCTGGATGCGGTCCAGGCCGATGGCAAAGCCGATGGCGGGGGTCTGGGGGCCGCCGAAACGAGCGGCCAGCTCATCGTACCTGCCCCCCGCGCATATCGCGTCCTGCGCCCCCAGCCCCGGCGCCAGCCACTCGAATACCAGCCCGGAGTAGTAATCGAGACCGCGCACGAGGCGCGGATTGACCCGGTGCGCGAGCCCCAGCTCTTCGAGCAGGGCGCATACCTGGCACAGGCGGTCCCGGGATGGCGCGTCCAGGCAGTCGCGCAGGTCCGGGGCGGCGCGGGTCAACTCGCGGAGCTTCGGATCTTTACTGTCCATAAGGCGCAGGGGATTGTCGCGCAGCCTCCTGGCCTCCTCCTCGTTCAGGAGGTTCTGGTGCGGGCGAAAATACTCGCCCAGCCGCCGGCGGTATTCCTCCCTGCTCTGCGGGCTGCCGAGCATGTTGAGCTCCAGGACAATGCCCGGCAGCCCGAGCGCGCTCCATATGCGGGCGCCCATGGCAAGCATCTCGACTTCGATGGCGGCGCCGGCCATTCCGTAAACCTCGACACCGGCTTGGCGGAACTGGCGGTGTCTGCCTTTCTGCGGCCTTTCGTAGCGGAACATCGGCCCCGCGTACCACAGTTTCCGGGCCTGAGTCAGGAGGCCGTTTTCCACGGCGGCGCGGACGCAGCCGGCGGTGCCTTCCGGGCGCAGGGTGAGATCGTTGCCTCCGCGGTCCCGAAAGGAATACATTTCCTTGGACACGATGTCGGTCAGTTCGCCTATGGAACGCTGGAAGGTCTCGGTGCGATCCACGATGGGGAAGCGGATCTCGCGGTAGCCGTAGCGCGCAAAGACGTCCGTGATGGCCTGCTCCATGGCCCGCCAGCCGGCGGACTGGTCGGGGGGAACGGTGCGCATTCCCCGTACGGCCTGGATGCGGGCGGTCAAAGATTTTCCTGCGGTTGCGGCTGTCCCCGAAGCTCGAAGCGGGCCACGTTGCCGTGCGCGTAGGCGCTGACATCCAGCGGTTCCCCGTTGTAGGACAGGCGGACCGCGGGCGCGTTGCCCAACAGGATGGCGAACGGTTCCTGGCCCTCAAGGAAGAAGCGATCGGTGGCGTACCCCATCTTGGCCAACAGCACCTTGCCGCGCGCATCCCGGACCTCTATCCAGCACTCGTCCAACAGCTCCAGGGAGACAATGGCGCTTGGTTTGGCGGCTGCCGCGGGGGCAGGCGGCGGAATCTCCGTTTGCGCCGCGCCCGCCGCTTCCTCCAGCGCGCCGGCGGCGGCGGTCCCGCCGTCCGGCGCCTCGGCCGGCCCGCCGGATTCCGCGGATTCTACGGATTCCGCGGATTCTACGGATTCTACGGATTCTACGGATTCTACGGATTCTGCGGATTCTGCGGATTCTGCGGATTCTGCGGAGACGCCAGGGAGAGGGAGGAGCCGATCCGGCCCGGCATTCGCGTCGGCGGCCGCATCTGCGGCCGCATTCGGGACGGCCGCATCCGGAGCGGGCGCAATCGGGACGGAGTACCGCGCCGCGCCTGCAGGCGGCTCGATCTGACGGCGTTCCTGCCACCAGTAGGAGAAGAACAGGGCGAGCAGGACGGCGGCGACCAGATGGGTAAATACGCGGACATGCCGCTCGTGACCGAGCTTCCGATATTTGCGGCCGGCGCTCAGGCGCCGCACTTCCTCCTGCCGCGGGGCGCCGCGCCGGCCGATGCCGTCGGCGAGCGCCCCTTCGTTCACGCCCACCAGGCGCGCGTAGCTGCGCAGGTAGCCTTGCATATATACGAACGGCAAGTCCGGGGAGTGCCCCGATTCCAGGTCGCCAATGGTGCGCGCGTTCAGATGGAGCTCGGCCGCCACCTCGCCGATGCTGAGCTGTTTCCGCTCGCGGGCCTGGCGCAGGAGTTCCCCCGGCGGCGGGGAGGGAGGCGCTACGGTGCCGGGTGCCGCCTTGGCCGGGTCAGTCCTCGCCACGGGCCTCGCCGCGACTCTCTGCAGGGGGTCCGCCGCGACCTGCGCTGGGGCTTGCGCCGCGAGCCTTGCCGCGGGTCTCCTCCAGCAGGCGCGTTTCCGGCGCATCGGGGAAAGAAGCGCGCAACGCCCGGGCATAGCGCTTCTCGGCGTTCCGGTCGCCCAGTTGCCTCTCGATCCGCACGCCCAGCCACAGGCTGGCGGCCGTGTACGTTTCCCCTGTGTCGGCGTAACGCTGCAGGTACGCCCGTGCGGACAGGTATTCCCGCAGCTGGTATTTGAGGCCGGACATATGCAACAGGGCGATGGGCTGCCCGGGGGATTGCGACAGCGCCCGCTGCAGGTAGGTCTCCGCCTCCTCCAGTTCGTCGTTGCTTATGAGACAGATCGCCAGGTTGGTATAAGGGATTTCCGGGGTCTGGTAAACCGGGTCCCGGGCAGCCCGTAAAAAGGCCTCCCGGGCCGGGCCGACCTTGCCCGTTTGGCACAGAAATTGGGCATAGTTGTTCAGGATGTCGGGATTGTCCGGGTCCAGTTTTACCGCCCTGCGGTAATGTTTGTCTGCTTTTTTGGGTTGGGTGGTCAGACTGTAGAACAGCCCATACGTCATATGCGTTTGCGGCTGTTTGGGATCGGTGTCGAAAGCCTTTTGCAATTTCTTTTCGGCGACCTGGAACCTGCCGTCCTGCATATAGGCGATCGCCAGTTGCAGGTTGGCCTCTACCACCCGCGACTTCTCCTCCTTGCTGAGGCTCGGGGTCCGCGCGCAGGCGCCGAGCAGCAGCGCCGCAACGGCCAGGCACGGGAAACCATAGCGGCGCAGGCGCCTCATGCGGGCGGCCCGGTTCTCGTGCGCATGGATACCGCCGGTCATCGGGTCCTGCGACAAATTTCATCCGGGGAGAAGAAGATCGCGATCTCGGCGCGGGCGCTCTGGGAGCTGTCGGAGCCGTGCACCGCGTTCTCGTGTACGCCGCCGCTTTTTACGCTGTTGGCAAAGTCGTGGCGGATCGTGCCGGCGGCGGCGTACTTGGGGATGGTGGCCCCCATGATCTTGCGCTGCTTGCGAATAGCGTCTTCCCCCTCAAGCACCTGCACCATCACGGGCCCCGAAGTCATGAATTGCACAAGTTCGCGAAAGAAGGGCCGGTCCCTGTGAACTTCGTAGAGATTTTCCGCCTGGCGGGGGGAGAGGTGCAGCATTTTGGCGGCAATCACCCGCAGGCCGGTCTGCTCGAACCGGGAGTAGATCTCGCCGATCAAGTTCTTGGCCACGGCATCCGGCTTGACGATTGACAGGGTGCGTTCCACCGCCGCGGTTTTCTGCGGGCGCTCCGCGCGCCTTGGCGTCTTCCGAGCTTTCGCTTTTGCCGCCGGGGCCGGCTGGCTGCTCATATCGGGGAACGCCCGGACGGCAGCCGGAAGCGCCGTCCCGCCCTGCCCGAAACGTTGGCGCCCGAAAATGCGCCCGGGGTCTTGCGGGGCGGCTGGCAATACTCGGTAAAATCGCCCTCGTTCAGGCTGGTTCGAGGTATGAATGGCATCTTCGATCAGGTCCGGGGCCGTCGCGCATATGGTAACAGAAAGTCCGTTTCGATCGGAGTATCCTCAACCGGCGCCGCACTGGCCGGACGCAATCGCCTGGGAACAAGAGGCAGAAAGGAATTGCGTAGGCCGGGCGCCCTTCAGTCCCGCTTCCGGCATCCTGCCTGAACCATGCCCCGGCAGACCCGGACCGGGAACGTGGTCAACGGTTCGTAGGCGGGGGGGGTGAGCGCGTCTCCCGTGCGCGCGCAGAACCGCGCGCCGTGCCTGGGGCAGACGATTTCTTCGCCGTCCAGCAATTCCGCGGCGGCAAGCCCGGTGCGGAATATGGGGGAAAAGTCGTGGCTGCACTCGTCCGCCACGGCATAGAACCGCCCGCCGACATTGATGACCGCGACCGGGGTATCCGCCACCGTCGCCACCCGAAAGCCCCCGGGGCCGATCTCCTCCACGGGGGCGATATCGAACCAGTCTTCGCCGTCCGCCATCAGAACAACCCCGCTTCCAGGCGGGCCGCTTCCGACATCCTGCTCTGATCCCAGGGCGGCTCGAAGGTGAGCTCCACGTTGACCTCCGTTACGTTGGGGACAGAGGCGACCGCGGCGCGGACATCTTCCGCCAGAAATTGGCCCATGCCGCAACCGGGAGCGGTCAAGGTCATGGCGATCTCAACCCGGTTGCGGCCCTTCTCCCCCAGCGGCGTCACCTTGCAGTCGTAGATCAGGCCGAGGTCAACGATGTTGATGGGGATCTCCGGGTCGTAACAGCCTCTGAGCTTTTCCCATATCAGCGGTTCTTCGACGCTGCCGTCGCCTTGCGGCGCGGCGGGCGGCGCCGTCTCCTCCTCCGTCTCGGGGACGTCGAAGCCCAGGGCGTCGGCATCCTTGCCGGCGACGCGCGCCAGGTTGCCGTTGACGTTCAACGTGTATCCGCCGCCCAGCGCCTGCACGATGAACGCCACGCTGCCGGCCGGGAGGAGGATCCGCGTCCCCGCGGGGATCAGGACCGCGGCGCAGTCCCGCTCCAGGGTGACCGGCTTGTCTATATCCGCCATGTCGGTCGGGTTCATTCCGTGGATACCGCTTCCTGGGAGCCGGCCAGGGCGGCGCGCAAGGTGTGCCAGCTCAAGGTAGCGCATTTGACGCGCGACGGGTAGTCCTTCACGCCCGCCAGGGCGGCGAGTTTGCCCATGCGCTCCGGGGCGGCGGATTCCCCCGATGCCGTCACCATTTCCTGGAATTCCTGCATGAAGCGCTGCGCCTCCTCCTCGGTCCTGCCCTTGACGGCTTCGGTCATCAAGGAGGCCGATGCGATGGAGATCGCGCATCCCGTACCTTGAAAGGTTGCGTCCTCGATGCGCGAGGACCTGACATTGAGGTACAGGACAATCCGGTCTCCGCAGAGGGGATTGTAGCCTTCCACGCGCCGGTCGGCAGCGGCCAGCTCCCGGAAATTGCGGGGGTTCCGATTGTGGTCTATGACCACATCCCGGTAAAGGTCGCGCAGGTCCGACATCAGCTCAGGAGGCGCACCGCCTTGCGCAAGGCGTCCGCCAGGCGCCCGGCCTCTTCGATGGTGTTGTAAAACGCGAACGAGGCGCGGGCGGTGGCGGGGATCCGAAAACGCTCCATGACCGGCATCGAGCAGTGGTGCCCGGCACGGATGGCGATGCCTTCCTGGTCGAGAACGGTGCCCAGGTCGTGCGGGTGAATCCCGTCCACGGTGAACGACAGCAACGAGCATTTTCGCTCCGCCGTACCCACCAGGCGCACGCCGGGGATCTCCCGCAGGAAGGCGCTGGCATGTTGCAGCAATTCCGCCTCGTGCGCCTGGAGCGCAACCGGGTCCAGGGATTCCATGTAGCGAATCGCCGCCCCCAGGCCCATTACGCCCGCGATGTGCGGCGTCCCCGCCTCGAAACGATGCGGGCTCTCGTTGTACACGGCCTTCGCCATCGTCACCGCGCGGATCATGTTGCCGCCCCCTTCCCAGGGCGGCATGTTCTCCAGATGGC
This sequence comes from Gammaproteobacteria bacterium, assembly GCA_028817305.1. Lineage (GTDB taxonomy): Bacteria > Pseudomonadota > Gammaproteobacteria > Porifericomitales > Porifericomitaceae > Porifericomes > Porifericomes azotivorans. Next base: position 11,651 of record JAPPPX010000097.1, on the reverse strand, counting down.
GCTCCTTGCCGTACAGGATGCCGATCCCGGTAGGGCCGAAGAACTTGTGCGCCGAGAATGCGTAGAAGTCGCAGTCCAGCCGCGTTACGTCTATGGGCATGTGCGGGATCGCCTGGGCGCCATCCACAAGCACCGGGGTGCCGTTCGCGTGGGCGCGTTCGACCAGCCACCGGATATCGTTGACGGTGCCCAGCGCATTCGACACGTGGGTGACGGCCACCAGGCGGGTGCAGGGGCCCAACAGCCTTTCGTATTCCTCCCGCACCAGCTCTCCCCGGTCGTCAATCGGGACGTAAAGCAGGCGCGCCCCGGTCTGTTCGCACAGCATTTGCCAGGGAACGATGTTGGAATGGTGCTCCATCTCGGTGATCAGGATCTCGTCCCACGGGCCGAGCCGCGGACGCCCGTAACTCTGCGCGACCAGGTTGATCGCTTCCGTCGTGCCGCGTACGAAAACGATCTCCCTGGGAGAAGAGGCATGGATGTATTCCTGTACCTGCCGCCGCACCGCCTCGTAGGCGGCAGAGGCATGTTCGCTAAGAAAATGGATGCCGCGGTGCACGTTCGCATATTCCTGGCGGTAGCAATTGCCGACGGCCTCGATAACCGAGCTGGGCTTCTGTGCCGATGCGGCGTTGTCCAGATAGGTCAACGGCTGGTCATAGACTTGGCGGGACAGGATGGGGAAGTCGCCGCGGATCCGTTCCACGTCCCATGCTATCGCCGGGGCGAACCCCGGGGCGAACCGTTGCGCAGGAGCGGGCGTGCCGGTCACCGGGCGACTCTCAGGCGCGGCCCCGGGCCGGCATCCCCGGCAAGGCGGCGATCATCCGGGTCCGCAACGGCTCGAACTCGATCTTATCGAGCACCTGCATGGCAAAGGCCATGGTCAGCGCCCGTTCCGCCGCTGCCTCGTCCAAGGCCCGGGTGCGCAGGTAAAACAGGGCGTCCTGGTCCAGGCGCCCGACGGTGGCCGAGTGGCTGCACTGTACGTCGTCGGCATGGATCTCGAGGTTCGGCTCGGTACGGGCCCGCGCTTGCGCGGAGAGCAGCAGGTTGGCGTTCTTCTGCCGCGCCTCGGTCTTCTGGGCCTGCGCATGGATGACGACCCGGCCGCTGAAGGCGCTGGCGCCGCGGTCGCGGATCAGGCCCAGGAAGGTCTGCTCGCTGCAGGTGTGGGGGCTGCGGTGATCTACATGCGTCCTACAGTCCAGGTGGCGGCGGCCGTCCACCGCGTAAAGCCCGTACAGGGTCGCCTGCGCCCCCCTCCCTGACAGGTTCACATGCAGCTTCCGCCGCCCGACGGCAGCGCCCCTGGACAGCGTCCAGGAACGGTAGCTGCTGCGCTCTTCCTGCCGCACGTACACATCGCCCATATGGAAATTGCCTTCGCCTCCCTCCTGGACCTGGTAATGGCTGAGCTTGGCGCCGGGCCGCAGGATCGCCTCGGTGACGGCGTTGCAGAGGTGCCTGCCTTGCCCCAGGGCGTAGTAACTTTCCACCAGCACCGCCTCGGCGCCTTCTTCCAGCACGATCAGGTTGCGCGGGTGCACGGCCAGCAGCCCGTCGCCGGCCAGGTCGAAATGCAGCAGGTGCACCGGGGCGGCGCGCTGCCGCGCCGGGACCCGCAGGCATACTCCGTCGCTCAGGAAGGCCGTGTTCAGGAGCGCGAAGGCGTGGGGGGAGTCGAGGCAGGAACCCAGGTGATCGGCGACGAAACCGGCGGGCTGCCGCAGTCGTTCCGCCAGGCTGCCGCACTCGATCCCGGCGGCGGCCCCATTGCCGACGGCACTGGCGGCGGACAGGCGCGGGGAGAACCGGCCATTGACGGAGACCAGTTCCCGGGGGCAGAGACCGGCGGCGCCCCGCATCTGCTCCGTTGCCGCCGCCGGGGCGGAGGCTTCGTCCGGGGCGCCGGCGACGACGAAAGGACATTGCGCGATGGCGCCGGTATCCGTGTAGCGCCATTCCCCGGCACGGCTTTGCGGAATACCGGCAGCGAGAAAATCGCGCAGGGCCGCCTCCCTGCGGGGGCGCATCCATTCCCCGGGGAGCCGGTCCCGGAGCCGCTCGAACTCGCCCGAGTAATGCCGGCAAACTTCGCGGGCATCCGCGTTCATTGCCGCTCGAACTCCTCGTAGCCGTGCCGTTCCAACTGCCGGGCCAACTGCCGGTCGCCGGAGCTGACCACCCGGCCCCCGATCATAATATGCACCTGGTCAGGCGCGACGTATTCCAGCAAACGCTGGTAGTGCGTGATCAGAAGGATGGACCGCTCCGGGCTGCGCAGTTTTTCCAGAGTGGCGCCGACCGTCCTGAGAGTGTCTATGTCCAGCCCCGAGTCAATCTCGTCCAGGACCGCCAGGGTCGGTTCCAGAACGGCCATCTGCAGCATTTCGTTGCGTTTTTTCTCGCCCCCGGAAAAGCCCTCGTTGATCGGACGGTGCAGCATTTCCTCGTCCATGCCCACGGCCTCCAGTTTCTCCCTGACCAGCGCGAGGAATTCGAATGCGTCCAGGTCGGGTTGGTCGCGGCTGGCGCGCAATGTGTTCAAGGCGGACTTCAGCAGGTAGATGTTGCTGACGCCGGGGATCTCGACGGGATGCTGGAAACCGAGGAACAGCCCCTGCCGCGCGCGCTCCTCGATCGGCGCTTGCAACAGGTCCCTGCCGACAAAGCGGACCTCGCCGCGAGTGACCCGGTAACCCTCGTGGCCGGCCAGGACATTCGCCAGGGTGCTCTTCCCGGAACCGTTCGGCCCCATGATCGCATGCACTTCGCCGGCGCCGAGTTCCAGGTTCACTCCGTTCAGGATGGATTTCCCATCCGCGTCGGCATGTAGATCGCTAATGCGAAGCATGTTCGGGACGAAGCGCCGGGTCAGCCAACCGCGTTTTCCAGCGTGACTTCAAGCAGTTTCTGCGCCTCGACCGCGAATTCCATGGGGAGTTCCTTGAACACCTGCTTGCAAAAGCCGCCAATGACCAGGTTGATCGCGTCTTCTTCGGAAAGCCCCCGCTGCTTGCAGTAATACAACTGGTCCGCGCTGATCCGGGACGTCGTGGCCTCATGTTCGACCTGGCAACCCGGATTGTCCGTCTCGATGCGGGGGAACGTGTGCGCGCCGCAACGGTCCCCCATCAGCAGAGAGTCGCACTGGGTGTAGTTGCGGCTCCCCGCCGCGTTCCTCCCGACCCGGATCAGCCCCCGGTAGGTGTTCTGCCCGTGCCTCGCGGAAATGCCCTTGGAAATCACGGTGCTGCGCGTGTCCCTGCCCAGGTGGATCATCTTGGTGCCGGTATCGGCCTGCTGGTGGTTATTGGTCACGGCGACGGAATGGAACTTGCCCACGCTGCGGTCGCCGCGCAGGACGCAACTCGGGTACTTCCAGGTGATCGCCGAGCCGGTCTCCACCTGCGTCCAGGAAATGCGTGACCGGGCGCCCCTGCACTCGCCGCGCTTGGTGACGAAATTGTAGATGCCGCCCTTCCCTTCCTCGTCCCCGGGATACCAGTTCTGCACGGTGGAGTATTTGATTTCGGCGTCGTCCAGGGCGACCAGTTCCACTACCGCCGCGTGCAGCTGGTTCTCGTCGCGCATGGGGGCGGTGCAGCCTTCCAGGTAACTGACGTAGCTGCCTTTGTCGGCCACGATCAGGGTGCGTTCGAATTGGCCCGTGTTCAGGGCATTGATGCGAAAGTAGGTGGACAACTCCATCGGGCAGCGCGTGTTTTCGGGGATGTAGCAGAAAGAACCGTCGGTGAACACGGCCGAGTTCAGCGCCGCGAAGAAATTGTCGGACACGGGCACCACAGTGCCCAGATATTTCCGCACCAGTTCCGGGTGCTGCCGCACCGCCTCCGAGAAGGGACAAAAGATGACGCCCGCCGCGGCCAGCTTCTCCTTGAAGGTGGTGGCCACGGAAACGCTGTCGAAGACCGCGTCCACAGCGACCCCCGCCAGGATCTCCCGCTCCCGCAACGGGATGCCCAGTTTCTCGTAAGTCTCCAGCAGTTTCGGGTCCACCTCGTCCAGGCTTTTCGGGCCCTTCTTGTTGGAGCGCGGCGCCGAGTAGTAGGAGATCGCCTGATAATCAATCGCCGGGTAGCGTATATTGGCCCAGGCGGGTTCCCGCATTTTTTGCCAGTGACGGTATGCCTCCAGCCGCCACTCGAGCAGCCATTGCGGCTCTTCCTTTTTGCGCGAGATTCGCCGAATGACCGCCTCGTCCAGTCCCGGCGGCATGGTATCCGCCGCGACGTCGGTATAAAAACCCGGGGCGTACCCGTCCGCCCCCGGCAGTTCTATGGCTGGGGACGACTCCGCCGCCGCGCCCGCAACCGCCGCCCGTGCCTTATTTTGCATCTTGCGCCTCCGCCGTCCTGCCCGAATCGGCAACGGTAAAGCTCTCGCCGCAACCGCAGCTCTGGGTTACGTTGGGATTGTTGAACACGAATTCCTCGTTGACCCCCTTGCGGGCGTAGTCCAGCTCGGTGCCGGCCAGCAACAAGAGACTCCTGGCGTCCACCACCACCTCGATGCCGCGGGAGCGGAACACGCGATCATTCGCCCCAACCTCGCGCGCGGTCTCCACCACGTACCGGTAACCCGAGCACCCGGCGTCCTTGACCCCCACGCGCAACCTGCCGCCGTCCTCCCGCTGCCGCTGCATGAACTGGCGCACGTGCACGGCGGCGCGCTCCGTCAAGGTGATTCCCGCTGCCGGCACGGTCCCGGTCCTCAGCCCGCCATACCGCGGGAGACGGCGCCTTGCGCCCGCGGCGCGGCGGCAACCTGGTCCTGCCGTCTTGCCACTTGGCGCACCGCCTGCTTGCGGGCCAGGTCCGCCAACGTCATGTTGCGCAGGAAATCGGCAATCCAGCCGTTGAGTTCCGCCCACAGGGTGTGCGTCAGGCAGGGTTGGTTCCCCAGGCAGTTCTTTTTGCCGCCGCAACGGGTCGAATCCAGCGGCTCCTTCACGGCAAGGATCACCTCGGCCAGGGTAATGCAGTCGGCGTCCCGATCGAGCCGGTAGCCGCCGCCGGGGCCGCGGATGCTCCGCACCAGCCGTTGCCGGCGCAGGCAGGCAAAGAGCTGCTCCAGGTAACTCTGGGAAATATCCTGGCGCATGGCAATGTCCGCCAGCGGCACGATGGCGCCCTCCTCTCCATGCAGGGCGATATCCAGCATGGCGGTGATCGCGTAGCGGCCCTTGGCTGTAAGTCGCATAAGACTGTAAAAATCTGCTGTTCGCGCTTCCGTTGCCCGATTCGAAGCGACCGGGTTTTGCCCTGGATACCATACCCGATTATTTTAGTCAAGTATGTGTATGTGGCGGCCCCATCCAGCCGTTACGCAATCGCGGGCAAAAGATTCCCACCCCGCCATTCCCGCCCTCACTCCGCCATTCCGGCGAAACAGTCTGTGTAAAAATTCCGAAAATCCAGAGACGCCCGAAAAACTACCCATTGGCACGGCAAATATCCGCCAAAAACGGCATGAAATTCCCACTCAGACCCTGATTTCATACGATTTCGAGTGCTATTTTCCCACTTTGCAAAAAGCACGAATAGTTTTTACACAGACTGGAAAGCCGGAATCCCGCGCAAATACAGCGCGGAACGCGCACATTGCAGCTCCCGACGGCCCGCCCCTCCCTTAAAAGGAGCGCGAGGCGCGCGCTTTCTATGCGGGATTCCGGCTTTCGCCGGAATGACATGGAGGGGGCAGGAATGGCGGAGGGGGAGGCGCCGGAATGACGTGGAGGAGACCGGAATGACGGAGGGGGAGCGGGAATGGCGGGAATTTTGTTCACGGCGCCTCTTTCTTGGCTGCAAACGGCGCCAGTTTTCTTCCCTTCGATTGCGTAACGGCTGGCGATTCTGGCGCGATTCTGGGAAAAAGGCGGGATTTTTGCTAATCTGCCCGCTTGCCGCCCAGCGGTTCCGAACCGGCCGGACGCTCGGCAATCGCGTCGGCCGCGCCCGGCGCGGGACGGCGGCGCCGGGGCCAGGCGCGGCCCGGGACCAGGCGCGGCGAGGGAACCGACCGGCGCTCGAGAAACGAATAGACCGTCATGCAAGAAGTCCTGCTGGTGCTGTGCACCTGCCCGAAGCGGGCGGAGGCCGAGCGTTTTTCCCGATCCCTGGTGGCGGAAAAGGCGGCCGCCTGCATTCATATATTGCCGGCGGGGCGCTCCGTGTATCGGTGGCAGGGGGCGGTGGAAACCGCCGAAGAATGCACTTTGCTGGTCAAGACCACGGCGGCCGCTTATCCCGGCCTGGAGCGGCGAATCCGGGAATGGCACGAGTACGATCTGCCCGAGATCGTGGCATTCCCGGTCGCGACGGGGCTGGAGGGGTACCTGGACTGGGTGCGGGCCTCGGTGGCGAACGACGCGGGCGGCGCGCCGTGAAGCCGCGCCTGCTCTGTCTCGGTCTGCTGGCGGCGCTGGCCTGGCCGCCGGCGCCGGCGGGGGCGACAACGCTGGGGGAACGCCTGCGCGCCTGGGCGGGCGGGACCGGCCCGGCGGCGCTGGAGGAACCGCTGCCCGCGGACCGGGCCTTCCGGCTGCGCGGCGAGCCCGCGGCCGACGGCAAGGCGGCGCAACTGCATTGGTCCATCGCCGAGGGCTACTATCTCTACCGCGACAAGCTGCAAGTCGCCGCGGAAGGCGGCGCCTTCCGGCTGCTGCCCTTTACGCTGCCCGCCGGGGAACGGGAAGAAGATGCCAGTTTCGGCTCGGTGGAGGTCTATCGCGGCGAGCTGGAGCTGCTGCTGCCGCTGGAGCGCGCGGGACCGGGCCCGCTGGCCTTGCAGGTGCGCTACCAGGGCTGCAAGGAAGGATCGGTTTGTTATCCGCCGGTGGTAAAGAGTCTTGCCATGCCCCTGCCGCCGGACTCGGCGGGGGCCGCCGCGGGCGGCGCGGTCGCGGACGCCGCGGGGGCTTTGGGCGCCGGCGCGGCGGCCTACGCGAATGGGCAGACGAGGCAAATGACGGCCGCGCCGCCTGCCGCCGCGGCGGCAGGCAACGGGAGCGGCGCGGCCGGCGGCCAGGAGGCCAGCCGGCTCTGGATCCTGGCGGTGGCGTTGGTCACGGGGCTGGGGCTGGCCTTTACCCCCTGCGTGTTCCCGCTGCTGCCCATTCTCTCCGGCATCCTGGTGGCGCAAGGGGGGCGCCTGCACTCGCCCGCGCGGGGGACGATGCTGACCGCGGCATATGTTCTGGCCATGGCCGCCACCTACGGCGGCATCGGCGCGGCGGCGTCGGCCTTGAGTTTCAACGTGCAGGCGGCCGCCCAGGCGCCCTGGTTCCTGGGCGCTTTCGGCTTGTTGCTGGCGCTGCTGGCCTGGGCCATGCTGGGCGGGTGGGAGTTGCAGCTGCCCGCCGCCTGGCGCGACAGGCTGGATTCCTGGGGCAGACGGGAATCCCGGGGCGGCCTGCGGGGGGCGGGGGCCATGGGGGTTTTGTCGGCGCTGATGGTGGGGCCCTGCACGGCCCCGCCGCTGTTTGCCGCCCTTGCCTTCGCCAACCTCTACGGGGATCCCCTGCTGGGAGGGATGGCGCTGGGCGCGATGGGGCTGGGCCTGGGAATGCCGTTGCTGCTGATAGGCGGCACGGCAGGCGCCCTGTTGCCGCGGGCCGGGCCGTGGATGACGGTGGTCCGAAAAGCCTTCGGCGTCGCCATGCTGGGGCTGGCCCTGTGGTTCCTGGGGCAGTTGCTTCCCGGGCCGCTGACCCTGTTCCTGTGGGCCATGCTGCTGATTACCACGGCGGTCTTCCTGGGCGCCCTGGACCCGTTGCCGGACCGGGGCAAGTGGCCCCGGCTGGGGAAGGGGCTGGGCCTGGGAATGCTGTTTTACGGCGCCGCTTTGATCGTGGGGGCGGCGGGCGGCAACGGCGACTTGCTGCGGCCGCTGGCAAACTTCGGCGGCGGCGAAAAGGCCGCCGCGGAACACCCGGGCCTGGATTTTCGGCGCGTGCGGGATGTCGCCGAATTGGACAGCAGTTTGCAGGCGGCCGCCCGGCAGGGCCGCGCCGTGATGCTCGATTTTCGCGCCGACTGGTGCGTGGTATGCAGACAGTTGGAGCGGGAAACCTTTACCGACCCGCGGGTGCGGGATGCGCTGCGGCAGGCCGTGTTGTTACAGGTGGATGTGACCGCCTACGACGAGGCGGACCGGTTGCTGCTCGAGAAATTCGGCTTGCTGGGGCCGCCGGCGCTGCTGTTTTTCGGAGACGACGCGCGCGAGCGCGATTCGTACCGCATCTACACCTTCCTCGGGGCCGAGGAGTTCGTACTGCATGTCCGGCAGGCGCTTGCCTCATGAGGAACGGTTGGCTCTGGTGGGGCCTGCCGGCGACGGCGCTGTTGTCCGCCGCCCTGGGGTTTTCCCTGCGCGCGTGGCTCGAACCCGGCTGGCGCGGCGCGGACCCGGTGCCGGCACTGGGCAAGCCGCGCCCCGATTTCCGCCTGCCGGACCTGGAGGGGCGCATGCACACTCCGGCGGAATGGGACGGCAAGGTGCTGGTGGTGAATTTCTGGGCCAGTTGGTGCCTGCCCTGCCGGGAAGAGATACCCGAGTTCATTGCCTTGCAGGAAAAATACGAGACCCGGGGGCTGCGGTTCGTGGGCATTGCCATTGACCAGGCCCAGAACGCCCGGGATTTCTCCGCGCAGCTGGAGATCAACTACCCGGTGCTGATCGGCGGGCTGGAGGCTGTGCAGGTGGCCGAGGCGTACGGAAACCGCGTGGGCGGCTTGCCTTATACTGTCATCGTCTCTCGTTCCGGCGAGATCGTGTTCTCGCGCTGGGGCAGGTTGCACGGTCCGGAAGCCGAGAAACAGTTGTTGCGCTGGCTGTGACCGGCCCGGCGCCCGCGAATACGAACCGAATATATATGAACCGAACATGGAACGAACGAAGAAAATTCTGGTGCTCGGCGGCCCCAACCTGAACCTGCTGGGGCAACGCGAGCCGGAAATTTACGGCAAAGGCTCGCTGGACGAGATCCACTCCCGCCTGCGCCAGCAGGCGGCCGAATGCGGCGTGCGGCTGGATTGTTTTCAAAGCAACGCCGAGCACGAGTTGATCGAGCGCATTCAGGCCGCCGGGCAGGAGGGCTGCGATGCCATCATTATCAATCCCGGCGCCCTGACCCATACCAGCATCGCGCTGCGGGACGCCTTGCTGGCGGTGGCCATTCCCTTTATCGAGGTGCATATCTCGAACCCGCTCTCCCGCGAGGCGTTCCGCCGCCGTTCGTATCTGTCCGATATCGCATTCGGCCTGATCTGCGGGATGGGACAGATCGGCTACGAATTGGCGCTCGCCGCATTGCACCGGCACTGGGCGGGCGACTGAAAACGAAAGGGAAAGGGAAAGGAAAGGAACCCTCGCGGCCAATCCAATGGATATACGCAAAATCAAAAAACTGATCCAGTTGCTGGAACAGTCGGAAATCACCGAACTGGAATTGCGCGAGGGCGAAGAGCAGGTGCGCATCAGCCGTCAAGGCAGGGAAACGACGGCGGCGGCGGCGCGCCCCGCCGCGGCAGACGCGAATGCGGGCGCCGGCGGCGCGCCCCCGGGCGCGGAGGCGGAAGCGGATCCGAGGCAACATATCTTTCGGGCGCCCATGGTCGGCACGTTCTACGCCGCGCCCGCGCCGGACGAGAAGCCCTTCGTCCACTCGGGGCAGACGGTCAAAAAGGGCAATGTGCTTTGCATCATCGAAGCGATGAAGGTAATGAATCACATCGAGGCCGATACCGACGGCGTGGTGGAAAAGGTGTTCGTGGCAAGCGGCGACCCCATCGAATACGGCGAGCCTCTGTTCGCGATCCGCAAGTGATTTTCGCGCCCGGGCCGGCGCCGGAGAGGGCGCGCCTCGCCAAGCTCCGATGCCATAGCTGAAGCGCCGATGTTCAATAAACTGGTTATCGCCAATCGCGGGGAGATCGCCCTGCGGATCCTTCGCGCGTGCTGGGAACTGGGGGTCAAGACCGTGGCGGCGCACTCGGAGGTGGACCGCGATCAAAAGCATGTGCTGATGGCCGACGAGACCGTCTGCATCGGGCCGGCCCCGGCGCCGCAAAGCTACCTGAATATTCCCGCGTTGCTCAGCGCCGCCGAGGTCACCGATGCCGAGGCGATTCACCCGGGATACGGATTCCTGGCGGAGAACGCCACCTTCGCGGAACAGGCGGAGAGCAGCGGTTTCGTGTTCGTCGGGCCGCGCCCGGAAACCATTCGCGTCATGGGCGACAAGTTGAGCGGGATCGCGGCAATGAAAAAGATCGGGATCTCCTGCGTGCCGGGCAGCAACGGCGCGCTGCCGGCGGACCGGCCGCAGGAGTGCCTGCGTCTGGCGCAGGAGATCGGCTACCCGGTGATGATCAAGGCGGCGGCCGGCGGCGGCGGCCGCGGCATGCGGGTCGTGCACAGCGAGGCGACGCTGCTGAATGCGCTGTCGCTGAAGCGCATCGAGGCGAAAAACGCATTCGGCACGGATACCATGTACCTGGAGAAATACTTGTCGCAGCCGCGGCATATCGAGGTCCAGGTGCTGGCCGACCAGTACGCGAACGTCGTGCAACTGGGCGAGCGGGACTGCTCTGTGCAACGCCGCAATCAGAAGCTGATCGAAGAAGCGCCCGCGACCGGGCTTTCCGGGCAGGAACGCCGGCGCCTGGGAAAGATCTGCATCGAGGCCTGCCGCAGCATCGGCTACCGCGGGGCGGGCACGCTGGAATTCCTCTACCAGGACGGCCGCTTTTACTTCATCGAGATGAATACTCGCATACAGGTGGAACATGCCGTCACGGAAATGGTGACCGGCATTGACATCGTTAAAGAGCAGTTGCGCATCGCGGCGGGAGAGAAGCTGTCCCTGGAACAGCGGGATATCCAGTGGCGGGGTCATGCCATCGAGTGCCGGATCAATGCCGAGCATCCCGACACCTTCGCCCCATCCCCAGGCGCCGTGAGGCACTACCACCCGCCCGGGGGGCCGGGGGTCCGAATGGACACGCATATCTACCAGGGCTACCGGGTTCCCCCCCACTACGACTCCATGATCGGCAAGCTGATCGTCCATGCCGAGACCCGGGAGGCGGCCTTCGCCCGCCTGGCCAACGCGCTCAACGAGATTGTGATCGAGGGAATCGAGACCAACCTCCCGTTGCACCGCCGCCTGGTGAAGGATTCGGACCTGGCGGCCGGCGCGCCGAATATCCACTTTCTGGAGAAGTGGCTGGCCCGCAATCCGGTAAAGTAGGGCGCCGGAGCCCGGGGCGGCTATGACCCCTACAAGCCGCCATCCCTGCTTCTTTCTGTCATTCCTACTTTTTTCTGTCATTCCGGCTTTTTTCTGTCATTCCGGCTTTTTTCTATCTGTCATTCCGGCGAAAGCCGGAATCCCGCGCAAATAGAGCGCGGAACGCGCACATTCGCGCAATGGCGCCGGCAGGCGGCGGCGCGAGTATATGGCTGTCCGCCGCGCCCTCGCTCCGCCCTGAAGGAGCGCGAAGCGCGCGCTTTATACGCTGGATTCCTGCTTTCGCAGGAATGGCGAGGTGGGGGCATGGGAATGAAGGAGCGCGAGGCGCGCGCTTTCTATGCGGGATTCCGGCTTTCGCCGGAATGAC
>JAPPPX010000126.1:10188-51483 GCA_028817305.1 Gammaproteobacteria bacterium | reverse complement strand
ATTATACCCGCATAAAACGACACTTGCCGCCGCCAAGCCGTTACGCAATCGAAGGAAAGAAAAGCGGTTCTTACGCGCCACTCCCCCCCAATCACTCCCCCCTTGAGGGGGAGTCGGCAAGACGAGGGCGCAAGCCCGAGGTCGCGCCGGTGGGGGGAGCAGCTAAAGCGCCTCCATCGCCCCACCGCCCAGGGCAACCGCAAGGGCCGAATAGGCTCCCCCTCAAGGGGGGAGTGATGGGAAGAATGAGGCCGCAGGCTTGCCCCTGGCTTGAACAGGGGCAGGAATAGCGGGGCAGGTTGGGCGGCGGGGTGGGAATCTTTTCCCCTCGATTGCGTAACGGCTTGCGGGCGGCGGCGGCGGCGCGCTGCCAGCGTTGCGGGCACTGCGGGGGGCATCACAGGGTCTTGAAGGTCCCTTTCGGGACGATGTTGGCCACGGCGTGCTTTTGCACCTTGACCTCCGTTCCGTGCGCCAACTCCAGCAGCAGGAAACTGTCGCCCACGTTGCGCACCCGTCCCAACAGACCGCCGTTGGTAACCACCTCGTCTCCGGCCCGCAGGGCGGCCACCATCTCGCGGTGCTGGCGGGCGCGTTTCATCTGCGGCCGGATCATCAGGAAATACAGGATCGCGAACAGAACCAGCATAAAAATGAGGAAATCCCAACCGCCGCCCGGCGGCGGCGGGCGCGCGCCCTCCTGCGCCCCGGCGACCGGAAGCGCCGACAGAAATATAAACAGGTATCGCATCACGACGAACAAGCGGCAAATTCCGAAACGTTCCGACCCCGGTAGTCTGCTCCGCGAACGGGGAACCGGCGCGAAGAGCCGGTCCACCTTTCCCGTGAAGGGCCTCCCGAAAGGGGATGCCAACGATTGCCGACAACGTTCCCCCTGGCCACAAAGCGTTGCCGCCGACTTGGCATTATACACTTTTCGCCACGGCAACGGGAAGCCGTCGTTGAAGTCCGCAAGCCGTTACGCAATCGAGGGGAAAAGATTCCCGCCCCGCTATTCCCGCGCATCGCTCCCCCCCTGGATGTACAGTTGGAAGGGGAGTCGGCAAGACGAGGGCGCAGCCCGAAGTCGCGCCGGTGGGGGGGGCATAGCGGCGCCTCCTTCCCCCAGCGGACACGGAAATCGCAACCGCCGCGGCTCCGCCTCAAGGAGAGCGGCCCGGACTACGCGGCGGCGCCCCGGGGCGAGCCGCGCAACACGGCGCCGCTGGCGGCTTCCCGAATCTCGGTAGGCGCGCTCAGCTGCCCCAGGGCGCCGGCCAGGAGATAATCCAATCGGTCACCGAAGTAAGCGCGCACCCGGCGGGCGGTCAGAGCCGGAGGGCAGCGCCGCGGATTGGCGCTGGTAGAGACCAGAGGCCCCGTCCGCAAGCACAAGGCCCGTATGCAGGGATGGGCGCTGACCCGAAGCGCCACCCCCGCATGCCTGCCCCGTATCCACTCCGGCGTCTCCCGCCCGGCGGGCACGACCCAGGTGACCGGGCCCGGCCAGGTCGCCCGCAGCCGCGCGCGCATTGCCGAATCCGACCGGCGTAAATAAGGCAGGAATTGCCGCCATGCGGCAGCCACCAGGATCAGCCCCTTGCTCCAGGGGCGACGCTTCAGGGCCAGCAGCCGCAGCACCGCCCGCTCGTCGAGCGGGTCGCAACCCAGGCCGAACACGGCCTCCGTGGGGTAGGCGACGACGCCGCCCGCCTCGACCGAGGCCGCGGCCCGCCGCAGTTCCCAGGATTTCATTGCCGGGGCAGTTGGCGCTGTAGCTTCCGGTTATCCTCCTGGACCCGTTCCGCCCGCCGCCGGCGCTCGTCGGCCATCCGGGCCGCCAGCCCGGGGTCCGCAACCGCCAGAAGCTGCGCGGCGAAATAGGCGGCGTTGCGGGCGCCGACGCTGCCCAGGGCCATGCAGGCCACCGGTACGCCGGCCGGCATCTGCACGGTGGAGAGCAGGGCATCCACGCCCTTGAGAGGGCCCGCGTCTATGGGCACGCCAAGGACCGGCTTCAGGGTCAGCGCGGCGACGCTGCCCGCCAGGTGCGCGGCCAATCCGGCGGCGGCTATGAACACCCCACAGCCGCGCTGCTCCGCCTCCCGCACGTATTCGTGCAACGCCTCCGGGGTGCGGTGGGCGGAACAGACCCGCGCCTCACACGGCACCTCGAAACCGTCCAACACCTCCAAAGCCGCCTGCATAACGGGCATATCCGATCCCGAGCCCATCAACACGGCGACAAAAGCGCGTTCCTGTTGCCCTTGCTTCACTGCCGAATCCTCCTCCGAACTCCGAACAAAAATAAAATCTGGCTTGGCTTGGCTTGGCTTGGCCTGGCGCCGCGCTTCCCGCCGGGCGCGCGGGCGCCTCCTCCTATGCCCTCTTCCGCCGCTTGGGGCGCCGCCGGGCGACGGCGGCCGACGCCCTCCTGGCGGCCGGCGCCTTGGCAACCGATGCCTGCTGCAACAACGCCAGCGATTCCCGCAGGCTGAGATCCCGCGGTTCCTTGTCCTTCGGCACCTTGGCGTTGTTTTTCCCGTCCGTCACGTAAAATCCGAAACGGTTCTTCGATATCCAGATGCCCTTCTTGGGGAATTCCTTGATTTTTTCGGCGGACTCCTCGCGCTCCCGCTCCCGCGCCCGCACCAGTTCCAGCGCCCGCTCCAGAGTAATGGTGCGGGGGTCGTCGGGCGGCTTGATGGAAGCGTACTTTTTCCCGTAGCGCACGTAGGGCCCGTAACGTCCCCGGCCCGCCGCGACCTCGTTGCCGTCCTCCTCGCCCAGCGCGCGGGGGAGCAGAAACAATTCCAGCGCCTCCGCCAGGGTGACGGAATCCAACTCCTGTCCCGGCATCAGGCTGGCAAAGCGCGGCTTCTCCTTGTCGCCGCCGCTGCCCATCTGCACATAAGGACCGTACCGGCCCATGCGCGCCAGAATCGGACGCCCGCTCCGCGGGTCCTGTCCCAATTCCCTGCCGCCCGCCTCGCCGCCACCCGCCCGGCCTTTGCGCTCGAACAATTCCAGCGCCTGTTCCAGGGTGATGGAGTCCAGGCGCTGCTCCGGCATCAGGCTGGCAAAGCGCGGCTTCTCCTTGTCGCCGCCGCTGCCCATCTGCACATAAGGACCGTACCGGCCCATGCGCGCCAGAATCGGACGCCCGCTCCGCGGGTCCTGCCCCAACTCCCTGCCGCTCGCCTCGATGCGGCTGACCGTGCGTTCCTTTTCCTCGACCCGCTTCTTGAAGCTGCCCCAGAATTGTTTCATGACCGGGCGCCAACCCTTCTCGCCGCGAGAGATGGCGTCCAGATCGTTCTCCAGGTGGGCCGTGAAGTCGTAATCCACGTATTTCTCGAAATGCCGGGTCAGGAATCGGCTCACGACCCTGCCGATATCCGTAGGCACGAAGCGTTTCTTCTCCATTTCCACGTACTTTCTCTGCCGCAAAGTGGAGACGATGCTGGCATAGGTGGAGGGACGGCCGATGCCGTGCTCTTCCAGGGCGCGCACCAGGCTCGCCTCCGAGTAACGCGGGGGCGGCGTGGTAAAGTGCTGATCGGCGCGCAGCTCGCGCAATGCGACACGGTCCCCCTGCTGCAACGGCGGCAGCGCGCGTTCTTTTTCGTCCTCGCGCACCGGGTCGTCCTTGCCTTCCTCGTACACCGCCAGGAAGCCGGGCTTGCGTACCGTGGCGCCGTTGGCGCGGAAAAGGTGATCGCCCTTGCAGCCGAGGTCCACCGCCACGGTGTCTATGAGGGCCGAAGCCATCTGGGAGGCGACCGTTCTTTTCCAGATCAACTCGTACAGACGCCATTGATCCCGGTCCAGCAGGGCCTGCAGCTTGCCGTCGGGCAAGCGCTTGATGGCGGTCGGGCGGATCGCCTCGTGGGCCTCCTGGGCATTCTTGGCGCTGGTCTTGTAGCGCCGCGGCTGCGCCGGCAGCGATTCCTTGCCGTAGCGGCCGGCAATCAGGCCCCTGATGTCGCGCAGCGCCTCCGCGGACAGGTGCACCGAGTCGGTGCGCATGTACGTGATCAACCCGCTCCTTACGCCGTCTCCCACATCCATGCCCTCGTAGAGCCGTTGGGCGACCCGCATGGTGTTCTGGGCGGAAAAGCCGAGCCGGCGGGCCGCTTCCTGTTGCAGCGTCGAGGTAATGAACGGCGGGGCGGGGTTCCGCCTGCGCTCCTTTTTCCGCACCTCCTGCACGACCAATTCCCCCCCGGCGTCCTTGAGCAGGCGGCTGCGCATCTCGCGCGCGGATTCGCCGTCCGCGATGCTGAATTGCGTCAGTTTTTTGCCGCCGTAGCGGGTCAGGCGGCAGGGGAAAACACGGTCGGCATGGGAGGCGTCCGCCTCGATGGTCCAGTATTCCCGGGACTGGAAGCGCTCGATCTCTTCTTCGCGCTCCACGATCATGCACAGGGCGGGGCTCTGCACACGGCCGGCGGACAATCCGGCGCCGATCTTTTTCCAAAGCAGCGGGGATAAATTGAAGCCCACGAGGTAATCCAGGCCCCGCCGGGCCTGCTGCGCGTCAATCAGGCTGTGGGAGAGCTCGCCGGGCCGCTCGAAGGCCTCCAGGATCGCAGCCCGCGTAATCTCGTGGAACACGACCCGGCAGACCCGCTTGCCTTGCAAGTCCACCTTTTCTTTGATCAGCTCGCACAAATGCCAGGCAATCGCCTCGCCCTCCCGGTCGGGGTCAGTGGCCAGATAAAGCACGTCCGCCTTGGCCATGGCCCTGCAGATCCGCTGGACGTGACGGGCGTTCTTTTCTATGGGCTGGTACTGCATGCGGAAGTCTTGTTCCGGGAGCACCGCGTCGTTCTTGGGCACGAGGTCCCTGACATGGCCGTAAGACGCAAGGATTTCGTGCCCTTTGCCCAGATAACGGCTCAGGGTGGCCGCCTTGGCCGGGGATTCCACGATTACCAGTGCCTTGTCCATATCTCTCGTTTACAGTACAGCGGCCGCCGCAACGCCGGCCTTATTTAAGCCTTTGATAGTTGCCGTCCAAACCGACGCGCACGCAGTTCTTGAGCTCCAGGGTAAAAAGCATGGAGGAAACCTCCGCGGGGGTCAATCCGCTTTTCCCCACCAGCGTGTCCACGGATACCGACTCCTCGTCGAAACACTCCAGGAGCCGGCGCAGCCCGGGGGGCAGTCCGGGCGGCAGCGAGGGCGCAGGCGGCCCCGGGGAAACGGCCCGGCCTGTAGCGAAGGAGCCGCCGATCTCTTCCAGCACATCGCTTACCGTTGCCACCAGCTTCGCCCCCTGCTGGATCAGGGAATGGCAGCCCCGCGACAGCGGGTTGGTAACGGCCCCGGGCACGGCGAATACGTCCCGCCCCTGGTCCAGGGCATGGCGGGCGGTAATCAGCGAGCCGCTGTCCACCGTCGCCTCCACAACCAGGACGCCTGCGCTCAGCCCGCTGATGATCCGATTGCGGCGCGGGAAATTGCCGGGCCACGGGGGCGTGCCGCGGGGGAACTCCGACAATACGGCGCCCTGACTAGCGATCCGGCAGGCCAGCTCGCGGTGCGCTCTGGGGTAAACGCGGTCCGGGCCGGTCCCGGCCACGGCGAGCGTCACCCCGCCTCCCTCCAGGGCGCCCCAGTGCGCGCAGCCGTCAATCCCGCGGGCGAGGCCGCTGGTCACCGCCAGGCCCGCCGCCGCCAATTCCCGCGACAATCGCCGGGCGAGGCGCCTGCCGTAGCCGGAGGCGCGACGACTGCCTACCACCGCCACTTGCGCCCTGTGCAGCAGCGCCGGGTCCCCCTCTACGAAAAGGACACCGGGAGGCGCGAAGATTTCGCGCAACAACGGGGGATAGCGCTGGTCCGCGAGCGTCAACAGGGTGCGTTTGCCGGACTCCAGCCAGCGCAGGTCCCGCTCAATGGCCGCCCAGTCGGGATGCGACAGGGCCTCGATCGCCTGGCGCGGGCCGCCCGGCCTGCCGTAAAGCGCCCGCCCCGCCTCCAGCATCCGAGCGGGAGTGCCGTAGCGGGCCAGCAAGCCCGGGAGAAAACCGGGCGCGGCCCACTGCGCGGCGCGGTGCAGAACCAGCCAACAGATGGACTCGTCTTCGTCCTTGAGACGCTGTGCGGTAATTCCCTTTACCTTCCTTGCGTTTATCCGACTGCCGGACGGTCGGCGAACGCCGCCCCCGCAAGGCCCTGCCCCGCCCGGCAATCCCGGGGAATATACCCCAGGGAAAGGCTGCCGTCAGGGGTTTTTCACCAAATCATGAAGATATACCGGGAAATCTATATCCATGATCAGCCCGTAGCTGACCTCCGGGAAAGTCCGAAAAACCAACAGGTGGCCGTTTCTCTGTCCCTCCAATTCCACCTGCTCGGGATGCTGGGTCGGGCCGCCTATGTAACGCACCAGGCCGCTGCGATTGAAGGTATTCGCCAGCCCCCTCACATCGTTGAAGATGCTGCTCAGCAGGTTATCCGTCGCGCTGACGTCCTCGTATCGGAAGCGTATGCGCTCCGCCTGATCTTGCCTGGCCATCAACTCAGCGCTGAGAGGGTCTTCAA
The DNA here is from genome assembly GCA_028817305.1 of Gammaproteobacteria bacterium. Lineage (GTDB taxonomy): Bacteria > Pseudomonadota > Gammaproteobacteria > Porifericomitales > Porifericomitaceae > Porifericomes > Porifericomes azotivorans. Next base: position 44,931 of record JAPPPX010000126.1, on the reverse strand, counting down.
AGCGAATTTGCTGCTGCTGAATGGCCAGGACATGGCCCACCTCCAAGCCTGCATTTTCCCCTACGTCCAATACCACGACCTGGCGTTCCGCGGCGACCACAAGGCCTCCGAAAACATCTATGATCTGGCCGGAAACCTCCCGGGATGGAGGCCGCGGGAAAAAAGAGACCAGACTCTCGTCCTCTCCTTCCTGCTGTACGTAAAGCCTGTCGCCCTGCCGCAACGGGCGCTTGAAACTCTTGATAAAACCGATTGACGGATCGCCGAACCGGATGATCTCGACATCGCCTACATAAACCAATTCCTGTCCCAGGATTCGATCCGGAAGAGCTGGGTCGCGGTACAGGCGCCTCTCGCGATAGACGCTATAAGTCACCTGAGCCGGGTCCAGCTTGCCCCTGACATAGACCTTGCCAACCGCCGCGTACACCCGGTGCGCGGTACTATCAATCACGGTTGACAGTACGTAGGGCCATTCGTCGGATTGCCTCCCGGGCACCACGCGCACATCGGCCAGGTAATGCTGGATCTCGTACAACGGGATCGCAGGAATGCTCTGCTCGCGAGGATAGATGCGCGCCTGGGGACTCAGTTTGACGAAGCGATCCTGCTTGCTCCCGGCCTGCTGCCCCGGCTGCTGACCCGGCTGTTGCCCCGGTTGCTGACCCGGTTGCTGGCCCGGCTGCTGCCCCGGTTGCTGACCCGCCTGTTGCCCCGGTCGTTGACCTGCCCCGGCGCGCTCCAGGGTAAGAACCGGCTCCCCTTCCCGATATACCAAACGGATTATGTCCCCCGGATAGATGAGGTGAGGATCTTCGATCTGCGGGTTAATCCTCCACAGTTCCGGCCAGCGCCAGGGCTGGGCCAGGAACCGGCTGGCAATATCCCACAACGTGTCCCCCTTCTGCACCACATGGCTTTCCGGATGACCGGGGGCGAGAACGGTCTCTGCCTGGCAGGGAGCTGCCGACAGGAACAAGAAGCACCAGACAATTGCAGTTTTGCGTGAAAACGTCCGTGAAAACATCATTTTTTATCCTGCTTTTTTCTGTTTGACCAAAACGGTTCGAGGCCGTGCTAAACTTCCTGTAGTATCTAAGGCCTGCAAATAGTATAACATATTTTTCAACTTTGTGAGGTAACAGCATGGCCATCCTGGAAGTTCTACACCACCCCCACCCTCTGTTACGACAAAAGGCGCTGCCGGTGGAGGCGATTGACGGCGAGATCCGCACTCTGGCGCAAAACATGCTGGAGACCATGTACGCGGAAGGGGGCATCGGGCTGGCCGCCAACCAGGTCGGCGTCAGCAGGCGGGTCGTGGTCATTGACCTCGCCGAGGACCGTAGCCAGTCCATGTGCCTGATCAACCCCGAAATCATATTCCGCGAGGGCGAAACGGCAATACAGGAAGGCTGCCTGTCCGTACCCGGAGTATTCGAGCCCGTGCCGCGAAGCCAGAAAATCCGCCTGCAGGCCATGAACTTAGAGGGCGGTGTCGTGGACCGGCACTGCGACGGACTGCTGGCCATCTGCATACAGCACGAGATCGATCACCTGAACGGCAAGCTTTTGATTGACTACCTGTCGCCCCTGAAGCGGCAGCGTTTCGAAAAAAAGCGCAACAAGCAACGGAAAAAGATTTCTGTACAGCAATCCGCCTTGTGAAGGAACCTGCGCTACGGCTGGGGTTTGCCGGTTCTTCGGACATTGCCCGGGATACCTTGCGGCATATCCTGGAATCCAGCCCCCACCCAGTGGAGATCGTGCTGACCCGGCCCGACCGGAAGGCAGGGCGTAAGCTGCGAGCGACCGCGACCCCGGTACGGCAATTCGCCGAGCGCCGCGGCCTGAAGGTATTGCAACCCGCCCGCGGCGCCGAGATTGCCGCGATCCGCGAATTGAGTGGCCTGGATCTGCTGGTGGTGGTCGCATACGGACTCCTGATCCCCGCCCAGTCTCTGCGGAAACCTCGGCTGGGCTGCCTGAATCTGCATTTCTCCCTGTTGCCGCGGTGGCGGGGGGCGGCCCCGATGCAACACGCAATCCTGGCCGGCGACCAGGAAACCGGCGTCAGCGTATTCCAACTCGACGAAGGCCTGGACAGCGGCCCGATACTGCGTCAGGCAAGCCGCGAAATCGGGGCTCGGGAAACGACTGCCACCCTGGAGCGGGGCCTGGCCGAATTGGGGCGCCGTTGCCTGCTGGAGATGCTACAGGAGGCGCAGGCGGGCCGGCTCCGGGCCTGCGCCCAGGAGGAAAGGCTCGCCACCTACGCCCCCCGGATCACCAAGCGCCAAGCGCGGATTGACTGGAACTGCCCGGCTGCCGAGATCGCCCGGCAGGTGCGGGCATTCAACCCGTGGCCGGTCGCCCACACGGAACTGGGCCCGTTGCGCCTGCGGGTATGGGAGGCGGCCGCGATGCCGGGCCCCAGCAACGTCGCCCCCGGCACGGTAATGCGCGCCGCCCCCTGCGGCATTGACGTCGCGGCCGGCGATAACCGGTGCCTGCGGCTGCTGACCGTGCAATCTCCCGGGGGGCGCCCCTTGAGCGCCGCCGCATTCCTGAACGGCCGGCCGGAACTGCGCGAGCGGTACCGGCAGAACGGGGGACCCTGAAAATGGGGGCCCTGGAAAAGCGAACGCGCGGGACGGCGCGGCACCCTGGCGACGGGCCGCGACCGGCGCCCCGGCCGCGGGCGGCCCGCTCCCGGCGCCGACGGGGGCGCGCCGGACGGGAAGGGCCGCCTGAAGTGCTACACTGTTCCCCACGAAAACCGCCCTGGCGCAACCCTGATCCAGATGCCCCAATGCCCGCCCGCAACAACAGCCGCCTCCGCCGCCCGTGCTTCCGGAGCGCCGTCATACTCTGCCTGCTGACGCTCGCGCCGGCGGCAGCAGCGCAGATCCATTTCGGCGACGTACGGCTGTACCTGAACGACGACAGATACCATCTGGCAACCGATATCCGCTACGAATTCAGTACAGATGTCGTCGAGGCGCTGGCCCACGGGGTCGCGCTGCGGATCAGCACCGAACTCCGGGTCCACAAGCAGCGGCGGTGGCTATGGGACCAGCGCCTCCTGGCCAAAGAGCTGCTCTACCGCCTGGAGTATCACGTGCTGAGCGGACAATACCTCCTTACCGAGCAGGAAACGGGAAGAAGGCGGCACTTCCGCTCCCTGGAGGATGTGCTTGAGGACATGGGCCGGCTCTCGGACATCCCCCTGATCGAGGCCGGCAACCTGGCGCCGAAACATTCGTATGTCGTCTCTCTGCGCACGCGCCTGGACATCGAAGAACTGCCCGCGCCGCTCAATCCCCTGGCCTATGTACGCAACAACTGGAGCCTCATCAGCCCTTGGCTGGAGTTGAAATTACGGCAATGAAGCGCGGCAACAGAGCGGTTTTGCTGGCGGGGAGCGCGTTGTTCGTTCTGTTGCTCATCTCCCTGCTGCTGATGAACCAGGCCACCCAGAACTCCGAGCGGTTTAGCCGGATGTACTCCGGGCTGCTGCTGGTCAACGCCTTCGGACTTGCGGCCCTCCTGGCGCTCATCGGCCTGAACATCCGCCACCTGATCCGGCAAGTGGTCAAAAAGGCCCCCGGCTCTCTGTTGACGGCGCGCATGGTGACGTTCATTGCCGTCCTCGTCCTGGTGCCGGTCTTCATTGTGTACGCCTTCTCGCTGGACTTCCTCAGGCGCGGCATTGACAGTTGGTTCGACGTGCGAATCGAACACGCCCTGGAAGACTCCCTGGAACTGAGCCGGTCGGCGCTGAACATCCGAATGCGGGAATTGCTGCAGGAAAGCAATGCGCTTGCCGAGCAACTCTCCGCCCTGCCGGACGCCGCCCTGCCGCCGGAACTCGACGACCTGCAAAAACGCTCCGGGGCCAGGGAACTGACCTTGCTGACCCGCCAGGGGGCAATCATCTCGTCCAGCAGCGACGACGTCACCGAGCTGGTGCCGAGCCGCCCGGAGGAAGCCACCTGGCTGCAATTGCAACAGGGAAACAGCTATATCTCCCTGGACCCGGTGCGAGAGGGGATCTTCATCCGGGCCATAGTGAACGTGCCGCCCGGAATGCTGGAGAACGAACCCAGGGTGCTCCAGGCCCTGTTCCCCATCTCGGAACAGATGAGCGAGTTGGCCAACAGCGTACAAACCGCCCTGGGACAATACAAACGGTTGTCCTATCTGCGGTCGCAACTCAAGCTGAGCTTCATCATGATCCTGACCCTGGTCCTGCTGTTCAGTGTATTCGGCGGGGTATGGGGCGCCTTCATTGCCTCGCGCAAGCTGGTAGCCCCCATCCGCCACCTGGCGCGGGGGACCCAGGAGGTGGCGGCAGGCAAATACGACACGCAGCTGCCCGTATCCGGGAAGGACGAACTGGGCTCCCTGGTGGTTTCCTTCAACGAAATGACCCGCGAGGTCGCGCGGGCACAGGAAGAAGCGGAGGCGCAGAACGCCTACCTGCAGGCGGTCCTGGGCCGAATCTCCTCCGGCGTACTGGTCCTGGACGAAAGCGGCCGGCTCCGCACCTTCAATGCCGGCGCCGAACAGGTCCTGGGCATTCCTCTTGCCCGGGAAAGCATAGGCAGGACCCTGGCGGAACTCTGCCGGAAACACGAGCAATTGATCGCCCTGGTCGCCATGATTGACAAGCGCCTGGGATGCACGGGGGAATGGCGGGAGCAGGTAATCTATTTCGGGCGCATGAGGAGAAGCATCTTGAATTGCAGCGGCGCCTCCTTTCCCTCCCCGCACGGCGGCGGCGCCAGCCACGTGATCGTTCTGGACGATGTCACCAGGCTGGTCCAGAGCCAGCGGGACGCCGCCTGGACCGAAGTGGCCAAGCGGCTCGCCCACGAGATCAAAAACCCGCTCACTCCCATCCAGTTGTCGGCGGAGCGCCTGCAAAGCAAGTACGGGAATTCCGCGCGGCAACCGTCCCCCGAGACGCTGAAGCGCCTCACCAACACGATCATCCAGCAGGTCAAGACCATGCAGGGCATGGTGGACGCATTCGCCAGTTATGCCCGCCCGCCCAAGTTGTGCCGGACGGCCCTGGACTTCAATCAGTTGCTGCTGGAGAGTCTCGACCTCTACCGGAACGTGGACGCCGCCGCGAAGATTGACGCGGATATCGCGGCCCTGCCGCCGCTTTACGCGGACGCGGACAAACTGCGGCAAGTGCTGAACAACCTGCTGAGCAACGCCCTTGAGGCCGATAAGGGCGGCCAACCCATGCGCCTGTCCATCGTGACCCGGGCGATCCGGGAAGGGGAAAACCACTGCATTGAATTGCAATTGAAGGACACCGGGCGCGGGTTCGAAAAGGCGCTGCTCGACCGCTCATTCGAGCCGTACGTAACCACCAAGACCGGCGGCACCGGCCTGGGGCTTGCCATCGTCAAGAAGATCGTCGAGGACCACGGGGGAATCGTATGGATTTACAACAACGAGCCTCCTCCCGGCGCCTGCGTCGTCTTGCGCCTGCCGCTGGGTTACCCTGACCAGGCCGGCGAGGCCGGCGGCGCCCTGCATCCCGACTACGAAAAGGCCGCCGTATGACGGGACAAATACTGGTAGTGGACGACGAGCCTGCGATCTGCAGCCTGCTCAAGGAGATCCTGGAAGACGAGGGCTTCCGCGTCGATACGGCGGCCTCCGCAAGCGATGCCCACTCCGTCATAGACTCCCACACTCCGAACTTGATCCTGCTGGACATTTGGATGCCGAACACCGACGGCATCACTCTGCTGCGGGAGTTATCCGGCCGCTTGCAGCCGAAGTGCCCCATCGTGATGATGTCCGGGCACGGCACGGTGGAAACCGCCGTGGAAGCGACCCGCCTGGGGGCCTACGACTTCATCGAAAAACCCCTCTCCACGGCGAAACTGCTGCTCACGGTGCGGCATGCGATGGAGTCCTCCACCTTGCAGCAGGAGAACCTGATGCTCCGGCGCGGCTGGCCCGGCGAGGCGACAGCCGGAAAGAGCGGGGCAATGCAGGAGCTGCGGGAGCGACTCCAGCGGGTCGCCCACCACGACACCCCGGTGTTGCTTATCGGCGAATCGGGAACCGACAAAGAACTCTACGCCCGCTATCTCCACTCCTGCTCGAATCGCGCGGCCGCACCCTTCGTTTCCTGCCCCGTATCCTCCCTCGGCGCGGCAACGATTGACAACGTGGCCGGCAACCGGAGCAAACGACGGCAGTATTTCCCCGAGCTGCTGGAAATGGCGCGGGGCGGAATTCTGTTCATAAAAGATATCGCCGACCTGGATCGCAAGCGCCAATCGCTGTTGCTGGAGATCCTCGGGGAGCGCGCCGGCACCCCCCGCCTGATCGCCGCCACCCGCTACGACCTGCAGAAACGGGTGCAGCAGAATCAATTCCAGGACAACCTCTACTACCGGCTGAACGTGGTCTCGATCCAAATACCGCCGCTGCGCAAGCACCGCGAGGACATCCCGCAGTTGCTCGAACTCTATGCCAACCTGTTCGCCGAGTGCGACGGCCTGCCCTACCGCCATTTCACGGTGGCCGCCCAGAACCGCATGCGCGGCCATTCCTGGCCCGGAAACCTGCGGGAATTGAAAAACGCCGTGCAAAGCCTGTTGATCATGGGCAAATCCGATCAGATCGAAATCGAGGAAGTCTCCAAACTCCTGGAGCAACGCTCCGGCGACGAAGCGCCGGGCGGCTTTCCGGCATTCGACTGCCCGCTGCGCGAAGCCCGGGAGAAGTTCGAACGGGCCTACCTGGAGCACCATCTGAAAAAGGCAAACTACAATATCAGCAAGGCGGCGTTGGAGGTCGGCATGGAGCGGACGCACCTGCACAGAAAAATAAAGACCCTGGGGCTCCAGACCAGGCACTGAATAACCGGGCAGCGGGACTAAGGAAACCGGGTGAAGATCATTATCCTGGGAGCAGGTCAGGTGGGCAGTTCGCTGGCCGCCAGCCTGGTCCACGAAAAGAACGAGATCACCGTCGTTGATACGGCCCAGCGCTTCCTGGAGGGACTGCAACGGCACGATCTGCGCACTGTATATGGCAACGCCTCGCACCCGTCCATCCTGGAGCGGGCGGGCGCCAGCGAAGCGGATATGATCGTCGCCGTCACCAACAGCGACGAAACCAACATGCTCGCCTGCCAGGTGGCCTACACTTTGTTCCACACCCCCACGAAGATCGCCCGCATCCGTTCCACGGAATATCTCCGCTATACCGCTCTCTTTTCCCAGGAATCCCTGCCCATAGACGTGATCATCAGCCCGGAGAACCTGGTCACCGAGCGTGTGTCCAAGCTGATCTCGCTGCCGGGAACGCAACAGGTGGTGGACTTCGCGGGCGGCAAGGCGCAGCTGGTGTCGGTGAACTGCGTCCCCGGCAACGACCTCGCCGCAATGAACGTCGGGGACTTCCGCGAAAAAACGGCGGACCTGGAGTTGCGGATCGTGTTCATCCATCGCCAGGGCAAAACGATGTTCCCCAAGAAAAACACCCGGATGCTGCCGGGCGACGAGGTTTTTTTCATCGGCTCCCACAAGGCGGTCCAGTCGCTGCTCGGTGAAATCTACCGCAAGGAACCGAGGGTCCACAGGATCATTCTGGCGGGAGGCGGCAACATCGGCAAATGTCTTGCCATTGCGCTGGAACAGCATTACCAGGTCAAGATCATCGAGATCGATCCGGAACAAGCGCAGACGGCCTCCGAAATCCTGGAGGACGTGATCGTGTTGCAGGGGAGCGCGACGGACGAGGCCCTGCTCACGGAAGAGAATATAGACCGGACCGATGTGTTCTGCGCGATCACCAACAACGATGAAACCAACATCATCGCAGCGATGCTCGCCAAGAACCTGGGCGCGAAAAAGGTCATGGCCCTGATCAATCACTCGCGGTTCACCAACCTGGTGCAACAAGGCTCCATAGACATCCTGATCTCGCCCCAGCTCATCACCATGGGCGCCTTGCTGGCCCATATCCGCAAGGGGGACGTCGTCATGGTCCACTCGCTGCTGGGGGGCAAGACCGAGGCCATGGAGGCGATCATCCATGGAGACGAGGCATCCTCGCCGGTGGTGGGACGCCCGCTGAAGCAGATTGACCTTCCCCAGGAGACGATGGTGGGGGCCATCGTGAGAGGGGATGAAGTGATCACCGACTGCCAGGATACCGCGATCCAGGCGGGAGATCATTTGATCGTCCTGGTATCCGACAAGCAGGCCTTGCCGCAACTGGAGCAACAACTCTTCCAGGTAGGCGCGACCTACCTCTGAGCCCGCGGCGGGCGCGCCATGCAGTTGCCCACGATTACCAAAAACCTCGGCTACCTGCTGCTGTTCTTCAGCCTCTCCATGCTGCCGCCGCTGCTGTTCTCGTGGTGGGAGGGCGACGGCAACGGCGCAGTTTTCCTGCAGACCTTCGGCATCATCCTGGCATTGGGAACGGCGCTGTGGGCGCCGACCCGCAAGGCTACCGCCGACCTGCGGTTACACGACGGCTTCATGATCGTCGTGCTGTTCTGGCTGACGATAGGCTTCCTTGGCGCCATTCCCTTCCTGCTCAGCCCACAGCTGCCCCATCTCGGCGTCACCAACGCCGTGTTCGAGTCCTTCTCGGGGCTTACGACCACCGGCGCCACGGTCATCGTCGGGCTTGACGAACTGCCCCGCTCGTTGCTGCTCTACCGGCAGCAGCTCCAGTGGCTGGGCGGCATGGGCATCATCATCCTGGCGGTCGCCGTCCTGCCGGGGCTGGGTATCGAAGGGGTGCGGTTGTACCGCATGCAACTGCCGGGGCCGTCCAAAGACATCCAACTGGCCCCGCGCATCACCGAGGCGGCAAAATCGCTCTGGAATATCTACGTGCTCCTGACGATCAGCTGCGGAATATGCTACTGGCTCGCCGGGATGACGCCCTTCGATGCCCTGTCGCACAGTTTCTCCACCGTATCCATCGGGGGGTTCTCCACCCACGACGCCAGCATGTCGCACTACCCCGGCAACGCGGTCAAGATCGTCGCCACAGCGTTCATGCTGATCTCCGGGGCCAATTACGCGCTGCATTTCGTCGCCCTGAAGAACCTGACGGCGCGGCCGTATCTCGAAGACCCGGAATTCAATTGCTATATCCGCCTGCAGCTGCTGGCGGTCGCAATATGCTGGCTGTACCTGGCGGCCAGGTGGGACGCGGGCATAAACGCGGAAACCCTGGTGGACGCCTCCTTCCAGGCGGTTTCGATCACCACCACCTCCGGTTTCACCGTCTCCACATATCACCAGTGGCCCGAATTCCTGCCCCTGCTGCTGCTGTTCGCCAGCTTCGCCGGCGCCTGCGTCGGCTCCGTAGGAGGCGGCATCAAGGTCATCCGGCTCATCGTTATCTTCAAGCAGGGCCTGCGCGAGATTCTCCGTCTGAACCATCCCAACGTAACCACAATCCTCAAGACCGGCAACAGGACCCTGACGACCCGCTCCATAGAGGCGATATGGGGCTTTTTCGCCGCTTACATCGCCATATTCGCCATCCTGCTTCTGGCGCTGGTGGCCACCGGGATAGACCAGGTCACCGCTTTCTCCGCCGTAGCCGCATGCATGAACAACCTCGGCCCCGGGCTGGGCGCGGTCAGCTCCAGCTACGCGGAACTCGGGGCGGCGGCCAAGTGGTTGCTGACCCTGGCCATGCTGCTGGGCAGGCTGGAGCTTTTCCCCATACTCATCTTACTGAGCATGGGGTTCTGGAGGAAATGACTCCGGTGCGAGACGAGAGCGGGCGGAAGTGGGATGCAATCTACCGACAACGGAACCGGGACGCCCCCCCGCCGCCGCCCTGGGTGCTCCACGCCCACCGGCAGCTGCTGCCGGACACGGGCAGGGCCCTGGACATCGCCTGCGGCACGGGCGGCGGCGCCCTGTTTCTGGCGCAGCGAGGACTGCGCACCACCGCCTGCGACATCTCCTGGGAGGCGATAAAACGGTTGCGGCACCTGGCCGGCAGCCGCGGCCTGGAGATCCGGATGCTGGTCTGCGACGCCGCCGCGGCCCTTGGCCGGCCGCGCCGCTACGATGTAATCACCGTCAGCCGGTACCTGGACCGGGGGCTGATGCCGCTCATCGCGCGGGCCTGCAAGGACCGCGGCCTGGTTTATTACCAGACCTTCGCCGGCGCGGCCGGTCCAAAGGCGCATCCCCGCAATCCCCTGTACCGGCTCGGGCGCAACGAGCTGCTGCATTTCTTCCTGGCGCAGGACTTCGAGATCCTGTCCTACCGGGAAGCCCCGGACGGGGACGAAGCAATGCGCGACCAGGCATGCCTGGTCGCCCGCCGGCGCGGCCAACGCGCCGCGAACAGCCCGGCAAACCGCGGCAGACCGGGAGCGGAAAAACCGGCGGACCGGCGCCCGCCGCGGTCAAAGCAAAGCGGTTCCCGCAATTGTATATAATGGCTCCAACCGAATTGGCCGCCGCGATTGTAGTATCCTCGAATCATGTTGCCTGAAATCGGACACTTGGCGTTGATCCTGGCCCTGGCGCTGGCAGCCATGCTCATGTTGCTGCCCCTGCTCGGTGCGGCACGCGGCGACCCGCGGTTGATGGCAACCGCCCGTCCCCTGGCCGCCGGCCAGTTCGCCTTCTTGTCTTTGGCGTTGCTGTGTCTGATATTTTCCTTCGTTCACAACGACTTCTCGGTGAAATACGTCGCCGAGAACTCCAATACCCAACTGCCGGTCTGGTACCGGGTGTCCGCGGTCTGGGGCGGCCACGAGGGTTCGCTGTTGCTATGGGTGTGGATCCTGGGCGGCTGGACGCTGGCGGTCGCCCTGTGCAGCAGCGCGCTGCCGCGCGATCTCCTGGCCCGGGTACTGGGCGTGATGGGCATCATTGGCACCGGCTTTATCCTGTTCACCCAGCTGACCTCCAACCCCTTCGAGCGATTGTTGCCGAACTTTCCCGCTGACGGGCGCGATCTGAACCCCCTGTTGCAGGACATCGGCCTCATCGTTCACCCGCCGATACTTTATATGGGGTATGTCGGGTTCGCGGTGGCCTTCGCGTTTGTAGTCGCAGCGCTGCTGGCCGGCCGCCTGGACAGCGCCTGGGCGCGTTGGTCGCGCCCCTGGACCATCGTGGCTTGGTGCTTCCTGACCCTGGGAATCGCACTGGGCAGCTGGTGGGCGTATTACGAGCTGGGCTGGGGCGGCTGGTGGTTTTGGGACCCGGTCGAAAACGCCTCGTTCATGCCCTGGCTGGCCGGCACCGCGTTGATCCACTCGCTGGCGGCGACCGAAAAACGCGGAGTGTTCCGCGCCTGGACGGTGCTGCTGGCGATCACTGCGTTTTCCCTGTGCTTGTTGGGAACTTTCCTGGTCCGCTCCGGGGTGTTGACCTCGGTACACGCATTCGCCACCGATCCCAGCCGCGGGCTGTTCATTCTGGCGCTGCTGACGGCGGTCACCGGCGGCGCCCTGCTGCTGCTGGCAATGCGCGCGCCTCTGATCCGCAGCGAGAGCAGGTTCCAGCCCCTGTCGCGGGAAAGCATGTTGCTGATCAACAATCTGCTGCTAATCGGCGCCTGCGGGGTGGTGTTCGTAGGCACGTTGTTCCCGCTGTTGGCCGATGTGCTGCAACTGGGCAAGTTCTCGGTCGGCCCGCCGTACTTCAATGCCCTGTTCGCGCCCCTGTGCCTGGCCCTGCTGGCCGCCCTGGGCGTGGGCCCCATGCTGCGCTGGAAGCAGCACGACGGCAGGCTGCTGCTCAGGCAAAGCGTGCCCTGGATGCTGGCCAGCCTGGCGCTGGGATTCGGTCTGCCCGCATTGCTGGCAGAGCGCTTTTATTTCATCGTGGGCCTGTCCCTGTCCCTGGTATGCTGGGTCCTGTGCGGCGAATTGCGCGACGTGCTGGCCAAATTGGCCCACCGGCGCAGGCCCTGGACCGCGCTGCTGCGCCTGCCGCGCCACTACAAGGGCATGCTGCTGGCCCACCTGGGCGTGGCCGTGGCCGTCACCGGCGTGGCCGTCACCAGCGCCTACAGCGTCGAGCGCGACGTCAGGCTAACGGTGGCCGAGACGGTCGGCGTCGGACCCTACGACTTCCGGCTGCTGCGGCTGCGCGAACTGGAGGGCCCCAACTACCGGGCGACCGAGGCCAGCGTAGAGGTGCTGGACGAAGGCCGGCCGGTCGCCATCCTGTCGCCGCAGAAGCGCTTCTATACCGTGCAACAGATGCCGATGACCGAGGTCGCCATCGAGCCGAGTCTGACCCAGGACCTGTATCTGGCGCTGGGCGAACCGTTGGATGCCACCAGCTGGGCGGTGCGCATCCACTACAAGCCGTTCGTGCGCTGGATCTGGCTGGGCGCGCTGCTGATGGCGCTGGGCGGCGCGCTGGCGTTCAGCGATCCGCGCTATCGCCTATTGCGCCGCGAGCGCCGCCTGGCCGCCGCCGAGGGAATGGATGCCGTCCAAGCGTAACCTGCTGTTGGCGGTGCCGCTGTCCGGCTTCGTGCTGCTACTGGCGGTACTGGGCTTGGGGCTGCGCTACGACCCCCGCCTGCTGCCCTCGGCCCTGATTGGCAAGCCGCTGCCCGATTTCCAGGCCGAGCGCCTGGACGACCCCGGGCAAACCGTCACCCCGGCCGATCTTCGGGGGGATATCGCCCTACTCAACATCTGGGCGACATGGTGCCCGACCTGCCGCGCCGAGCACGAGTTTCTGCGCGCGCTGAAGCAGCAGGGAATCACGATCTACGGAATAAACTACAAAGACCAGCGCGACAAGGCACTGCGCTGGCTGGAGATGCTGGGCGATCCTTACCGACTCAGCATCTACGACGCCGAGGGACGAATTGGCATCGATCTGGGGGTCTATGGCGCGCCGGAGACCTACCTTCTGGATGCCGCCGGAGTGATCCGCTACCGCCACGTAGGCGAATTGAACCAACAAACCTGGGAGCGTGAAATTTTGCCCCGGCTCGAGGCGCTGACGAAAGCCGGCTGATGACCTGGGCCAGACTGCTGTTGCTGTGCTCCCTGGCGCCCGCGGCCTGGGCCGCGATCGAGGTGCGCGAATTTGCCGCCCCTGCCGAGGAGCAGCGCTTCCAGGACCTGGTCTTCGAGCTGCGCTGCCCCAAGTGTCAAAATCAAAACATCGCCGACTCCAACGCGCCGCTATCCGCCGACTTGCGGCAAAAAGTCTATGACATGATCCAGGACGGACACAGCGACGAAGAGATCGTGGCCTACCTGGTGCAACGCTACGGCGACTTTGTGAGCTACCGCCCGCCGCTAAAGCGCGCAACCTGGCTACTGTGGTTTGGCCCCTTGATCCTCATCGCACTGGTCGGCTTCGGCCTGGCGCTTTGGATTCGCCGCTGCGCCCGGGCCGGGCCGATCACGCTGGATGCGCGGGAGCGCGAACGGGTCGAGACCCTGTTAAGTCGCCACGACGACGGCGCCGGATGAGCGCATTCTGGTTCATTGCCGCGGCCCTGGTCGCGGCCGCCGCCGCCTGCATCCTGGCGCCGCTGTGGTTGCACCAGCCGGAGAAGAAGGCCGGGTTATCGCAGGAAGCGGCCAATACCCGTATCTTCCGCGAGCGCCTGGCCGATCTCGACACCGAGTTGCGGGAGCGGCGAATCGGCGCGGCGCAATACCAATCCCTGCGTGCCGAGCTGGAGCGGACCCTGCTCAACGACATGCCACAGGAGAACGCGCCGCGCCGACCCGGCGGGATGCGGGCGCTGGGCACCGCGGCCGCCGTGGTTGCGCCCCTGCTGGCCCTGGGACACTATTACATTGGCTCGTATCGCGGCGAGGCCAGCGAGTGGATCGCCCTGCAATCAAGACTGGACGCGACGGTTCAACGCGCTATGCGCCAACCGCACGAGTTTCCGGAAGAGGCGCACGCGAACCTGCCGGATTTCGTCCGGGTACTGCAAACCAGGGTCTTGCGCGAAGGCATGAACGACGCGGACAGCCTGTTCCTGCTGGGGCGCGGCCTGGTGCGCCTGCAACTGACCGAGCAGGCGGTGCTCACCTTGCGCCGCGCCCTGCAATTGGCGCCGGCGCGCACCGACATCAAGATGGGCTATGCGCAGGCGCTACTGCTGGCCAATGACGGCAAACTCAATGATGTCATTGCCCGCTTACTGCACGCAGTGCTGCAGTCGGAGCCGGCGCACCAGGGAGCCCTGATGATGCTCGGCCTCGGCGCCCGCAATGCCGGCGATCACCAAACGACCCTGTATGCCTGGCGCTCCCTGCTGGAGAAACTGGAACCGGACAGCGAGGCCGCGAACCTGCTCCGGGACAGCATCGCCCGCGTCGAGCGCGACATGGAAGCCGCCGACGAGGCCGCGCCGGCGGCACCCGCCGCCGGGACAAAGGCGAGCATCACGGTCACAGTGGAATTGGCGCCGGCGCTTGAGACGCGGGTCGCGCCTGACGACACCCTGTTCATATTCGCCAAGGCCGCCGCCGGCCCGCCCATGCCGCTGGCGGCGGTGCGCCAGCGCGCCGGGAATTTTCCGGTCCGGGTCGTGCTGGATGACGCCAAAGCGATGCTGCCGGAGATGCGTCTCTCCGCTTTCCAGGAAGTCGTCGTCGGCGCGCGCATCTCCAAGGGCGGCGACGTAATGTCCCGGCCCGGCGACCTGGAGGGGCTGTCGGAGACGCTGGATCTCTCCCAGGGGCCGCAGGCCCTCACCCTGACGATTGACCGGGTCGTGCCCTGAAACGGTCCTGAAACGGCCCGGAAGCGGCCCGGAAGATACTTGGACGGGATTTTCGCTACTGCCCGACCGCCGGCCCGGCGAGCGGCGTCACGTCCAGATAAACGTTGGTTGCCGTGTAATCGTTGGCGCCGCTGACCCAGGCGAAACTGTCCCGTCCGACATAAAACAGAAATCGGAATGCGACAGGACTCCCGGCGAAAGCCAGCCCCACACCCTGCCGCCGCTCGCCCGCGACGACACTGAAGATAAGTCCGTTCAGCGCCGCGGGGGCGAAGACATCAACGGCGGACGAGGGCTGCACAGACGAAGACGAACGGTCGGCGGCGGCGGAAGCGACGGCAAAGCCTTCCGCCTGGGAATCGTACGGATTGACCCGCAAGGTGTGCAGATCGAAGCTGTCGCCCTTGGCCAGGTAACTGAGCCGGCCTTTCCTGAGGCTGAAAGGCTGGCCGCTGTCATGGAACCGCGCCTGGGAAAGGTCAACGAGCATCGCGCGGCCGGCGCTGATCACCTCGGCCCGCCTGCCGCCCGTGATAACCAGCGCGGTGTTGGCGCCTACGCCGATACCCCGTTTTATCGCCAGCTTGCGCATGGCCTCCAGGCTCGCGGCGAATCGTCCATGCGTGAAGTAATGCTGGTCAATAAACCAGTGTCCGGGCAGCAAGCCAAGACCGGGGTGCAGCGCCTGGTCCGACAGCCCGTCGCGCAACGCCGTGGCGGCACCGATGCCGGTGGCAAGGACAAACCGGCCGACGTTGGCGCCGGCGATCACGCCGCCACCGGCATGCACTTCACGGATTGCCTCCAGCATGGGGGTCGCCGCGCCGCCAGGTTCATAGAGCGCCCGGGCAATGTATTGCGGTGCGCCGCCAGTGAAAAAAATGCCGTCGGCGCTCCTGACCCTGGCCAGCAAGGTTTCGTCGCGCACGGCCCGACGGTAATCAACCCCGATGGCCTCCGCCTTGGGCGAAATCGGGATTAACGCCGCCGAGGCGCCGTGGTCACGCAGCGCCCGCACGGCGAAACCGCCGTAGATTCGCGGGCGGCCGGTGGCAGTGGGAAATACCGCGAACCGGGCGCCCGGACCGCCGGCCAGCGCGACGATGCGTTGCCAGGCGAGCCGGTTGTCATAGCGCAGGACACCGCCGACCAGCACGATGGCGCCCGGTTCGGCGGCCCTGGAAGCAGCGCACGCGACCGCCAACAAAATGCCCGACAACAAGGCGGGGCAGCTTTTCAGCGTACGCATTATGCGGAAGATATACCGGCGTACCCTACACCCGCGGCGGATGGCGGCACTTCGCTCATGCGCCCAAGCTGCAGCGATCTGACCACGACCAGGAGGCTGGAACCCGCCATCAGGGCCGCGGCGAAGATCGGCAACAACAGTCCGCTCGCCGCCAGGGACAGCGCCACGACGTTGTAGCCCAGGGCCCAGGCGATGTTGGCGTAGATCGTCCGGCGCGCCAGGCGGGCGAGCCGCAGCAGCCAGGGCAGTTGCTCCAGCGCGCCCTCCGGCAAGACGACCTCCGCCGTCTCCCGCGCCAGGTCGGTGGCACCGCCCACCGCGATGCCAACGCTCGCCGCCGCCAGCACAGGGCCGTCGTTCATGCCGTCGCCGACCATCGCGGCGGGGCCGTGCCGCCGCGTCCAATCCCGCAACGCGGCGACCTTGTCTTCGGGCGAGAGCGCGCACCGCCAGGTTTCGATGCCGACCGCTTCCGCCACGCACCTGACGGCCGCTTCGGTATCCCCGCTCAGCAAGCCAGTGACCAATCCGCCGCGCCCCAGTGCCGCCACCGTCGGCTCGGCGCTGGCCGAAAGCGTGTCCGTCAATCCCAACCGGCCCCGCACTGCGCCTTGCCAGGCGACATAGACCGGCGTATCGGCATGCAGGGCGGTCATGCCCTGCTCCCTGAGCCGTGCCGGAACAGCCCAGCCCAGCGCCTGCATCAAGGCTGCCGACCCCATCGCCGCGGCATCGCCCTCATAACGGCCGACTACACCCTGGCCGGGCCGGGCCTGGATATCCCTGTGCGGCAACGGTTGCAGCCGCATGGCTTCGGCCGCATGCCGGATACCCGCGGCCAGCGGATGCTCCGAGCCCTGCGCCAAACCCGCGGCGCGGCGCAGCAACTCCTGCCGCGAAGCGCCGACCGCCAGGCACTGGCGCAGACAAACGGCGCCGCCGGTCAAGGTCCCGGTCTTGTCAAAGGCGACTACCTGGATGCCGGCCAGGCGCTCCAGTACGCCGCCACCGCGGAGCAGTATGCCCCGTTGCGCGGCCTGCCCCAGGCCGATCGCGGTCACCAGCGGCGCCGCCAACCCCAACGCGCAGGGACAGGCCACCACCAGCACCGCCAGGGCAGCCAGCAGGCCGCGCTCGAAGCTGCCCTGGTGCCAATAGAACAAGGTCGCCAGGGCCAGCAGGATCACCAGGGGCACGAACACGGTCGCGGCACGATCGACGATCTCGCCGACCAGGCTCTTGCGGTCCAATGCCTGGCTCACGTAACGGCCGATCTGACCCCAGCGGGTGTCGGCGCCGACTGCCGTGGCGCGCACCAACAGCTGACCGGCGCCATTGACGCTGCCGGCATACACCGGGCTCTCAGGCCGCTTGGCGCGGGGATCGTGCTGACCGCTGAGCACTGCCTCGTCACAGTGCGAGCACCCCTCCAACACGACGCCGTCCACCGGCAGCCGCTCGCCGGGACGCACCCGCACCACGGCCCCGGGCCGGATATCCCGTACCGCCTGTTCCCGGTCTCCGCCGTCAACGACGACAGTCGCCCGCGCCCGTTCCGGGGCCAACATAGGGGCCAGGCTGCGCGCCGCCCGGGCGCGACCGGCCGCCTCCAGGTAGCGTCCCACGGTGAATAACACCAGCACCATGCTCACGGTGTCGAAATAGACCGCATCGGCGCCGGCGACGACCTGCCAGGCGGAATAAACGTAGGCCGACGACGCGCCGATAATGACCAGAATATCGGCGTTCGCGCAGCCCTGCCGCACGGCCTGCCAGGCGCCGTACAGGAAAGGCTGGCCCAGAATGATCAACACCGGCGTCGCCAGCGCCCAAAGCAGGACGTGAACGATCCGCACCAGCCGGCCCTCCTCCGGACTGAAGGTATTAGAGTACAGCAGCAGGCTGAACAGCATAATGAACATGGCCAGGAACGCTCCCACCCCAAGTCGCACCAGCAACCAGGCGGCCTCGGATTCCTCCCCCTGGCCGCGACCGACCTGGAAGGCCAGGCAACAGCCATAGCAGCAGAATCGGTAGGTTTCGCCGTCAATCTCCCGTTGCTGGCCGTCCCTGCGCACCGGCAGGTGGCAGTGGCTACACCCCATGGGCAGCTGGACTTGCGTGCCAGGTCAGCTCCGGAGCCGAGACGGAGTGACTGTGCCCGCCGCCCGGCACGGCGCCGCGCACCAGCGTGATCAAGCCGAAGACGACGATGAACAGACCGGCGATGCGTACGCCCCGCAAGCGCCAGTTAAAACCCAGCCGGGCGGCGCCGGCGCCGCCGGCCAGCAGCATGGCGGGAAAGGTGCCCAACCCGAAGGCAGCCATGATCAGCAGACCGGGCAAGGGGCCGCCGCTGGCCGCCGCCTGGGCGGCAAAGGCATACACCAGGGGGCAAGGCAAAAAGCCGTTGAATACTCCAAATGCCAACGGCGCGGCAGGACCGGGCGCTTTCAGCACCTCGCGCAGGGCCTGCGCGAAAAACTGGCCGCCCAGACCGGGCAGGCCGGCGGGTTTGCGCTTGAGATACCCCAAGTGTTGCAAACCGATAAAGATCATCAGCGCGCCGGAGATCAACGCCAGCAGGCGCTGAGCGGTTATCACCGGGTTGTCGGCCGCATGCAGGATCAGGGCAGCGCCCAGGGAACCGGCCAGGGCGCCGAGGAAACAGTAGCTGCAGACCCTGCCGGCGTTATAGATCAGGTGGCGCCCAAGGGTGGCGGCATGCCCGCGTCGATCCCGGCCCAGTGCGCAGGCAAAGCCACTACACATCCCCAGACAGTGAAAACTGCCGGCAAAGCCGGCAAGACCGATCAACAGGTAAGGCCACACCTATGGGGTAAGACCTTGGGTAAGGCCACGCCTACCGAAAATGCAGCCAGATCATCCACAGCCCGAAACCCACGAACATGGCCAAGGAAACGATCAAGCTGATAAGCGCTACCGATGGCATCGGTCCTCCCCTAGTTGAGACCAAACATCACGCCGAGAACGTTGAAAGCGACCTCGGAGAACAAAAAAACCAGATTTACGATGGCCAATCCCATGACCACTTTGAAACCCCACATTAGTCGTTCCTCCTAGAATGGACGCTCAATAATCGCCCAGACCCGGCCCCAACTCGTTGTGGCCAGGCAATGCCCAGTACTCAATGGCGTAGTACGCCGCCCAGACCAGCATGATCACATGCACGACCCACAGCCAGCCGTTGATCTTGCCATGGCGAGCAGCCACAGTGCCCGTCTTTTCCAGTGCGTCTTCGTGGGAATTGCCGGACAGGTTGCCAGGGGGCTTTTCGGCCCACTCGTCCCGAGTGTCTATTTGCTCATTCATGATCGTCGTTTTCCGCTTCCGCTTCCAGTACCTGATGTTTGATATCTTCGATATTGTTGAACTGACCCGACATCACCGCCCAGATGAAGATAAACACAGCCCCCAGGCTCATGAAAAAAGCAACCAGGAATTGCCATGCGGTCAGTCCGAGCATGGGCCTATTTTACCCGATCCTGCAATTTTGCCGCCTTGCCTTTGGGCTCAATGAACTCAAAACCCTTTTTGTTGGCCCAGGCTTCGCCGGCGTAGCGGGTCTTGTCCGCGGCTACGCCGCCGGTCACGGCTTGGCCATCCTTAAAGCGCACGGTGGTCTGATAGGCCATGCTGGATTCCGGGGCGGTCAGCTCGGGATCGTTCAGCGCCTGACGGTCGGGGTCCGCGATCTGCAACGATTCTCCGGTCAGGGGATCTTTGAACGACGACAGCGTAAGCACGTAATAGGACAACGCCCAACGCTCCTCTTCGGAGATGGAATCGGCATAGGAAGGCATGGGCGTGCCGTTAATGCCGGTGGTGATGGTGCGGTAGATGTCCTTGACGCCGGCGCCGGACTTGAACAATCCCTTGGTCAGGTTGGCCGGCGGGATCCAAAAGCCGAAGTCGTCTTCCATCTGGTCCGCCTTCTCGCCGTCGCCCTTGCCCGTGTCGCCGTGGCATTCCCAACACTTGGCGTTTTGCCAAGCCTCCTTGCCCTGCGCCACGATCTCGGCCGAGGCGTCCGGCGGATGCCCCAGGTAAAAGGGCTGCTCCGGCCGTTCTTCCGCAAAGTAGGCGTAGAGATTGTCGGGATCGCTACGGTCCACGGACAGCTTGTACTTGATGTACTGAATCGCCGCCATGCGATCCTTGTTGGACAGCATGTGGAATGACGGCATCGCCGTGCCGCGCACGCCGCGGTTCAGGGTTCGCATCAAATCGCCGTCAGTGGGCAAAGAACCGGTCGGGGTGACGCGGAACTTGAACAGGCCGTACTGAAAATTGCGCGGACGCACCTCGAGGAAGGTTGCCGCCAGGCCGTTGCCGTCGCCGGAGGCGCTGTGACAACCTTCGCAACGGCGCCGGTACACCTCCTGGCCGTGGTCAATCAACTCCTGCGATTGCGGAATCGTCATCTCGTTGATTTCCAGCCGATGCGGGAAAAACAACTCGCGCCACTTGCCCCGGTTGGTGCCCAGCTTCTGCAGGTAGGCGATCAGATTGTCCAACCGCTCGGTACTGGCGACCAATTCCACCGTCTTGCCGTCGTATTCGTCATTAGGCGTATGCAGGACCGGGTACTTGCCCCGCTCCCGGACGAAGACGAGCCCCTCCGGGTTCGGGGTCAGCAGGATCTGCTGCGAGGAAGAGAAGTCGAACAGCTTTTCGGTTTCCGAAGTCTGTTCCACGGTCCTGTTGCCTTCGCCGTCTTCAACGACCCGGGCCGGGCCGTAAGGGCCTTCGAAAAACTGAGTAAATCGCGGCATGATCGAGTCCGCCACCACCATGCGCGGGTCCCAAAAATGGGCCAGGTGCCAGTCATCGCCGTACTTCAAGCCTACCCGAGACAAGTCCGGGCCGATACGCCGGGTCGAGAACATATGCGGCAGGTCAAAGGCGTATTCGCCAGCCTGGGCAACGGGCCCCCAGCGCCGACTCTCTCCCGCTATCGGACGCACGAACTGGGAATGGCAGTACCAGCAACCCTCGGCGATGTAAGTCTTGCGACCGTCGGCCTGTTCCGGCGTGTAATCGGTGGCGTCGCTGACCATCCACTTGAGTTCGCCGATGTCCGTGCGCACCACCCGAGTCACCTTGGTATCCCAGGACTGCGGCACCACGGCCGGCAATATCCCCTGCACCAAAGTAGCCGCAGAAATACAGGCCACCCCCGCGCCCAGAGAGATGATGCGCGTACTGCTCATTACGCGGAACCTTGGGCCGGCGCGGCAACCCCGGCCGCCGGCTCGGCGCGAGTACTGGGCGCCGCCGACAGCGCCGTGCGCATCAAGTTATAGGCCAGCAACGAGATGCCGATATCCATCAGGGCGCCCGCGATCGTGCGCACCAGCCAATAGGGCTTCATCGCGACCACCGTATCCACCCACTCCGCGCCGGCCATCAGCATGTAGCCCTGCTCTATCCCCTGCGCCGACAGCCCGATACCCATCAGGGAAATGCCGCAGGTGATCAGCCAGAAGGACCAGTTGGCCAGGTTGAACGACCACAGCGGCCTGCCGCACAGGCGCGGCCAGACGTACACCAGTCCGCCAATGGCCCAGACCACAAAGGTGCCGAAGACGGTAAGATGCGAGTGACTGATCACGAAATCGGTAAAGTGAGTCGGCTCCTGGATCGAACGCAGGGCCTCGGTCGAACCCTGGAAACACCCCAACAGGTACATGATCGAACCCATGATCATAAATTTGGCGCACAGATTCTGACCGAAATTGTTCCAGCGCCCGATCATCGTGCCGAAGAAATTCTGCAAAACCGTCCACACCGGGATAATCAACAGCATCGAAGTGATGATCGCCAGGGTCTCGGCCCAGTCGGCGAAGGGGCTGTACAGGTAATGGTGCAACCCAACGAAGGGATAGAACACCGCCAGCGACCAGAACCCGATCATGGACAGCTTATGGCTGTAAACGGGATTCTTGACGCTGGCCGGCAGGAAATAATAGATCAGCACGTAACCGGCCGGCGTAATCCACAGCCCGACGATGTAGTGCAGAAACAACCCGTGAAAGGCGGCGTTGTTAATGCCGGGAATGGCATAGGGAATCACGAAGCCGAGCAGCAAGTTGGCGACGGTCCAGACCAGCGCCGCCACCAGGTACCACAGCGCGACGTACATCGGCCGGATCACCCGCTTGGCGACCGTCATGATGACCTGGAAGGTCATGATCGCGACCGCCGTGAAGAACATGATGTCCGGGATCAACGGCAACTCGCCAGCCTCCAGGCCCTGGTTGTATCCCAGCAGAAGCGAGATCATGCCGACCACCAGCGCGGCGTTCCACAGCCACAACAGCGGGTAACCCCAGTGCGCCTTGTAAACCGCGGTGCCGGTCAGGCGCGGCAACAGGTAGAACACCAGGCCCACGAACAAGGTCGAGAATGCCCCGAATATCACCCCGTTGACATGCATGGGGCGCAAGCGGCCAAAAGTGAGGTATTCATTCTGGCCCAGGTATTCCGGGAAATTGAACATGGTCGAGATGGTGATCCCGACCGAAGGGGCGAACATCAGCCAGACGACGCCCCATAACAGCCACTGCCGAATTAGCTTGTAGTCGGTGATCTCATCGTAGTTGATGCTGCTGCCGCTACCGCCCGCTATGCTTTCTGCTGTGCTTGCCATCTCCCCATGCCTGCCTCGTTCTTGCTTATCGTCGTTCGCATCGCTGAAGACTTCCTGCGCCGCCTCACGACGCCTGGAACCATCTTCTCAACCGACCGGGCCGACAGACCGCCGAACACGGAGGGCTTCCGAAGATGCCCCCCAGAGTTCTTACCTGTCGTCCGCTCTCTACAGAGCGAGCGCCCCCTTCAAAAGAAGCGCCCGCTCGGCAGAGTCAGCGACACCCCCTCAGTGCCGCCCCGGTTCGAGCTTGGAGCCGCGGTTGGCCCAGTAGGCGTAGGCTTCCAACGCCTTCATGGCCGGGCCGTCCGGATCGATCTTCTCGCCCTCTTGAGGCTTTTCGATGCACCAGTTGACCATGTCGCGGAACGTCGCGAACTCGCCCATCTGCTCCTGAAACTTCGGATAGCCCTGCGGATGCGCATCGGCAGTATCCGGGTGGCACATCGCACAGGCCGCCCCCGAGTTGGACAGGTTGATCCCCAACTCCTTCTGGGAAGCCGCGTCGCCGTGCCAGAGCAGGTCGCCGAGCCGCACTTGCGCCATGAACTCCTCTTCAAAAGCCTGCAACTGCTCGGTCGTGTGCTTTTCCTTGTGAGCCATCACGACATTGGCGCTCATGACCAGACCCAATGCCAGCGCACCGCTCAGAACCGAAAGCAAGTAAGATTTGTGTTTGCTTTTCATCGCTCGCCCCTCCTTACTTGTAAGGCCACATCTTGTCAGCGATGCGCCGACTCAAGATCTGATTGTCATTGTCGCCAGTTCCGGAATCGGCCGTCGCCTCGGCAAAGATATGCTCCGCCTTGCGCCACATCTTGTAGGTGTTGGCCGCCTTGCCGTTGGTATCCATGCCGATCAGAGACCAGCCGACGCCGTCGAAGTGATCGCCGGGATCGACCCGGAGCATGGGCTTGGTCAGCGCGGGCACGCCCTCCGGCGCGTAAGGCCACGGCCAGGAGGTCGCCAACATGCCGATCGAGCGCATGCTGCCGATCTCGTTGTACAGCACCTGGTGAACGTGACCGTGGATATTGGTAACGTTGGTGTAGCCGTCGAGGATCTCGTGCACCTCGCGCCAGTCCCGCACCCAGAAGTTCCACGGCGGATAGTACTCGTAGAGCGGATTATGGGTGAACAGGATCATCGGATCGCCCTTCGGCCAGTCGGAGACGGCTTTCTGCAACCACTGCAACTGCTTGGGTCCCAGTCCGGACCAGGGGCCGGCCACGGTACCGTCCAGCACCTCCATGTGAGCCATGCGCTCCTTCGGGCTCATCTTCTTGACCGACCAGTAATCCGGCGCTTGGCCGACGGTGTTGAGACCGATCAGGCGCACGCCCTTGTGGTCCTTCTTCCAGGGCGACTTGCCGAAATCCTTCTCCCACTTCTTGCCCAGGTCCAGGTACCAGTCATGCTCGCCGGGAATGAACAGCTGCTCGACCTTCAACTCCTTCAGCAGCTGCTTGCCCAGTTCCAACTCCACCGGGTCGCCGCGTTGCGCCAGGTCGCCGCCGAAGATCATGAAATCCACCGGCGGATTCATGGCCTGCACCTCTTCGATCGCGCGCTTCGTTTTGTCAACGAACCGCGTGTTCACATCGGCCGGATAAAGATGGGTATCGGAGATCCAGGCGAAGCGAAACGGCTCGGACACCGCCGCCGAAGCGACATCTATCGTGTTGATCAGCGGGAACCAGCCGTAGGCCGCGGCGCCCACGGCAGTGCCGCCGACTATAGACCTTCGCAGAAAAGTCCGGCGGGTAATCCGGGTGGTTGCATCGGGGCGCTTGCCTGGAGCGTTCAACTCCCGATGCATCGTGCGACGAACATCATCCAACTCGCTCATGACGAAATACCTCCTAACTATTCTTTCCGCATGACCTCCAAGAGGAGGCCTGCCGCTTACTTCTTCAACTCCACGACGACCTCGGCCGCTTGCTCGGCTTCCACCTTCACGGCGGTCTCGGTCGCTCCCGTCAAACGTTGCCAGACGACCAGGGTATAGTCGCCCGGCGGAACATCGGTGATATTGAACGTGCCGTCCTCGCCGCTGAGGGCGTAATAGGGATTGTCGGCGACGTAAATATGGGCCAGCATCCAGCCGTGGGCATCGCAATCCACCTTGACGATGCCGGGCTTTTTCAGCTGTCTGGTGATGGTTTGACCTTCGTTCGGCAAGGCCAGGTTAAACGCCGTGCGCCGGCCATAGTAGCCATGCGTATTGTGCAACACCGGGTCCGAGTTGACGATATCAATATCGCCCCGCGGCATAATCTGGACCTTCGGTTCGAAGCGGCAAGCCTTCTGGTCCAACACCGGCTTGGCGGTGGCATCGCCCCAGGCTTTCCCCTCCTTGACGCCCTTGAGATAAACCACTGCCTGCCGCACGCTCTTGTCTTCGGTGACCAGAATCTGCGGTTCCTTGCGCTTCGCGCCGCAGATCTCGGCATCCTTGGTCGGGATGATCGTCTTCATCGGAACCGTGCCGTTAAACACGACCTTGCCCTGAATCGAGCCGCCCCCCGCCACATCCACTTCCTTATAGGCATTCGCCGCGCCGGCGACAAACAGCAAAGCCGTTGCGGCAACGCGCAAAACCGGCGCCTGACAACGACTTAAGACCAAAGAAGGGGAATGCGCCTCGCCGACGGGAGCCCGCCGGGCGCATGCAAAGGTATTCAAAGTGTCAAAGGTGTAGAAGCGATGTCTCATCATGACCTCCTCGCATGACCTCCTAAGCGAGAACAAAGCAACAACCTCTCAGCCCATGCCTGCCATTAGAAGGCAGTACTCCCCGCTTGTCAACCCCCCCCCTTTTTCAACCCCCTTAGATGCCTGTACAGATGCCCCCGCGGATGTACACGTAGAGAGACCCCGCCCGGACACTGAAAGCCCCATACACGGCCTTGGCCGGACGGCGGCAGCTATGTACACTAGCGCCTGCATCCCGACGACGAAACGCGACGCGCAATCCTCATGCAATGCCCCCGATGCCAGTTCGAGCGGATCGGCTACAGGCCGACCTGCCAACAGTGCGGCATCAAATTTCACGAGTACTACCAGAAGCGCCGCGCCCAGAAAAAGGCCGGCATAGAGAGCGAAGACCCGGTCGAGTTCGACGAAAACGCGACGGCCGGCATAAAGGATATCCTTCTGTTCCCCGGCAGCGGACAGCAAATCGCCGGCTTCGTTTTCTGCCGGGCGGCGCTGCTCGCGTTCCTGGCCTTCGAGGGGCTGCGCATGATGGCCACGCCCATTGAGGACAGGACGGGAACCGAGCTTTTCATGCACCTTGTGCACCTGCCCTTTCACGAGGCGGGCCACACCATTTTCGCCATACTGGGCAACGATTTCATCGCCTCGGCGGGCGGCAGCCTGGGCCAATTGCTCATGCCGGCGATCTGCCTGGGCGTGTTTCTGCTGAAGCACAGCAATACCTTCGGCGCGGCCATGTGCGGCTGGTGGCTCGGCCAAAGCTTCGTGGACATGACCCCGTACATCAACGACGCCATCCACGGCGACCTGCCCCTGCTGGGCGGCAACTACGGCCATACCTCGCCCTACGGGGCCCACGACTGGGAGTACCTGCTGACGGAAACGGGCTTGCTGTTTCACTGTCGCGAAATTGCCCTGGCGGCCCATTGGGTGGGCTCGGCAATCATGGTCGCGGCGCTGGTCTGGGGCGCGCTGGTACTGTTCGAGCAGTTCCGGCTGCTGCGCGGCTGAGCGGGCGCTTCAGGGCACTACGGGGCGCTACGAGGCGCCATGCCCGGGGCGGCGCCAGCCGGAGGCCAGCCGGTGGGCGGCGCGGGTGGTCTCCGGGAGGCGGTAGCGGGTACAGCAGGCCAGGGTGTAGCGCTCGGCGGCGGCCAGCGACACCCGGTGACCGCCGGATACGAACAGGGGGCTGACGCCGGCGCGGCTGCGCAACACGGTGCCGATGCGTTCGCCGTCGTGCAGCAACGGGCTGGCGCTGCCCTTGGCCCTGGCCGGTTCGCGGTAACTGCCGACCAGCCGGGATTTGGCGACGCCGACGCTCGGCAGGCCGGTAGCGACGCCGAGGTGGCAGGCGATGCCGAAGCGCCGCGGATGGGCGAGGCCCTGGCCGTCGCAGAGCACCAGGTCCGGGGCGCGGCGCAGCCGGGCCATGGCGTCCAGCAGCACCGGCAACTCGCGGAAGGAGAGGTAGCCCGGGATGTAGGGGAAATCCACCGGGCGCGCGACCAGAGCCCGCTCCAGGATCTCGAGCCCGGGGAAAGACAGCAACACGACGGCGCCGCGGGCGGTGCTGCCGCCGTCGGCGAAGCCCACGTCGGTCCCGGCCACGGCGCGCACCGGGCCGAAGTCGTCGTCGGTGCGGACCGCGGCGCGCAACTCCCGTTGCAGCCGCCTGGCCTGCGCCAGGTTCGGGGCTTTCGCGCGAAGGGATGCCATGGCCGGCTCCGGCTTATGTAGCACAGCCCGCGACCGATGGGAACCGGCCGGTCTCGCGTCGGCGCGACCGCTGCCGGGAATCGTTGCGTTGGGCGCGGGGAGTGGGTATAGTAGAGGGCATGTACGCTACTCGCGCATGTCTTTTGTTGTCGTTGCGGACGGCAGACCGCGTCCAGGTCTGGCCGTTCCCGCCCCTGCTGTTGCCCTGACAGGGCAACCCGATTCCACACATAATCTTTACGCACCCCGCCGGGCATGGCCCCCGGAATGGCTTGAGGGCGCCCGCGCGCGCCGGGCGCCGGGCGGGGCAGTAAACTATCGCCCCGGGGCGAAGGCCCCGGACGCTCTCCGGAAAACGAGTCTCCGGAGAACGAAGTTGGGAGAAGGAACTTGAACGAGGACAGACTGATCGTATTCGACACTACGCTGCGGGACGGAGAACAGAGCCCGGGCGCCTCCATGACCCGCGAGGAGAAGTTGCAGATCGCCAAGGCGCTGGAGCATATGCGGGTGGACGTGATCGAGGCGGGGTTTCCCGTGGCCAGCCCCGGCGATGCCGAGGCGGTGCGGGCCATCGCCGGGAGCGTGAAAAACAGCACGGTCTGCGCCCTGGCCAGGGCGGTGGAAAAAGACCTGGAAGTGGCGGCGGAAACGCTGCAAGGGGCCGCCCGTTCGCGCATCCATACCTTCATCGCCACCTCTCCCCTGCACATGCGGGTCAAACTGCAGATGACGCCGGAGCAGGTGTTGGAGCGGGCCGTGCAAGCCGTGCGGCTGGCCCGGCAGCACACCGACGACGTGGAGTTCTCCCCCGAGGATGCCGGGCGCTCCGACTTCGATTTTCTGTGCCAAGTGGTGGAGGCGGTCATCGCTGCCGGCGCCCGCACCGTCAACATCCCGGACACGGTGGGCTACAACCTGCCGCACCAGTTCGGGGCGCTGATCGGGAAGCTGCGGGAACGGGTCCCGAACGCCGACCAGGCGGTGTTCTCGGTGCATTGCCACAACGACCTGGGGCTGGCCGTGGCCAACTCCCTCGCCGCCGTGCTGCACGGCGCGCGCCAGGTAGAGTGCACCGTCAACGGCCTGGGCGAACGAGCGGGCAACGCGGCGCTGGAAGAAGTGGTCATGACGGTGCGCACCCGGCGCGACGTGTTCGCCTGCGACAGCGGCATAGACGCCACGCAGATCGTCCATTGCTCACGGCTGGTGTCCAACGTAACCGGCTTCCCGGTGCAGCCCAACAAGGCGATCGTGGGGGCGAATGCCTTCGCCCACGAGGCGGGCATCCATCAGGACGGCGTACTCAAGCACCGCGGCACTTACGAGATCCTCCGCCCGGAGGACGTGGGCTTCGGCACCAGCCGCATCGTGCTGGGGAAGCATTCCGGCAGAAACGCGCTCCGCGCCCGGCTGGTGGAATTGGGACTGGACCTGGACTCCGAAGAGGACTTGAACACGGTCTTTACCCGCTTCAAGCAGCTCGCCGACCGCAAGCACGAGATCTACGACGAGGACTTGCAGGCGCTGGTATCGGATGCGATCCAAAGGACTTCGATGGAGCGCATCCGGCTGTTGCAGCTGCGCGCGCAACTGGAGATCGGCGAGACGCCGACAGCGTCGGTGACCCTGCGCGTGGACGGAACGGAGCGCAAGATGACGGCGCGGGGCAGCGGCGCGGTGGACGCCACTTTGAAGGCGGTGGAGGGCATCGTCGAGTCGGGCTGCGACCTGCAGCTGTACTCGGTCAACAACATCACCACCGGCACCGACGCGCAGGGCGAGGTAACCGTCCGGCTCTCCAAAGACGGGCGGATCGTGAACGGCCATGGGGCGGATACGGACATCGTGGTCGCCTCCGCCAAGGCGTACATCAACGCCTTGAACAAGATCCTGGACGGCGCCATCCGCATCCACCCGCAGGCGGCAGCATCGGTATGAACCTGTCGGCGATGCAGAAGCGGTGCCTGGCGGAGATGGGCATCCGGGTATGGCGCTTGCGCCGGGACGGCGGACGCGGGGCGGCGGCGGGGCCAGGGGAGGCGGCCGCCGCCGCGCCGGCGACAGAGGCAAGGCCCGCGACAAGACCTGCGACGGGGGCCGCGACTAATGCGAAGGCGGCCGCCGCGCTGGCCGCCCTGGGCAAGGAGGTGGCGCAGTGCCGCCGCTGCCCGCTGCACGAAGGGCGGACGCAGACCGTGTTCGGCGTCGGCGCCGCAGACGCCGACTGGTTGGTCGTCGGCGAGGCGCCCGGGGCCGAGGAGGACCGCCAGGGCGAGCCTTTCGTCGGCCGCGCCGGGAAGCTGCTGAACGCCATGCTGGCGGCCATAGATCTGCGCCGCGAGGAGGTCTATATCGCCAACATCCTCAAGTGCAGGCCGCCCCGAAACCGCGACCCGCGCCCGGAGGAAAAGGCGCAGTGCATGCCGTACCTGGAGCGTCAGATCCGCCTGGTCGCCCCGCGCATCGTGCTGGCGATGGGCCGGGTGGCCGCGCAGGCGCTGTTGCAAAGCGATACGCCCATCGGGCGCCTGCGCGGCCAGCGGCACGAGTTGCCCGGGCTTGGGATCCCCGTGGTAGTGACTTACCATCCCGCCTATCTGTTGCGCGCCCCGCACGAAAAGCGCAAGGCATGGCAGGACCTGCTGTTCGCGGTGCAGATCTGCAAGGAGGTTTGAACGCAACCCATGAGCGCGATATGAGCGCGATCGCCGAGGCCCTCGTTCACCGTTTCCGCCTCATGACCGAGGACGACCTGGAACGAGTGCTGGAAATCGAGCGGGACTCCTACCGCTTCCCGTGGACGCGGAAAAACTTCCTCTCCTGCCTGCAGGCGGGATACTGTTGCTGGCTCATGGAATGCCGGGGGCAGCTGGACGGCTACGGCATCATGGCGGTAACGGGCAACGAGGCGCATGTCCTGAATCTGTGCATCCGCCTCGCGGTGCGGCGCGGCGGCCTGGGGCGCACCATGCTGCTGAACCTGCTGTCCGTCGCCGCCAGCCGGCGCGCCTGCCGGATTATTCTTGAGACCCGGCTCTCGAACACGGCCGCCCTCGGCCTGTACCGCAGCGCCGGGTTCCGCGCGGTGCGCCTGCGGGAAAATTATTACCCGGCGGCAAACGGCAACCGCGAGGACGCGCTGGAATTGTCGCGGGAGTTGCGGCGCGACTCTTCCCTGCCCCGCTTCCGTAAGCCGCCGGCAGTGCCGCTGTGAGCGCCCCCGGGGCCAAAAGCCGCGCCGCCCTGCCGCAATTCCAGGTATCGGAGGACTTGATCGGCAATACGCCGCTGGTGCGGCTGTGCCGGCTAACCAAGGGGCTGCAAAGCACGGTCCTGGTCAAGATGGAGGGACAGAACCCCGCCGGCTCGGTCAAGGACCGGCCCGCGATCGGCATGCTCCGGGGGGCGGAGCGGCGCGGCGAGATCCGCCCCGGCGACGCCCTGGTCGAACCTACCAGCGGCAACACCGGCATCGCCCTGGCCATGGCGGCGGCCATGCGGGGCTACCGGATGAAACTGGTGATGCCGGAAAACATGAGCCTGGAACGCCGCGCCGCGATGCAGGCATTCGGCGCCGAGATCGTGCTGACCCCCGAGGCAGGCAGCATGGAAGCGGCCATTGACCGGGCCCGGGAAATGGCGGCGCGGGGGGAAGGGCGGCTGCTGGACCAGTTCGCCAACCCGGACAATCCGCGGGCGCATTACGAGGGCACCGGCCCGGAGATTTGGCGCGACACGGGCGGGCGGGTGACGCACTTCGTGAGCTCCATGGGCACGACCGGGACCATCATGGGCGCGGGACGCTACTTGAAAGAGCAGGACCCCGGGATCGCCATCGTCGGCGTACAACCCAAAGCGGGCAGTTGCATCCCCGGCATCCGCTGCTGGCCCAGGGAATACCTGCCGAAAATCTACGACCCCGCGCGGGTGGATCGCCTGCTTCAGGTAAGCCGCGAGGAATCGGAGGCGATGACCCTGCGTCTGGGGGCGGAAGAAGGCATCTTCGCCGGGATCTCCTCCGGCGGCTGCGTCCATGCCGCCCTGGAGCTGGCGAAAACGCTGCAAGACGCCTTAATCGTGGCAATCGTCTGCGACCGCGGCGACCGCTATCTCTCTACCGGCCTGTTTTCGCGCCGGCAAGCTTAGGGCGCCCGGAGACCTCCATTGCGCGACGTACTCGCCTTCGATATCGAGACCATCCCCGATGTGGAATTGGGCCGGCGGCTCCACGGTCTGGAGGACGCGCCCGACTCGGACGTCGCGGAGATCCTCTTCAGCCAGCGCCGCCAGCAGAGCCGCGGCGGCAGCGATTTCCTGAGCCACCCCCTGCACCGGGTGATCGCGATCTCGATGGTGCTGCGCAACCGCGACCGACTGCGGCTGTGGTCCATCGGCGAACCGGAGACGCCGGAGCGGGAATTGCTGCTGCGTTTCTTTGAAGGCATTGAACAGTTCAAGCCCGACCTGGTCTCCTGGAACGGGCACGGCTTCGACCTGCCCGTGCTGCACTACCGCTGCCTGCGGCACGGAGTCAGCGCGCCGACCTACTGGGACACCGGGCGCCTGCACAACGATTTCCGCTGGAACAACTACCGCAACCGCTACCACGGGCGCCACACGGACCTGATGGATATGCTGGCGGGCCACCAGTTGCGCGCCAGCGCCACCCTGGAAGAGACGGCGCGGCTGCTGGGGCTGCCCGGCAAGTACGGACTGCAGGGCGACGAGATCTGGCGACGCTACCTGGAGGGCGACATGGACGCGATCCGGCAGTATTGCGAGATTGACGCGCTGCTGACCTACCTGATCTACCTGCGCTACGACCTCATGCGCGGCCTGCTGTCCGACCGGCGTTACGAGGAGGAAATCAAGCGGGTGCGGAAGCTGCTGAAAGAAAGCGACGGGGAGCACCTGCGGCGGTTCCGTGAAAACTGGCCCGCGCCCGAGTAACACCGGGAGCGGGCGGAATCAAGGCGCCCTCTCCTGCCTCTGTCTTCTGTTCGCGCTGCTGGCGCCGGCCGGCTGCTCCGCGCCTCCCGACGGGGAAACGATCCGCTTCGGCCTGCCCCTGCCGCCGACCACGCTGGACCCGCGCCAGGCCAGCGACGCCATCTCCTACCGCATCTGCCGCCTGCTGTACCGCTCGCTGGTGGACTTCGACGAAACATACCGGGTGGTGCCGGCGCTGGCGGACTGGCGCCGCCTGGGTCCCCGACACTACCGCTTCGCCCTGCGCCAGGGCGAGGGGCGGCGCTTCCACGACGGCACCCGCCTGGTCGCGGGCGACGTCAAGGCCACCTACGACTCCATCCGGGAACGGCGCGGCCGCTCGCCCCTGGCAGGCACCCTGTCCGCCATCGAGCGCATCGAGGCGCCAGACGCCGACCGAATTGATTTCTTCCTCTCCCGCGAGGAGCCTTTTTTCCCCGGTTTGCTCACGGTGGGGATCCTGCCGCGGGCGCTGCTGGCCGACGACCATCCCTTCCACGAACGCCCGGTGGGCAGCGGCCCCCTGCGCTTTGTGGCGCGCACGGAAGAAGGCGGGGTATCGCTGTTGCGGGTGGCGGACGGCCAGCGGATCGAGCTGGTGCCGGTGCGGGAACCGGTGGTGCGGGCATTGAAGCTGGCGCGCCGCGAGCTGGACCTGCTGCAAGGCAACATGCCCTACTCCCTGCGCCCCTGGTTGCAACGACAGCAGGACCTGCACAGCGAGAGCGCGCCGGGGAACGTCTTTACCTACCTGGGCTTCAACCTGGAGGACCCGGTGGCCGGCGCGGCCCGCATCCGCCAGGCGATCGCCCACGCCATCGATCGCGACGCCATTGTGCGCCACCTTATGCACGGCGAGGCGCGCAAGGCCAGCACGGCCATGCCCGCCGATCACTGGCTGGCGCATCCCCTGCTGCCCGAATACCGCTACGACCCGGAGCGGGCGCGGCGCCTGGTCCGGGAGGCGGGGTATTCCGCGGCGCGGCCCCCGAAACTGGTGTACAAAACCTCCAGCGACCCCTTCCGCATCCGGCTGGCCACGGCGATCCAGCACCAATTGGCGCAGGTGGGGATCGAAGTGCGCATCCTGCCCCACGACTGGGGCAGTTTCTACGGCGACATCACGGCGGGGCGCTTCCAGTTGTACAGCCTTTCCTGGGTGGGGCTCAAGATGCCCGACTTCTACCGCTACGCCTTCCACAGCGACTCCATGCCGCCGGCGGGCGCCAACCGCGGCCGCCTGAACGACCCGCGCGTGGATGCGCTGATCGAGCAGGCCGAGCGCTCGCAGCGCGCCGCCGAACAACTGCCGCTCTACCGCCGGCTGCAAGAACGACTGCACGAACGGTTGCCCTACGTGCCCCTGTGGTACGAGTCCCACATCCTGGTCCGGCGCAGCGAGATCGCCGGCTACCGGCTGGACCGCGACGGCAGTTACGACGGCCTGGCGTCGGTGCGCCGGGAACCGCGCGCAGATCGGCGATGAAGCGATGAAGCAAGGCGCGGAGACGGGGACCGGGCCCGCGGTCGAGATCTTTCTGGACCGGCAGCGGCTGCTGCTGCGCGAACGGGACAGATTGATCGCGGAATATCCCGTCTCCACCTCCGTGAAGGGCGCCGGCGAACGGTGCGACAGCGAGCGCACGCCCCGCGGCAGGCACGAGATCGTCCAGAAGATCGGCGACGGCTGCCCGCCCAACGCCGTGTTTGTGGGACGCGAGCCCACCGGCGAGATCTACAGCGCGGAGTTGGGGCGCAGGCACCCGGGGCGGGACTGGATCCTGACCCGCATCCTGCGGCTGGCAGGCCTGGAGACCGGATTCAACCGGGACGGGGACGTGGACACCTACCGGCGCATGATTTACATCCACGGCGCGCCGGACGGCGCCGCCATGGGCGTACCGGGCTCGCGCGGCTGCATCCGCATGCGCAACGCCGACCTGCTGGCGCTGTACGCGGCCGTGACGGTGGGCACGCCGGTGCGGATCCGCGAACAGTAGCGCGCGGCGGGCGCCTGCCGCGCCAGGGGCCGCTTCGCGCTGCGCGAACTGCGCCCGCGGGCGCCGCCGGACGACGGCAACGCCTGAGAGGTAAAGCCTGCCCCAGGCCGCGCCGCGGTCGTTTTCCTGCCGTGATGCGGGTATAATCGCCGGGTAACCACGGAAGGTAGGCTATGACACGGAGGATCAGAACATGACACAAGCGAACATGGAACTGTTGGACGCGCTCCGGGACGCGGGCGCGGCGGACGATAAGGCGCGGGCGGCGGCGCAATCGGTGGCCACCGTCGGCAACGTGGCCACCAAGGAAGATATAACGGCGGTACGGGCGGATATGGCCGCCATGGAATCTGGGATCCGGGCGGAGATGGCTGCGGTCCGGGCGGATATGGCCGCCATGGAATCGCGCTTGATCCGGTGGGTGGTCGGGATGATTTTCCCTCAGTATGCGCTGTTGGCCTTCGTTGCGTTGCGGTTGCCGTGGTAGGCGCGGCGGCGGACGACAACGCAGAGGAACGGAACCATGACACAGGCGAACATGGAACTGTTGGACGCGCTCCGGGACGCGGGCGCGGCAGACGATAAGGCGCGGGCGGCGGCGCAATCGGTGGCCACCGTCGGCAACGTGGCCACCAAGG
>JAPPPX010000126.1:0-9946 GCA_028817305.1 Gammaproteobacteria bacterium | reverse complement strand
CCGCGACCGCAGTTCGTGCAGCGCCAGGTAACCCCCGGCGCGCACCGCCAGTAAAGCGATATTGGCGAACATCGAAAGCAGCAGCAGCACGATAACCCAGGCGACGTAATAAGAGATGCGGATGGCGGGCGGCTCCTCCGCCGGGGCCGTGGCGGCGGCATCCTGATCGCCGTCGCGCAACACGCCCTGCACCGCGGCGGCCAGGGAACGGTCTATGTGCGAGGCCTCCTCCACCGCCTGGGCGACCCTCTCGATGCGGTCCGGCTCCTGATACAGGCGCCAGAACTCCCCCAGCGCGCGATATCCGCCCACCAGCCCCACCAGTAGAAGCGCCAAACCCAGCGCACGGACAGTCCACTCGACGACTGCGCGCAACATGGCGCCATTGTATCATGTAGCCTGCGTCCTTTTCCTGGATCTGTACGGAGGCTTCGCGACCCCGGGGGCGGCGGTCCCGGCCCTGCGGCTGCAACAACCATGCTGCGCTATCTGTATTCCCGGCTGGCGGGGGCCCTGCTGGTCGTCATCGGCGTCACCGCCGTCGTCTTTGCGCTGAGCCGCGTCATCCCCGGCGACCCGGTGGAGATCATGGCCGGAGAATCGGCGACGCCCATGGAACGCCAGGCGATGGCGGAGGCCATGGGCCTGGACCGCCCCCTGCTCGCCCAGTGGTGGCTGTACCTGCGGCGGCTGGCCGTCCTCGACCTCGGCGCCTCGCTGCATTCCGGGCGGCGCGTGAGCGACCTGCTGGCCGACAGCATCCCGGCCACCCTGCTCCTGGCCGCCGCCACGCTGGCCTTCGCCGCGCTGCTGTCGCTGGCCCTGGGCGTCCTGGCGGCACTCAAACGCGGCAGCGCCTGGGACCGCGGCGCGACGGCCTGCGCGTTGCTGGGGCTGTCGCTGCCGAACTTCTGGCTGGGGCCGCTGCTGATCCTCGTCTTTGCCTACCGCCTGGGCTGGTTCCCGGTGGGCGGCATGGGCGGGCCGGGAGCGCTGGTGCTGCCCGCCCTGACCCTGGGCACGGCGATGGTCGCGCTGCAGATGCGCATGGTGCGCGGCAGCCTGATTGATGTCCTGGAAACGGATTACGTGCGCGCGGCCCGGGCGCGGGGACTGCCGCCCTGGCGGGTGGTGCTGGGACACGCCCTGAGCAACGCGCTGCTGCCGGCGATCACAATCGTCGGGCTGCATACGGGCGCCCTGCTGACGGGGGCCGTGGTAACCGAGCATATCTTTTCCTGGCCGGGGGTCGGGCAACTGATGTTCGAGGCGATCCGCAGCCGGGACTACCCGGTGATCCAGGGCTGCGTCCTCCTGATCGGCACGGTCTATGTGGGCATCAACCTGCTGACCGACCTGGTCTATTGCGCCCTGGATCCCCGCATCCGGCTGGAGGCGGAAGAACGGCCGTGAAGCGCATTCCGCTGCTGGTCGTGGGCCTGTGGCTGCTGGTCTCGGTGCTGTCGCTGCTGCTGCCGATCGCGCCCAACGAGATCGATCTGGCGCGGATCGCGCGCCCGCCCACCCTCGAGCACTGGCTGGGCTGCGACGAACTGGGCCGCCCCGTGCTCGACCGGCTGATCGTCGGCGCCCGCAATTCCCTGGCGATCGCCCTGCTGGTGGTCAGCCTGTCCTTCCTGATCGGCGTCCCCCTCGGCATGTGCGGCGCCCTGCTCGGAGGCATATGGGACCGCGCTGCCGTCTTCCTGATGGACGTGGTGCTGGCCTTTCCCGGCATCCTGCTGGCCATTGCGCTGGCCGGCTTCCTGGGGCCGGGACCGGGCAACGCCGTGCTGGCCCTCAGCGCCGGCGGCTGGGTGGCCTTCGCGCGGCTGAGCCGGGCGCAGACGCTGGCGCTCAAGCAACTGGGCCATGTCGAGGCCGCCCGCGCCCTGGGGACGCCGCCGCCGGCCATTCTGGGCCGCCACGTGCTGCCCCTGCTGTTCTCCGTGCTCAGCGTGCAGCTGCCCTACGAGATCGCCGGCATCGTGATCGCCGAGTCCACGCTGTCCTTCCTGGGGCTGGGCGTGCAGCCGCCCGGCGCCTCCCTGGGTTCGATGATCCTGGAAGGCTCGAGGCACATGCTGGTCGCGCCGCATATCGTCCTGGCCCCCGGATTGACGATCCTGGCCCTGGTGCTGTCGGTGAACCTCCTGGGCGACGCCGCGCGCGACGCCCTGGGCGGGCGGCGGCAGGGGAACGGCGGATGAAAGGAAAGGGCGGCGCGCCAGCGGCCGGCCCGCTGGTCGTCGATCTGCCGGGGACCCGCCTGACGCCGGAAGACGCCGAGTTGCTGCGCCACCCCCTGGTCGGCGGCGTGCTGCTGTTTGCGCGCAACCAGGAATCCCGCCGCCAGGTCACGGCGCTGGCGCGCGCCGTGCGGCGCCTGAAGAGCCCCGCCCTGCTGGTGATGGCGGACCAGGAAGGCGGGCGGGTGCAGCGCTTGCGGCACGGCTTTGCGCCGCTGCCCGCCTTCGGCCTGCTGGGCCGGAGCTACGAACGGCGTCCGGAGCGCGCGTTGCGGCTCGCCGCGGACATCGCCTGGCTGATGGCCGCGGAGATCGCCGCCGCCGGCCTGGACCTCAGCCTGACGCCCGTCCTGGATCTGGGCGGCAACCGCAGCGTCATCGGCGACCGCGCCTTCCACCGCGACCCCGACATCGTCTGCCGCCTGGGACGCGCCTGCCGGCACGGCCTGCGGCAGGCGGGCATGGCCGCCGTAGCCAAGCACTTCCCCGGTCACGGCGCCGTGGCCGGCGACACGCACCGGGAGCGCTGCACGGATCCCAGGGAGTATTCGCGCATCCGCGACTCGGATCTGCGCCCCTTCGCGGCGGCCATACGCGAGGGGATCGAGGGCGTGATGATGGGCCTGGTCACGTACCCGGCCGTCTGCGAAGGCCCGGCCCTCTACTCCGCCGCCTGGATCCGGGACATACTGAAGGGGCGGCTGGGATTTCAGGGAACGGTGCTCAGCGACGACATCGGCATGGAGGCGGCCGCCGTCGTGGCCGACCATGCGGATCGCTTCGTCGCCTGCCGCGAGGCCGGCTGCGACCTGGTGCTGTTGTGCAACCGCCGGCAGCAAGTGGAGCGGCTTGTGGACCGGTTGCGCCCGCAGGAGTGGCTGCTGGCGGCGCGCAAACTCGATGCCCTGCGGGGCGCGGGCGGCGTCCGGGACAGCGGCTTCCCGCGCAATTGCCCGCGCTGGCGCAGGGCGCGGGCGGCACTGGCAGTGCTGCGCCGGGAGGCGGAAGCGGCGGCGCCGCAAGAAACGGAGACGGCCGGGGCCGCGTCCTCATAACGGAAAGAGCAAAGAGCAAGGAGTAGGGAAGATGCCCATGGAAACGATGACAGCGGTTCGCATCCTGGTAGAACTGGCGCTGATTGGCGCAGGCAGCGCACTGCTGGCCTTCGCCTGGCTATGGGGCAGCAAGCGGTTGCGAGCCAAGATGGAAGCCCTCGGCAACCACTACCTGGCGATACTGCTCTACGCCACGCGCAAGCCGGGCCTGGGAGTCGCCTTCCTGATCGCGCTGTTCCTGAGCGCCTGGTCGCTGGACCGCGGACTGGACTTGTCCCTGCAGGCAAAATTAGAGCCCGTATTCGACTTCGGAACGGTCGCCGTCATGGCCCTGTTCCTGATCCTGCTGGTAAACCGGCTGAAGCGGCTGGCGCTGGCGCGGCTGGCGCGCCGCGAGGGCCGCCAGGCGCAACGGGTGCGCCGCGTAGTGGACATCGGCGCCCGGGCCCTGCGCATCCTTGTGATCGTAGTCATCGCCCTCATATGCCTGGAGCAAATCGGCATCAATCTGACCAACGTCCTCGCTTTCGGCGGCATCGGCGGCATCGTCGTCGGCCTGGCGGCGAAGGACATCATCTCGAACGTGTTCGGCAGTTTCATCATCTATCTGGACCGCCCTTTCGAGGTGGGCGACTGGATCCTTTGCGAGTCTCAGGGACTGGAGGGCACCGTGGAAAAGATCCGCTGGCGCACCACGCACATCCGCACCTTCGACAAGCGCCTGCTGTACGTCCCCAACACCGTGTTCATTGCCAACGCGGTGGAGAACCCCTCCCGGATGACGCACCGCCGAATCTACGAGACCATCGGCGTGCGCTACGAAGACGCGGGCCGGGTCGCCGAGATCGTGCGCAAAGTGAAGGAGATGCTGAAGACGCATCCCGAGATCGATCCCACGCAGACCACCATCGTCAACCTCAACGCCTTCGCGCCCTCCTCCCTGGACTTCTTCATCTACGTCTTTACCCGCACCACGAACTGGATCAAGTACCACGAGGTAAAGCAGGACGTATTGCTCAAAGTGCTGGAGATCATTGAGGAGTGCGGGGCGGAATGCGCCTTTCCCACTTCTACGGTGCTGTTGCAGGGCGGCGAAGCGGCGGGGGGGGATGGGGGGAAGTAGTAGCAAATGCATGGTCAGGAAACCGATGTATCTTTTGCCCCAAGAAGGCTCCATGTACACCTTGACAATTGCAAGAAATGTGCTACCGTCTCTGCGCTATATTCCATAACAATGAGGTATAAGCCCATGGAACGAAAAATCGCGAATGTCGTCGTTGCTATGTTTGTCGGGTTGGTATTTCAGACTACGGCATACGCCCAGACACATGTTCGTCCTGACGGTTTTGGCGGCTACAATATCTACGGGCCAAATGGCCAGATTCAAACAACTCGCCCTGACGGTTTGGGCGGCTACAATACCTACGGGCCGAATGGTCAGATTCAAACAACTCGTCCTGACGGTTTGGGCGGCTATAATACCTACGGGCCGAATGGTCAGATTCAAACAACTCGCCCTGACGGTTTGGGCGGCTACAATACCTACGGGCCAGATGGTCAGATTCAAACAACTCGCCCTGACGGTTTGGGCGGCTACAATACCTACGGGCCAGATGGTCAGATTCAAACAACTCGTCCTGACGGTTTGGGTGGCTACACTATCTACGATTACTAATGGCAACGATATAAGAGTCGGTTTTGTTCAGCCTTCCGCCTGCGGTAGGTCCGCGAAAGACTAAGGATACTCTGATAAAAACGCATCCCAGTACGCGCCTTCTCCTCGCCATTCCTGCGAAAGCAGGAATCCAGCACAAGTAGAGCGCGGAACGCGCACATTGCAGAGACTGACGGCCCGCGCCCCTCCCTGCATCGGCTATTCCTGCCTGTGCAGGAATAGCCGAATTGCGTACTGCTACTTTAATCAGGGCATCCCTAGTAT
Source organism: Gammaproteobacteria bacterium (assembly GCA_028817305.1). Classification (GTDB taxonomy): domain Bacteria; phylum Pseudomonadota; class Gammaproteobacteria; order Porifericomitales; family Porifericomitaceae; genus Porifericomes; species Porifericomes azotivorans. The sequence goes on along the minus strand of JAPPPX010000126.1, from coordinate 4,703 downwards.
TTGCACAAAAATTGTTTTCAGGCAATATGGGGGTATGGGACATGCGCCCTTGCCGCACCATCGGTACGCTATGAGAAATCAACATGGGCGGTCTTGACAAATATCGACAGAATGCAGATAAAACCAACACGAGAAACAAGGTTTTTAATGATCTTGCTTTCATAATGCAGAATCCTGAGCCAGCGCGCAAGCGATGGATTTGGGAGCTTCTGCAAAATGCCTTGGACGCTTGGCATAGCCCCTATGCCGTTGCACAGGATGATCCTGTCGGCCATGATAGGGGCCTCAGTGTTTCCATTGAGCATACCTCTGCTGAGGGTTTAGTCTTTAAATATGATGGGCAGGGGTTCACGCTGGATAATGTAGCCCATCTCATCCAAAGCGGTACAACAAAAATTGATGACCCGGGGACAACCGGGCAATTCGGCACTGGTTTTATCACGACTCACTTGCTGTCTCCGACAATTCATGTTTCTGGCTACATTAACCATCCGGGAGAACCTAACGATGGCAAGTCTTTCAAATTTCTCCTTGAGCGCAAATTTAATTCCTCACCTGATAAACTCGAGGAGCTTATGGATCATGCATGGAGAGAATTCAAATCTTCTTTGTCTGAAGTCAAGCGAGGCAACACTGTCCCCACCATGTTTCGATATTCCCCTATCGAAAGCGAAGCAAACAATGCTGTTCGAATCGGTATTGAAGAATTGAAACGAAGTGCCCAGTTTCTAGTTACGTTTAATAAAGGATTTTCAAAAATCAACTTCAAATCTGACGACGAAACTGTGAGTTTCTCTGTAGCTGAGCGCGAAGAGTTGCTGCGAGAAAACGGCTTGCCAAAAATTATGGAGATAACGGTATCGGAAGAGACGAATGGAACACTATCGAAGCACAGTCATATTCTGGTGGAAGATGCCGAAACATCTACTTCGATTGTCATACCAATACAGATCGTGGGTGACGCTCGAGAGTGCTTGGGCGTTGAAGAGACGCCTAGACTTTTTCTGCAGTTTCCTTTGGTCGGAACCGATAAATTCAGTTTCCCTGTGATTATCAACAGTGGACAATTTACCACGTTGCCCACCAGAGACGGTGTGCCGTTTAATGATGAAGATGTTAACCGTAAAAATTGGCAGGCTTTTGGAGTTGCCTGTGAGTTGCTTGTTAGCCTGCTCAAATATGCCGCATCAAAGGGTTGGAGCAATGCGTACACATTGGCTCATATTCCCCTTATTTCTCAACGAGACTGGCTTGATAGCAGTTCGCTTCGAGATAATATTCGAGAGCACTTCATAGAAAGAATCTGCGACACTGCTGTAGTTCTTGGCGAGGTGGGCGGTGACTCGATATCCCCGAAAGAATCTGTACTGCCCGTTGCGAGGAAAGATGATAATAACGTAGAAATCTTGTGGGGTTTGCTAAATGACATGCAGGAAAAGTATGCAGGTCTGCCCAAACAGAAGGAAGCTGTGGGATGGTGTCAGGCTGTCAAAAGTTGGAAAGATGTACATGATAACTCTTTCGGTGTGGGATTTGACTGTCAAGAACTTGCAAAAGAAATAGACGGAAAAGCCCTTGAACTGGAAAAAGAAATTCGAGAAAAGGGAAATACTGACAAGGAAGAAATCCTTGCAAACATTCTTCGACTCAAGCTCGGCGTTGATCCCATTGATTGGCTAAACCGCTTTCATGATCTTATTGATCGAGAGGAGTTGCGTAAGGAGGTGGATGGCTGCCGTATTGTTCTTGCTCAAGATGGTCAACTTCGCAAACTCTCTGAGTTGCACTGCGACGCAGGGGTGGCGAGAGAATTAAAAGACATCGCGGAATTGCTCGAGGGGCCCATTCGATGCAAACTTCGTGATATTCGGATTGATTCTCTGGATGAGAAAGATGGCGCTGGAAAATGGAGTGATAAGACTGTCATTAATCAACTCATTGAAGAACTCCGCAAGCGTAGTGATGCAGACCCAGATGACCATTTCGCAAAAGCAAGTGTGGGGATTTTCAAGTGGATTGCCGGGCATAAAGACTGGAATCGCTTAATCGACTTTCCAGCATTTGCGGGAAAAGATCTGGCCAATGGGGAAAAGCACATTATCAAGCTACAGCGGGTACAAGAGGAGGATGGGGAATATCCATGCCTTGCCCCCGTTCGGTCATGGATGGAAGACCTCCAGCATTATTCGGACCTTTTCCCAAAAAGTTGTGTGTTGGCCAACGCCTTTTTCGAGGAGGTCCCCAACCCCGATGTGTGGCAGGCTCTGGATGCGGAAGGCTTTGTTAAAAATGGCGTCATAATAAAAAGAATCAAAAAGGATGTAGAGCCAATCCCGGATGACTCCACAAAATATAAAGACAAAGTAAGACACTTCCCTACCGATACCGAGAACATTACTGTAACCAACATCACTTTCCTGACCAAAGATAGTATTGGAATCATGTCCAGAGTGCCTGATAGCCAGCGTCTTGCTCGCTTGTTTTGGTGTTTTATGGTTGATTGGTTGCTTAAGCATGGGTCATTAGAAAACAAGCCAGCGAAATGTGCCGACTGTGGTAATGAGCACCGTTATCCTTTGGCTGAGTGGTTGACACCAGTGCAAGAAAACAAATGGGTGCCAATGGGTAAGCGCGGAAAAGCGCGCGCAAATGCGGAATCCCTTGGCAAATTGTTCCGAGGAGAGCCAGAAGCGCATTCTCTCAATAGTGAGAGGGCTGCCGATCTTTTGTTAGCAATCGGAGTCAGTGACCCTAATACGGTACGGTTTACAAGTGCTACTCTCAAAGACCAAAAAACTGCCCTTGACTTGCTACACAAAGTTCAGGATAACCCTGACCTTGCGGATATCGTTGAAAAACATGTAAAACAAAGGGAAACTGTGCACAAGAATCAACTCTTGGGAGAATTGGTTGAAGAATTAGTCAAAGAGATTCTCAAGGATAAAGGATTCAATGTGCATAAAACCGGCATTGGCTCGGATTTCGAGATTTCTGCTGAAATCGGCGGTGTAGCCACATTGAAATTAACCCATCCAGAGGGAAACCAAATTTGGCTGGTGGAGGTAAAAGCGACCAGCGGTAATGAGGAAGTCAAAATGACATTGACTCAGGCAGAAGAAGCCCGAAGGGAAGGAGATAGGTATTTGCTCTGCGTTGTTCCGCTGGAGGGTAGTGAACCAGAAAAAGATACCGTCCGAGAAAAAATGCGGTTCATCCAAAATATTGGCGACGACGTTGCCAAGTTGGTCAGAGACTTCGATGATTTCAAGTCTCGTCGGGATAACATTACCGAGGGCAAAAACCAAGGCGTCCAATTATCCATTTCGCCCGGCACGGAAAGAATTCTCGTCAAAAAGTCTGTGTGGGAAGAAAGAGGATTCCCGCTGGACGAACTCGCCCAAAAACTGAAGGATTTCTGATTAAAGCGGCAGTACACAATTCTGCTATTCCCGCGCAGAGCCTGCCCCTGGCTTGAACAGGGGCGAGAATCCAGCATAGCAAGCGTACGGCTTCGCGCTCCTTCGCGGGAATAGCCGATGAAGGGAGAGGTGCGGGCCGTCAGGCACTGCAATAATGTGCGCGTTCCGCGCTCTATTTGCGCTGGATTCCTGCTTTCGCAGGAATGGCGAGGAGAAGATGCGTACTGGAATACGTTTTAATCAGTGTATCCTTAACTTTAGAGATTGGTAATCCGATATTTTTCTTTAATTCCTTTCGTGAATTCAACCAGTAAGTGCAACTCTACCAGTCGGGATAGAAGGCAAGTTGCGATCAGTTGAAACACCATACAACCGCGCTAAATCTTAGAGTTCTCCAGAAACTGCATCGGGTCGGTCCGCTTTTGCTCGCGAGCGGCGAGGACCGCTTTCATTTGCTGGAGGTTTTCCTGGACATCATCGCCGATGCGTAAATCCGGGAATGCCATCACCTTGTCGAAGATCGCCAGGTTCACATGATGGCCAAGTTGCAATTTGAGCGCAACTATCGCCCGAGGGTCAATTTTTTCCAGACTGTACGCCACTGTCGCGCGGCCTGCCGAGATAGCCGTTCCTTCATATTGAAACCCGACCGTGGCAATTGCCACGCTGTCTTCCAATGTAGGCAATTTTTCAAATCCGAGATTCTTATCGCCGCTCAGCAACACCTCGTCCAGCAACGCCTCGATGCCGGAAAAATCATCGCGGATCAGTTCCTTCAGTTGCTCGCGCGCCGGCTCTCCTCCGCCGCGCGCAGTGGGGCAAAACTCAAAACTCAGAGAGAACAGCCCGCCCTCGTCGCCAGTGACGGAATAATAATAACTGAATCGTTTCAGCAGCATGGTTTTCCCCTGGCGGGGTAAGGAAAATCATACATCGTTGTTATTTAGCGGTCAAAGCGGCGCATGGGTTCGCCGCATACGAGACGCATCGGCCAAAACCGTACACCTGGGCGGGAATGGCAGGCCAGATTGCGCGGCTCTCTCGATCCGCCATTCCCGCTTTTTTCTGTCATTCCGGCGAAACAGACTGTGCAAAAACCCCGAAAATCCAGAACCGCCCGAAAAACTACCCACTGGCACGGCAAATATCCGCCATTCCCGCGCAGAGCTTGCCCCTGGCTTGAACAGGGGCGGGAATCCAGCGCAAATAGAGCGCGGAACGCGCACATTCGCGCGATGGCGCCGGCAGGCGACAGCGCGAATCTTTGGCCGTCCGCCTTTCCCT
>JAPPPX010000048.1:5090-6390 GCA_028817305.1 Gammaproteobacteria bacterium | reverse complement strand
CGTAGTCGCAGACATCTTCGACATCGCGGACGAACTCGCCGGCCATTTCAGAGCAGAGGGTTTGCGGTAAGTCATGGGTATCTCTTTGGATTGTAAGCATTGCTGATGTTTTTGGGCTTATGCCCCCCCTTCGCGCAATGTCCGGCTTGTGGACGTTCCCCGCGCTGGCAGAGATGAACTGCCGATGACGATCGCAAGGCAAGGCGGGCGGGCGGCGGCATTGCTGGCGGCGCTTTGCGTCGCCGTCCCCGCGCTGGGCACGCCCCTGCACCAGGCGGCGCGCGAGGGCCAGGTCGAGGAAGTGCGGGCGTTGCTCGCTGCCGGGACGGATGTAAATGTGCGGGACAGGTACGGGCTTACGGCCCTGTATCAAGCGGTGTTCTATGGCCATGCCGATGTCGCGCGAGCGTTGCTAGACGCCGGGACGGAGGTCAATGCGCGGGACCGGCACGGAATTACGCCCCTGCACCGGGCGGCGGAATATGGCTATGCCGGCGTCGCGGAGGCGCTGCTCGATGCCGGGGCGGAGGTCAATGCGCGGGACCAGTTGTTCGGGAATACGCCCCTGCATCAGGCGGCGGAATCCGGCCATGCCGATGTCGCGCGGGTGTTGCTCGCTGCCGGGGCGGAGGTCAATGCGCGGGCCAAATACGAGGTTACGCCCCTGCATCGGGCGGCATACTATGGCCATGCCGATGTCGCGCGGGCGTTGCTCGCTGCCGGGGCGGATGTGGCGGCACGGGACGCGGCCGGGTTTGCGCCCCTGCGTTATGCGGCAGATTCCGATCATGCCGATGTCGTGCGGGCGTTGCTTGCTGCCGGGGCGGAAGAGGAGGCGGAAGAGTAACAGCGCCCTCCGGCGTCATTCTCTTTCAGTCCAAGATCGCCCGCCCCGTCCTGGGGTGCGTGCGGGGGCCAGCGTCAGCCAGTGAACCGCAACGCCGCGAACAGCAGTCCGTTGGTCGCCAGCACCAGCGCCGTCACCCACCGGATCAGCCTGGACTCCAGCGAGGCCAGGTCGGCCTTCGTCGCCCCTTCGCCAGCAGCCGACACCGACTGCGCCGCCGCCTGCGCTGACTCTTCGGACGCGCCAGCCTCGCGCAATGCGTTCAGCAGTTCCATGTTCGCCTGCGTCATGGCGCCATGGTACCCTTGCCAAGCTGTGGCGACAAGGCGGCGTTTGCCACTACAAGCCGTTACGCAATTGAGGGGAAAAGATTCCCACCCTGCTATTCCCGCCCTCACCCCGCCATTCCCATGCCCCCCTCGCCATTCCCGCGCAGGCGGGAATCCAGCATAT
>JAPPPX010000048.1:0-4974 GCA_028817305.1 Gammaproteobacteria bacterium | reverse complement strand
TGGATTCCCGCCCCTGTTCAAGCCAGGGGCAAGCTCTGCGCGGGAATGGCGGATTGGGCTTTATTTGCTGGACGTAACGTTGCGTCCGATCGGTCTTATATATGGCGGCCCCATACACGGCCTTGCGTTTTGCCACGATTCCCGTAAATTTAATGGGGCGCTATGGGCTTACGGCCAATGCCAGGCCGTGCCATGGCCATATTCAGGCCGTTTTACAGCGCTTTTACAGGGCGCTTTTATGGTTGGGAGTCGGCCGCCATGCCTATATACGAGTATCGCTGCGATGCCTGCGACCATTTCCTGGAGGCGTTGCAGAAGATGAGCGACGCGCCCCTGGTGCAGTGCCCGGAGTGCGGGCGTCCAGGCCTGCGCAAGCTGATCTCGGCAAGCTCTTTCCGGCTGAAGGGCACCGGCTGGTACGTGACGGATTTCCGCGATTCCGGCAAGGGCAAGCCTGCCGCCGAGCGGAACGGCGGGGACGGCAAGAAGGCGGCGGACGGAGACCAGGGCGCCGGCAAGCCCGCCGCGGGCGGGGAGGGCGCCGGCAAATCCGGGGCCAAAGACGGAAAACGGGCGGCGTCGGGCAAGACCGGCGCCGCCGACTCCGGCGGCAAGGCCGGCAAGGCCGGCAAGGCCGAGGCCGCCTCGTAGTCCTCCGCCGCCTTTGCCGCCGCGCCTTCCGCGGCGGCGCAATTGCGCCTCCCGCGACACCGCTTTAGTATGCTCGCCATGCGCAGCCATTATTGCGGGCAACTGGATGTCTCCCTGCTGGAACAGGAGGCGGTCTTGTGCGGTTGGGCGCACCGGGTGCGGGACCACGGCGGCGTGTTGTTCATAGACTTGCGCGATCATACCGGGATGGCACAGGTGGTATGCGACCCGGAACTGCCCGCGCCCTTCGCCGTTGCCGAGACCGTGCGCGGCGAGTACGTGTTACGCGCGAGCGGGCGGCTCCGGCGGCGGCCGGCGGGCAGCGAGAACCCCAAGTTGGCCAGCGGCGAAGTGGAACTCCTGGCGCATCGGCTCGAGGTCCTGAACCCCTCCCTGCCGCCGCCGTTCCAACTCGACGACCCGCGGGTGCAGGAGGAAACGCGGATGCGCTTTCGCTACTTGGACCTGCGGCGCCCGCGGATGCAGGAGCGCCTGCGCCTGCGGGCGCGCGCCGTCGCTTGTCTGCGCGGCTTTCTGGACCGGCACGGCTTTTTGGAAGTGGAGACGCCGCTGCTGGTGCGTTCCACCCCGGAGGGCGCGCGCGATTACCTGGTGCCCAGCCGCCTGCATCACGGCGCGTGCTATGCATTGCCCCAGTCTCCCCAGTTGTTCAAGCAGTTGCTCGTGATGGGGGGGGTGGACCGCTACTACCAGGTGGCGCGTTGCTTCCGTGACGAAGATCTGCGCGCCGACCGGCAGCCGGAATTTTCCCAGCTCGATATCGAGGCGGCCTTTGTGGACCAGGAGGCCATCCTGGCGCCGATGGAGGAACTGGTGGCGGAACTGTTCGCAAAGACGGTGGGTGTGCGCCTGCCCACGCCGTTCCCGCGCCTGGAATACGACAACTGCCTGCAGCGCTACGGCACCGACCGGCCAGACCTGCGCAACCCCCTGGAGTTGGCGGAGTTGGGCGACGTGATGCGCGCTGTAGAGTTCCGGGTGTTCGCCGATGCCGCCGGCCGGGAGGACGGGCGGGTGGCGGCCCTGCGGGCGCCTGGCGGCGCCTCCCTGGCGCGGCGCGAGATTGACGCTTATGCCGAGTACGTCTCCAGCCTGGGCGGCGGCGGCATGGCGTACATCAAGGTCAACGATCCGAATGCGGGCCGGGAGGGCATGCGCTCGCCGATCCTCAAGTTTCTGCCGGACGCGGCGGTGCGGGCGGTGCTGGAGCGCACCGGCGCCCAGGCCGGCGACCTGCTCTGTTTCGGCGCCGGCGATCGGGAGACGGTCAACGCTTCGATGGCGGGGTTGCGCGATCGCCTCGCCGCCGACCTCGGCCTGTTGCCGAGCGGCGCCTGGCGCCCGGCCTGGATCGTGGGCTTTCCCATGTTCGCCTACGACCGCGGCGAGGAACGCTGGCGCGCCCTGCACCATCCCTTTACCGCCCCCTGCACGGAGGACCCCGAGGTCCTGCGGCGAGACCCGGGCGCCTGCCGTTCCCGCGCCTACGACCTGGTGCTGAACGGCGTCGAACTGGGCGGCGGCTCGATCCGCATCCATCGCGCCGAGATGCAGTACCAGGTATTGCGCCTTTTGGGCATGGACCGGGAGCGCGCCAGGGAGCGTTTCGGCTTCCTGCTCCAGGCCCTGGAGTACGGTTGCCCTCCGCACGGGGGGATCGCCTTTGGCCTGGACCGCATGGTCATGTTGCTGGCCGGGGCCTCTTCCATCCGCGAGACGATTGCCTTTCCCAAGACTCAGAGCGCTGTCTGCCCGTTGTCGGGCGCCCCCGCGCCGGCGCCCGCCGGCCAACTCCGGGAGCTGGGTCTGCGGGGTGTGCGCGGCAACGCCGCTGGCAGCGTGGCCGGCAGTGCCGGCGGCGCCGGCGGCAATGCGGGCACTGGCGACAGCGAACGGCGCAGCGAGGATGGCCGCGGGCCCTGAAGACCCGCCCCGCGTCCCCCGGGACCGCGCCCCCCCCGACCGCGCCCAGGGGAGCTTGCGCATGGACCGGCGCGGCTTTCTGGGCGCCGGGCTGGGCGCCTCCGTATTGGGCGTGGTCGCCGCGCGCCGGGCGGCGGGCGGCGCGCTGCCGGAGCAGCCCGCCATGCGCGAGGCAGGGGCGCCGTTCTCCAATTACGGCCGTCCCTCGCCCAGCGAGAAGGACATCGTGCGCTGGATTGCCGCCAACCCGGGCGCGCCCGGCAACGGCGTCTCCTGGTGTCCCCTGCACGAGTTGGAGGGGATCGTGACGCCGAACGGCCTGCACTTCGAGCGCCACCACAACGGTGTGCCGCGCATCGCCCCCGAAGACCACCGGTTGCTGGTGCACGGCCTGGTCGAGCGCCCTCTCGTTTTCCGCGTCGCCGACCTGCTGCGCTATCCGTTGCGCTCGCGTCTGTGTTTCCTGGAGTGCGGCGGCAACAGCAACGCCGGCTGGCACCGGCGGCCCGTGCAGGCGCCTGCCGGCTACGTGCACGGCCTGGTCTCGTGCAGCGAATGGACCGGCGTGCCGCTGGCCACCGTGCTGGCCGAGACCGGGATCCGCGGCGGCGCTTCCTGGCTGGTCGCCGAGGGCGCTGACGCCTTCGCCATGAATGTCAGCATCCCGCTGGCCGAGGCGCGCCGGGACGCGCTGCTCGCCCTGTATCAGAACGGCGAACGGCTGCGTCCGGAGAACGGCTACCCGTTGCGCCTGCTGCTGCCCGGCCGGGAAGGCGTACTTAACGTCAAGTGGTTGCGGCGGCTGCAACTGAGCGACCGCCCCATCATGGCGCGCAACGAGACCTCGCGTTACACCGAGTTGCTGCCCTCGGGCAAGGCGCGGCAGTTCACTGGCATCATGGAGGTAAAGTCGCTGCTGCTCGCGCCCTCTGCCGGCATGAGTCTGCCGGGGCCGGGGCTCTATCAGCTCAGCGGGTTGGCGTGGAGCGGCCGGGGGCGCATTCGCCGGGTCGAGGTCTCTGTAGATGGCGGCCGGCAGTGGCAGGAGGCGGCGCTGGAGGGGCCGTCGCTGCCTTGCTGTTTTACCCGTTTTCGCCACCCTTGGCGTTGGCGCGGGGGGCCGGCCGTTCTGCAAAGCCGCGCCCTGGACGAAAGCGGCGCTTGGCAACCGGAGCGCGCGGCCTTGCTCGCCGAGCACGGCCGTCACGGTTATTTTCACTATCACGCGATCGTTTCCTGGCAGGTGGAGGAAGATGGCACGGTACGCAGCGTATATGGCGACGCGGGCGGCGGCGGCAGCGCTGCTCCTGCTGACATCGGCGAAGACTGGTTCTGAGCCGCCGTCGGCGGCGGCAGGGCCGGGGCTGGGGCAGCCCGTGTCCGATGCGGAGATCGCTGTCTGGGACATCGGCGTGTTCCCGGACGGGACCGGCCTGCCGCCGGGCCGGGGCGACGCCCGCCAGGGGCGCGAGATCTACCGGCGCCATTGCCTGTCCTGCCACGGCGCCCGGGGGAAGGGGGGCAGCGCCATGGCGCTGGCCGGGGCGCAATACGGTCTTACCGGCGACTATCCGCAGAAGACCGTCGGCACGTACTGGCCCTATGCCGCTACCCTGTTCGATTTTAACCGTCGCGCCATGCCCATGCAGGCGCCGGGCTCGCTTACCGATGACGAGGTCTATGCCGTCACTGCCTACCTGCTGTTCCTGAACGGCATCGTGGGCGAAGACGAGCGCATGGACGCCGTCAGCCTGCCGCGGGTGCAAATGCCGAACCGGGACGGCTTCCTGCCCATGGCCGCGCCGCCTAGGGATGCGCCGCCGGGGCGGCCCTGAATCCGCACCGCCGCAAAAGCTGGATTCCCCCTTTCCAGGCTGTGTAAAAACCCCGAAAATCCAGAGCCGCCCGAAAAACTACCCACTGGCACGGCGAATATCCGCCATTCCCGTGCAGCAGGCCGTGCAAAAACCATTCGCTTTTTTGGAAGTGGGGAAACAGTGCTCTGTCATTCCGGCCTCCCCTCGTGTCATTCCGGCACTTCCCCCTTGTCATTCCGGCACTTCCCCCTCTTGTCATTCCGGCCCCTCTATGTCATTCCGGCGAAAGCCGGAATCCCGCGCAAATAGAGCGCGGAACGCGCACATTCGCGCGATGGCGGCGGCAGGCGGCGGCGCGAGTTTATGGCTGTCCGCCGCGCCCTCGCTCCGCCCTGAAGGAGCGCGAAGCGCGCGCTTTCTATGCGGGATTCCGGCTTTCGCCGGAATGACGAGGTGGGGGCACGGGAATGACGAGGTGGGGGCACGGGAATGACGAGGTGGGGGCACGGGAATGGCGGAGTAGGCTTTATTCGCTGGATGCCCATAGGGTTTTTGCACAGAC
>JAPPPX010000066.1 GCA_028817305.1 Gammaproteobacteria bacterium | reverse complement strand
CGGGAATGGCGGATATTTGCCGTGCCAGTGGGTAGTTTTTCGGGCGGTTCTGGATGTTCGGGGTTTTTACACGGCCTGTTCCGCCGCAATCAATGCAGCGCCAAGCCATTCGGGCATTGCTCTAATGAATTGCATCATTTGCCCACTGTCGCAGCCGTCCCCTTCCTCGTGGTCTCGCGCCCGATGGGACCGCTGCGCTTTAGTGGCGGGGCGGCGTGTGCGGCGGCTTCTCTTTTTGCCCTGAAGCGGCGGCTTCGATCATCTCCAGAGATTTGCCCCGCTTTTTCCCCGGCGGATACAGCCGTATCGGCCGTTGCAAGGCCACCTCCAGCAGTTCGTCAATCCAGCGCAAGGGCCGGATATCCAGGTTCTGCAAGATGTTTTTCGGTATTTCGGCCAGCTCGCGCTCGTTTTCCTTGGGTATGATCACGGTGTCTATGCCGCCGCGCAGGGCGGCCAGCAATTTTTCTTTCAGCCCGCCGATGGGCAGGATTTCGCCGCGCAGGGTGATCTCGCCGGTCATGGCGACATTGGCGCGCACCGGAATATTGGCCAGCACGGACACGAGGGCGGTGACCATGGCGACGCCAGCGCTGGGGCCGTCCTTGGGGATGGCGCCTTCCGGGACATGGATATGAAAATCGTGCGCTTGGAAGAATTCCGCGTCCAGGCCAATGGTCTCGCTGCGCCCGCGCACCACGGTCATGGCCGCCTGGATGGATTCCTTCATCACGTCGCCCAGTTTTCCGGTCTGCGCCGCCTTGCCCTTGCCGGGCACGACGGCGACCTCGATGGTCAGCAGGTCGCCGCCGACCTCGGTCCAGGCCAGGCCGGTGGCCTGCCCGATACGGTCTTGTTCCTCCGCGCGCCCGTAACGAAAGCGCTGGATGCCGATCAGCGATTCCAGGCGGCGCGGGGTCACCGTCCGCGCCGCCTGCGCGCGCCCTTTGCGGCTCAGGATCTGCTTGACGGTTTTGCGGCAAATCTTGGCGATTTCCCGTTCCAGGTTGCGCACTCCCGCCTCCCGCGTGTAGTGGCGGACGATGTCCCGGATGGCTGCGCCGCGAAAGGAGAGTTCTTTTCCCTTCAGGCCGTTTGCCTGGAACTGCTTGGGGATAAGGTACTTGAGGGCGATATGCACCTTTTCTTCTTCCGTGTAGCCGGACAGCCGAATCACCTCCATCCGGTCCAGTAGCGGCAATGGGATGTGAATGCTGTTATTGGCGGTGGTGACGAACATCACCTCCGACAGATCGTAGTCCACCTCCAGGTAATGGTCATTGAAGGCGTGGTTCTGCTCGGGGTCCAGCACTTCCAGCAGGGCGGAGGCGGGGTCGCCGCGAAAATCGGTGGTCATTTTGTCCACTTCGTCCAGCAGAAACAGCGGGTTTTTCTTGCCCACCTTCGCCATGCACTGGATCAGTTTGCCGGGCAGGGAACCGATATAGGTGCGGCGGTGGCCGCAGATCTCGGCCTCGTCCCGCACCCCGCCCAGGGACATGCGCACAAACTCGCGCCCGGTAGCCCGCGCGATGGACCGGCCCAGGGAAGTCTTTCCCACCCCCGGGGGGCCGACCAGGCACAGAATCGGGCCCTTCATTTTCCGAATCCGCTGTTGCACGGCAAGGTGTTCGAGAATGCGCTCCTTGACCTTTTCCAGTCCGTAGTGGTCTTCTTCCAGCACCTTTTCCGCCTGCGCCAGATCGTTGCAGGTCTTGGACCGCTGCTTCCACGGCACGTTGACCAGCCAGTCTATGTAATTGCGCACCACGGTCGCCTCGGCCGACATGGGCGACATCATTTTCAACTTGTTTAATTCCGACGTGGCCTTTTTCTTCGCCTCCTTGCTCATGCCCGCCTTCTTGATCTTCTCCTCCAGTTCCTCGATCTCGCCCGGCGCGTCCGACTCGCCGAGTTCCCGCTGAATGGCCTTCATCTGCTCGTTGAGATAGTACTCGCGCTGGCTCTTCTCCATCTGCGACTTGACGCGGCCGCGGATCCGCTTCTCGATCTGCAGGGCCTCGATCTCGGATTCCAGCAATTTGATCAGGTACTCGATGCGCGCGTTCAGGTTCACGTGTTCCAGCACCGCCTGTTTGTTCTCGATCTTGACCGCCAGGTGCGCGGCGATGGCATCCGCCAACCGGCCCGGGTCGTCCGTGCCGCTCAGCGAAGACAGCACTTCGGGAGGGATCTTCTTGTGCAATTTGGCATACTGGTCGAACTGCCCCACCAGGGAGCGCATCAGCGCCTCCATTTCCCGTTCGTCGGCCTGCGTTTCCTTGAGGGCCTGGGTCTGCACCGAGAAGTGCCCGTCGTTTTCGTCCTCGATCAGATGCGCGATTTGCACCCGTTGCACACCCTCGATCAGCACCTTGATGGTGCCGTCGGGCAATTTGAGCAACTGCAGGATATTGGCCAGGATGCCTATGGAGTAGAGATCTTTCGCCCCCGGGTCGTTCTCGGATGCCTGCTTCTGCGTGACCAGCACGATCTGCTTGTTGTTGTTCATGGCCTTGTCCAGGGCGCGTACCGATTTTTCGCGGCCGACGAACAACGGGATGATCATGTGCGGATAAACCACCACGTCCCGCAACGGCAGGAGCGGCAGCCATGTGGGCAACTTGAGTTTGGGCGTCTTCTGTTCTTTCATTCGGTTGCCTCCTTATGCTTTAGCATTTCCGTTCCCGTCCGTATCCCCGGGGCAACGGGCCTAGTCCGACGCTGCCTGCTGGATGTTGCCGCCGCCGTGGTAGATCAGCAGTGGCGGGGATTCCCCGCGGATCGCGGCGGCGTCCACCAGTACCCGCGACACTTTGTTCAGTGACGGCAATTCATACATGGTGTCGAGCAGGGCGGTTTCAAGTATGGAGCGCAGACCGCGGGCGCCGGTCTTGCGTTCCATGGCCCGGTGCGCCACCTCCCGCAGCGCCTCCTCCCGGAACTCGATCTCGGAACCCTCCATCTCGAACAACTTCGAGTACTGCCGGGTCAGCGCGTTGCGCGGTTCGATCAGGATGCGCACCAGCTGGGATTCTTCCAGCTCCTGGAGCACGGCGACGACTGGCAGGCGTCCCACGAACTCCGGGATCAGCCCGTATTTGATCAGGTCTCCCGGCTCCGTGGTAGCCAGGATCTTGGCGGCGGTCTTCCTTTGCGATTCTCCCTTTACCTCGGCGACGAAGCCGATCCCGCTCTTCTCGGAGCGCTCCTGAATGATCTTGTCCAGCCCCGCAAAGGCGCCGCCGCAGATGAACAGAATGTTCGCCGTGTTCACTTGCAGGAATTCCTGTTGCGGGTGTTTGCGCCCCCCCTGCGGCGGCACGGCCGCGACCGTGCCCTCGATCAGTTTCAACAGCGCCTGTTGCACCCCCTCGCCGGACACATCCCGGGTGATGGAGGGGTTGTCCGATTTGCGGGAGATCTTGTCGATCTCGTCTATATATACGATGCCGGTTTGCGCCTTTTCGACATCGTAGTCGCACTTCTGCAGCAACTTCTGGATGATGTTCTCCACGTCTTCCCCTACATACCCGGCTTCCGTCAGGGTCGTAGCGTCGGCGATGGTGAAAGGGACATTCAGCAACCGGGCCAGCGTCTCCGCCAGCAGGGTTTTGCCGCTGCCGGTGGGGCCGATCAACAGCACGTTGCTCTTGGCGATCTCGACGTCGGGAGGGCGATTGACCCCCTGTTCCATGCGCTTGTAGTGGTTGTAAACCGCTACCGAGAGGATTTTTTTGGCTTCCTCCTGGCCGATCACGTACTCGTCCAGGATCTTTTTTATCTCGCGGGGCTTGGGAAGAGTGTTGCCCTTGTTTAACGGCGATTTCTCTTCGTTCTCTTCGCGGATGATATCGTTGCACAAGCCGACGCATTCGTCGCAGATAAAGACATTCGGCCCCGCGATCAACTTACGCACCTCGTGCTGGCTCTTGCCGCAGAACGAGCAGTACAATAGGCGGTCGTTTTTCCTGATTCCTTTGCCTGAGTTGCCGTCACTCATGTCGCAGTGCCCGCGGTTTTCTCCCTGGACGTTACCCACATAATAGCATATTCAGGCCCGGACATGCGGAAGACTGGCGCATTCGGCGGAGAGGCCGGGGGCGCATTATTGCTTTTCGCTCTTTTCGCGCCGCGTCAACACTTTGTCCACCAAGCCGTATTCCCGCGCCTCTTCCGCCCCCATAAAGCAATCGCGCTCGGTGTCGCGGCGAATGATCTCGAGGTTTTGGCCCGTGTGCCGCACCAGGATTTCCTGGATGCGCTCCTTGGCCCGGAGGATCTCGCGGGCATGGATGTCCACATCGGTAGCCTGCCCCTGGAAGCCGCCCAGGGGTTGGTGGATCATCAGGCGGGAGTGCGGCAGGCAATACCTCTTGCCCTGCTGGCCGCCTGCCAGCAGCAACGCGCCCATGCTGGCGGCCTGGCCCACGCACATGGTGCTGATGTGGGGCTTGACGAACTGCATGGTGTCGTAGATGGCGAGTCCGGCGGAGATGGAGCCCCCCGGCGAGTTGATGTACAGATAGATCTCCTTGTCGGGGTTCTCGGATTCCAGGAACAGCAGCTGCGCGATGATCAGGTTGGCGGCATGGTCCTCGACGGGGCCTACTAAAAAGACCACCCGCTCCTTGAGCAGGCGGGAGTAAATGTCGTAGGCGCGCTCCCCGCGCGGCGTCTGCTCCACCACCATCGGGACCAGGTTCAGTCCGCGGGGCGCCATATCGCATCCCATGGAATCGTTCATCGCGTAGCCTCCGCGCCCTGAGCTGAATCGGTTCTTGTGCGGCGTTCTCTTTGGCCCTGTGGCCGCCAGGGGCGCATCTTAACCCGAACCGCCCGGGTTTGTCAGAAGCGCGTAATCCACCTGGACCTCGCGGACCCGGGCCTGGTCCAGCAACAGGGCGACGATTGCCTCTTCCAGGGCCATGGACTCGAATTGCCGCAGGCGGCGCGGATCCGCGTAATGCCACTCGATCACGGAATGCGGGTCGCGGTGGCCGGCCGCGGCCTGTTCCAGGAGGGCTCGGACCCGTTCCGGGGCGGGGCGCAGCCCCTGCCGGCGCACGATCTCGCCTACGATCAACTGTTCGCGCACCTGTAGTCGCGCCTGTTGTTCGGCATCTTTCGGGGCTATTCCCAGGGCCAGCCCGCGTTCCGTCTCGCGCCGGACCAGCGACTCGGGTACGTCGAATTCGTGCGCCTCGACCAGAGCGCGGCATGCGTTTCGCCACAGCAGGCCGCGCAGCCGGTGTTGCTTCTCCAGTTCCAGGTTGCGGCGCACCTCGCGGCGCAACGCCGGCAACCCGCCCTCGGTTACCCCCAGCGCGCGGCAGAAGTCCTCGTCAATTTCCGGCAGTACCCCGCGGAATACGCCCCGGACCCGCACCTGGCAAGGCAGCGCTTGCGCGTCGGCGGCCGCCCCCGGTTGCCGGAGATGCAGCAGCCGCGTTTCCTCCGCCCGCAGCCCCAGCAAGCCCTCGTTCAGGTTCGCCGGCAGGCCGCCGTCCTGGCCCAGTTCCGCCCGCTGCGTCCGCCATTGCGCCTGGTTCTGTTTTGCCTCGCTGCCGTCCGGCGCCTGCAGGCGGTAATCGAATTCTACGATGTCGCCGGCCTGTGCCGGCCGCGCCAACGGTTCCAGCCGTTGCCGGTGGCGACGCAGGGCCGTCACGCTGCGGTCTATATCCTCTTCGTTAATCGCGCATTGCGGATTTTCCAGGGTCAGCGTCTGCAACGGCCGCAGCTTGATCTCGGGCAGGATGTCGAAGACGGCGGTGTAGCGCAATTCCTCCGTGCCGCCTGCGTCCAATTCGACCTGGGGCGTATGGACGGGGCGCAGCTCGGACTGCTCCAGCGCCTGTTGCAGGGTTTCGCGCACCAGCTCTTCGGTGGCCTTGCGCCGCACGGAGTCGCCGTAGTGCAGGCGCATGATATGCGGGGGCGCCTTCCCCTTGCGAAACCCTTGTACGCGGGCGGTGCGGGACAGCTTTTGCAGGCGCGCCTCGACCTCGGAGGCGAGCCGTTCCGCGGGGACCCGCACCTTTACCCGGCGCCCGAGACGCCCCTCCTTTTCGATCGTTACTTTCATCGGCGCCGCGGCGCGCTCCCTGAATCATGCCTGCCTGCCGGCCCGGGCGGCGGTACGCCTGGGCCTGGTGCGAAAGGAGAGATTCGAACTCTCACGGGTTGCCCCACCGGCACCTAAAGCCGGCGCGTCTTCCAATTCCGCCACTTTCGCGTTCCTGCATTGTATTACAAAGGCGCCGGCGGCGGCGGGGCGTTGCCCGTCCGTGCCTGGCGGCAGCGGCCGCCCGGGCGCCGCGCCCCGTCCGCCCCGCGTCCTTGACTGCGCCTTTTTTCTTTACCTGCCCGGCGGGAATGGAATACACTGCATCCGTATGAG
>JAPPPX010000046.1 GCA_028817305.1 Gammaproteobacteria bacterium | reverse complement strand
CCGTCCCAGACAACGACACTTCCGGCGGAAAACCGGCGCTCGTGCAATATCCGGGCTATACAGGTTGTCCTGGGCGGTGGGGCGATGGAGGCGCTTTCGATGCTCCCCCCACCGGCGCGACTTCGGGCTCCGCCCTCGTCTTGCCGACTCCCCCTCAAGGGGGGAGTGATGCGCGGGAATAGCGGGGTGGGAATCTTTTCCCCTCGATTGCGTAACGGCTTGCCATGCCCCGCAGCTGCTTGCTCCCTTGCAATACTTCCTTCGACACCGTCCCGAGTACCGAATGTACCGGACTCTCCTCGCTTGATCGGATGCGCCGCCTGTTCTACGCTCCCGCGGAATCTCCAAGGCCATGACGCAATATGTGCCAAGTCCCCTGGTCGTTACCTACGCAACGGGCGTCGCAAGGCAACAGTCAGCGCATTCGAAGCCATTTGAGGAGGGCGAAGGCAGCTCGGTCGTACAGGAGACGCTCAATAGCCCCCCTGCGCGGAGAAATTGCCGGGGCGCGTTTCAAGTTCCAGGTGCTTTGGAATGGAATGTTTCCCAAAGCTCGGGATCGAACGGCTGCAATACAGAAATTTTATCCACGGGGATAAGCATGACGATTAATTTCTGTTGTTCCGACATTAGATTCTTATCGGTGACGTGGAGTGCTTTGTCATACTTGGTGGTTATTTCTACTATTCCCTCGTCGTTTCGGCAACCGCTCCAGAATGGAATGAGACGAAGCCATTTGTTATCCGGGCTTTCTACAAGGATTTCTAATGGCCAGCCTATATATATTTTCCGGTTTTCCAAGGTGATCATGATCATCGCGGGCGCTATGCTTTTCTCATAGATGAACGTCTCGAAATATTGTCCTTCCAGCCGGTTCAAGTTTAACTTATCTCTTAACGGTGGAAATATTTTCACCAGGACTTTCTCCATGAAGAAAAATAGAAGCCATAGAGCAAGCGCCGTAATAAACGTTGCGTTGGGCAGTGGGTTGTCCAGGAAGAGAGAACGGTAATAAGGCAATCCGAAACCAACGATCAAGGACAACAGAGTCCCTGTTACGATAATCCGGAAATAAAGGACGTATCCTGTGCATCCGTACCAGTAATTACGCAACAAAGGCGCATGGTACAGTAGGTATCCGCTTGCCAGTACAGCCAGCGCCCCAAGCAAGCCGGGGGCAAAGCCGGAGTTCAACCTGCGGTCCGGCGTTTAAGAGGATCTATTCTCCGCATTGTTTTGATTTGCCTTTGCACGTTCGGATGACTCATTAAATCTTTTGCGTTAACCCGAACTGAACCCATTGCGTCCACGGTGATCCTGGGGTGATCTGGTTTTTTCCTCCAGGATTTCCAAATTTCGAGAATTTCGGAGAGTTTCATGCGGGTTCCCCTCTGTGGTGGTCAATAAATCGGATACTTACCGCGTATGAGATAAAATCGGGCGGCTGCTGTCAAGTGGCTGTTTCGGCGAATCTTAAGAACGGTTTATATGCTTCAACACTTGAGGTAACGGCTAGCCGGGGACTCTCCTCGCTTGATCGGATGCGCCGCCTGTTCTACGCTCCCGCGGAATCTCCAAGGCCATGGCACAAAAAGAAACAAACGGCAGTTTCCCGTTGGCGCCGTTGTTGGCGCAACGCCGCAGCGGCCGCGCCTACGACCCGGAGCGTCCGGTCGCGCGCCGCCAGCTGCTGGCCCTGCTCGAGGCGGCCCGCTGGGCGCCTTCCTGTTATGGCGACGAACCCTGGCGCTACCTGGTCTTCGAGCGGGACCGCGAACGGCGCGACTGGGAAGAGGCCGTCGCCTGCCTCAGCGACGGCAATCGCTGGGCCGCGCAGGCGCCGCTGCTGCTGTTGTCGGTGGCAAGCGGCCATTTTCAGCGCAACGGCCAGCCGAACCGCTGGGCGCAGCACGATACCGGCGCCGCCAGCGAAAACCTTTGCTTGCAGGCGGTCGAACTGGGGCTGATGGCCCACCAGATGGGAGGCTTCGACCCGGAGCGGGCGCGCCGCGTCTTTGCGATCCCGGAGTCCTTTACCCCCATGGCGATGATCGCCGTCGGCTATGCCTTGCCGCCAGCCCGCATCCCGGAGGAATTGCGCGAGCGGGAATCGGCGCCGCGCCGCCGGGCGCCGCTGGCCGAGCGCTGTTTCGCCGGGCGCTGGGGGCGTCCCTTCGCCGCCGATGGACAAGAACAAGAACGATAGCGCGGAGGACGGCGCCCGTCTCGAGGGAGGGCGCGCCTTCCAGCCCTTGCGCATCGCCGTGCTGACCGTTTCCGACAGCCGCGACGAGAGCAGCGACCGTTCCGGCAAGCTGTTGGCGGAGTCCCTGCAGGCGGCCGGGCATCGTTTGCACGACAAGCGAATCGTGCCCGACGAACCGGCCCGGGTGCGCGAGGCCGTGGCCGGCTGGTGCGTACCGGACGGGCCTCATGCCGTGCTGGTTACCGGCGGCACCGGGATCACGGGCCGCGACGGCACCCCGGAAGCCGTGCGGCCTTTGTTCGACAAGGAAATCCCCGGTTTCGGGGAGATGTTCCGCAGCCTTTCCTACCAGGAGATCGGCACTTCCGCTTTGCAATCGCGGGCCGTGGCCGGCGTCAGCGGCGGGTGCTATATCTTTTGCCTGCCAGGTTCGCCCGGCGCCTGCCGCACTGCCTGGGAGCGCATCGTCGCGGCGCAGCTCGACTCGCGCACCCGGCCCTGCAACCTGGCCGAGCTGATGCCCCGCCTCAACGAGTAGGGCAGCCGGCGGGCGGCGGCACGGCCCACTCCACGTGCAACAGTTGCGTCTTGCCGGCCAGCAGCGGGCCGTTGTCGTCGCTGACCAGGAAGAAGCGCCGTTCGTCCTGGGCGGCGATTCCCTCCAGGTTGCCGATGGGGAAGGCGCGGCTGTCCATCCGCAGCAACTGCCGGCTCCACTGCGGACGCTCCGCCAGGTCCGGCGCCAGGTGCACGACCGTCTGCAGGCGCAGACCCAGCATCCCGATGCGGTTGCGCTCCAGCAGCAGCAGGCCCCCTCCCGGCAGGACACTCATGTCCACAAGACTGGCTTGGTCGTGCTGCGCCGGCAAGCCCCAGTCCCGGCCGTCCAGAGAATAAACGCTCAGTCGTTGTGTTTGCCCGGACCCGCGCAGCGGGCGTTCCGGCCCCGTCAGCACGCCGAAGCGAGGGTGCAATGCGACCGCCTCCAGGCCCCGGTTGCTTCCCCGGTAGCGCCTTGCGTCGGCCAGAGAGGCGGGTAGCTTCTCGCATCCCCGGAATTCCCCCAGCGGGCTATAGCGGCAGATCCGCATCCGCCTCTCGAAACTGATCAGCAATTCGTCGTTTCCCGCCGTGCCGTCGGCGCCGTAGCGCAGCGCCAGGCCCTCGCTGTCGCTATCGTCGCCCTGCAGCGCCCAGCCTTGCGCGTCCCGCAGCGGCAACAGTTTCCGCCCCGTTATGGCGGCCAGCCGGCCATCGCCGGCAAAGCGCGGCCGCAACCACAACAGTATGCCTTCGTCGCCGATGGCGTAGAGCAGCTGCTCGTCCCTGGACCATGCGAGGCCGGACAGCTCCAGTGTCCCGCCGTCTTCTTCTTCCAGCCGCAGCGCCGCCAGCAGCCGCGCATGCATATGGCAGCCGCTGTCGGCAAAGGCGGCCAGCAATGCCTTGTCGGGACTTTGCTTGATCGGAGAGAGCGCCGCCGCGCCGGAGTGCGCCCCGGGATGCAAATCTTTCCCCGAAGGTTGCGCCGGGGCGGTACATAAATACAGTAAGTTGATGCATAATACTGCCGCCCGCCACCGTCCCAAGGATGAACTGTACTGCATGTTGCGTATTTTCTACGTTCTGTTGCCGCTTGTCAGTCTGTGCCTGACGGCGCCGGCGGTTCGCGCCCAGTCGGAAGGAGAGGCGCCGCCGGTGCGGGTCGCTCCCGTTACCACGCGCACCGTGCAGCCGTTGTCCTGGGTTTCCGGATCGGTGGTCAGCCGTGACGATGCCCGTATCGCCGCCGAGATCGCGGGCCGGCTGCGTTTCGTCGCCGAGGTGGGGCAGCGCCTGGAGGCCGGGGAGGCGGTGGCGGAGATCGAGCCGCTGGAGTTCCGCCTGCGCGTGGAAGAGGCGCGGGCGGAGCAGCAGAGGATCAGGCCGCGCCTGCAATTTTACCGGGACGAGGAGGCGCGACTGGCGCAGCTGGCCGACGACGACTACGCCGCCCGCAATCGCCGGGAGGAGATCGGTTCTTTGCGGGATGAATTGGCCGGCGATCTGCAGGCGGCCGGTGTCCGTTTGCAATTGGCGGAGGACTCCCTGCGCAAGACGCGGCTGCTGGCGCCGTTTGCCGGGGTTGTGGTCGAGCGCCTGCGGACGCCGGGCGAACAGGTGCAGCCGGGCGACGAGGTGCTGCGGTTGGTGGACGTGCGGCGCCGCGAGGTGCAGGCCCGGGTGACCGCCGCCGCCGTCGCCAGCCTGCAACCGGGCGCCATGATGCGCCTGCGCGGCCCTGGCGGCGACGAGGTCCTGGGCCGGTTGCGCACCGTCGTCGCCGTGGGCGACCGCTCGCGCCTCTACGAGATCCGCGTCGTGCTCGAAGACCAGGATTGGCCGGTCGGGTTGCCGGTGCGGGTGGCGGTGCCCGAGTCCCTGGCGCATTCCACGCTGACCGTGCCGCGCGACTCGCTGGTGATCCGCACCTTCGGCATCCACGTGTTTCGCATTGACGGCGAAGGGCGCTCCGAGCTGGTGCCGGTCGTCCCGGGCTATTCCGAGGAGGATTGGATCGAAGTGCGCCGTTCGACTCTCGCCGAGGGCGACCGGGTCGTGGTGCGGGGCAACGAGCGCCTGTGGCCGGGGCAGCCGGTGCGCATCCTGGAAGACGGCGCGGAGGAAGAAGTCCCACTATGAAGCTGACCGAGATGGGGTTGCGCAACCCTACCGCGGTCGGAGTGGTCATGTGGTTGATCCTGCTCATCGGTTGGCTGAGCTACTCCCGCCTGCCGGTGCAGTTGACCCCGGAATTGCAGGAGCCGGAGATTCGGATCATCACCAATTGGCGCGCCGCCACGCCGGAAGAAGTGGAGGCGGAGATCGTCAAGCGCCAGGAGGAGGCCCTGCGCGGCATCCCCGGCGTGACGGAACTGGTGGCCCGGGCGCAGTCGGGGCGCGCCGAGCTGAACCTGAGTTTCGTCGTGGGCATGGATATCCGCCGCGCCCTGGTGGAGGTGATGAACCGCCTGGGCCAGGTCTCGGGCTACCCCGACGACGCGGACGAGCCCTTCGTGGATTCCACCGACGGCGCCTCGGCCATCGCCTGGTTCATCGTTCATGCCCTGCCCGACAACGCCAGGGACGTCACTTTGTACCGGGACTATATCGAGGACTTGGTCAAGGAACGTTTCGAACGGGTGCCGGGGGTGGCGGTGTCCGAAGTGTTCGGCGGCCAGGAGCGGGAATTGCGGGTCAGTTTCGATCCGTACCGCCTTGCGGAACTGGGGATCGAGTTGCCCGGCGTCTCCCGCTATGTGGGCGCCGGAGAGAACGTATCCGGCGGCTTCGTGGACATCGGCAAACGGGAATACAGCCTGCGCTTTGCCGGCCGCTATGGCCCGGGAGAATTCGGCGCCATGATCCTGGCTTGGCGCGACGGGCGCCCGGTGTATCTGCGCGATGTGGCCACCGTCGAGGTGCGGCCCGTCGATCCGCGCAACTTCGTTATTGCCCAAGGGCGCCCGTCCATCGCCGTCAACGCGCAACGGGAGGTGGGGGTAAACGTGCTGGAAGTCATGTCCGGCCTGCGCCAGGCCGCCGCCGATTTGGAGGAACCCTTGCGGCGGGCGGGACTCAGCATGCAGCAGGTCTATGACGAAACCCTGTACATAGACGCATCCATCCGTTTTTTGTACGGCAATCTGGGCTTGGGGATCCTGCTGGCGACCGGCATCTTGTGGCTGTTTTTGCGTAATGTCCGCGCCACCCTGACGGTCATCCTGGCGATCCCCGCCTGCCTGTTGGCGACCTTTGCCGTGCTGCAGTGGTCCGGCCGCACCCTGAACGTGATCTCGCTGGCGGGCCTGGCTTTTGCGGTGGGCATGGTGCTGGATGCCTCCATCGTGGTGCTGGAGAATATCGTTCGTCTGCGTGAGCAGGGGGTGGAAGGCAAGGGCCGCCGTTTGCTCGCCGCCTTCGCGGTCGGCGAGGTTTGGGGCGCCCTGCTGGCTTCTACCGCCACGACCGTGATCGTTTTTCTGCCCGTGATCTTTCTGGAGAGCGAGGTCGGCCAGCTCTTTGCCGACCTGGCCTTGTCCATCTCGGCGGCCGTCTGCGCCTCCTTGTTCATCGCGATCTTCGTGGTGCCGGCGGCGGAGACGGTCTGGGTCGCCAACCGCGGCTACTCCGCCCCTCGCGGCGGCCACCTCTGGGACCGTATGACCT
>JAPPPX010000152.1 GCA_028817305.1 Gammaproteobacteria bacterium | reverse complement strand
CGCTGCAATGTGCGCGTTCCGCGCTCTATTTGCGCGGGATTCCCGCCCCTGTTCAAGCCAGGGGCAAGCTCTGCGCGGGAATGGCGAGGTGGGGGCATGGGAGTGGCGGAGTAGGCTTTATTCGCTGGATGCCCGCAGGGTTTTTACACAGACTGTTTCGCCGGAATGACAGAAAAAAGCAGGAATGGCGGTAAGCGAATGTGATGGCGGAACGATCCCTCGGCGATGGTGGAGTGTACAGAATGCACTTCAGTGGTTGAATCCGCCCCTGGGTTCTGGCTGGTTCAGTGCCTATGTTATTTGGGATCCCCAGCACCTTGCTATCTTCTGTGCGCGATATCCGGGCGCTAACCGCTATCGTCATCGCCTTTCCAGCGAGGCCCCAAAGCGCCCACGCCGAACAGAATCAGGATGGCCAGCAGCATCGATCCGATAACCGTCCACAAATAGCGGATACCCCTTATCCAGTCATTTGACGGATGCCACTTATCCAACTGGCCGAGGGGCAACACAGGGAATGTCGCTTCCAAGGAATAGATAAACGGATTGAATGGGGGGTAGTCCATTGGCTTCTTTCCTTTCTCGGCAATTAGATCTGCCTGCGCTACTCTATCGGAAGAAATCCACTCATTTTCGAGGAAGGCCGGCACTTTTTCATTTGGGAGCGAGACTATTCCATCATGGCCGATGCTGAACACGAGCCAGCCAAGCAGCAGTAATGCTATAGCGCACCAGAGAAAACGGAAGGGCCTGTAGCCATAGCCGATTGTCCCCCTTAAAATGAAATACCAGAAATACCATAATCCCCCTCTCTTGAATTCTTTACTTCTGGCTTTTTCCAGCTTAAAGCCGATTTCTCGTGCCCAGTTCGTGTGTCCCATATAGTGATACGCATTCATCAATTGCTGATATGGCTGTGGAAAAAAGTTTCCCTTATCGCTTGTCCGTAAATGTTCCAACCACCTCAGACCTGCTTTCCAGTCGTCACCGTCGTCATCGTAGTTGTTTATTTTCTGGTAACGAAAGCCATCTGTGGAACAGGAGTTTTCAGATGACCAGGTTTTCATATTTTGAAATTCTCCGCCTACTTCGGCATTATCTAGAGAAACCTTACCTTTGATATTTGCACCATATAAAATGAGGGAGAATTTCACTGATATATACATGGCGTTGATACCATTTTCGAAATGGCCGTCGCTACAATCGAGTAGCCTTCCGATATCCGCGCCGTTTAGCCGCACCTCGCCCATGGCCTTGAATCCTTCGTCCAGGAAGACAGATTCATCTGTTTTGATGCTCTGAGCGCGGAGTCCGTTTTCGAAGTGGCCTCCGCTACAACTGAGTTGCCCGCCGATATCCGCGCCGTGCAGCAGCACCTCGCCTTTGGCCTTAAATTCTTCGTTCAGGAAGACAGATTCGCCTGTTTTGATGCGCTGAGCGCTGAGTCCGTTTTCGAAGTAGCCGCTGCGGCAGCTGAGTAGCCCGCCGATATTCGCGCCGTCCAGCCACACCTCGCCCTTGGTATTGAATCCTTCGCCCAGGAAGACACCGGTAGTCACTTTCACATGCATTGCATTGATAGCAGTATCCTTGAACCGATTGTTTTTCAAGTTGCAGATCTTGCAGCCTGCCAGTCTCAAACCTGGAATGGTGGCGCTTATCAACCGGATTCCTTCTGAGAAAACGCAATTTTCAAAAAAGATGGGAAGCTGACTCTCGCAGTAGCTTAAATTCAGCTCGCCCTCAATCCATGCACGGGAAATGAGGATCTCGCGGGGGTCTAATTCACAGTAGTTTTCCAGGAACAAGTCGCGCAGGAAGCTGCCTCGGAGGATTGCGCCTTGCCAGTCTTTTTTGGACTGCTCCTCGGCGGGCTTTTCAGGGACGCTGCTGCCTTTCGGAGAAACGACGAGTGGGACCGCGCAGTCCTCCTTTTTCCAGCCGTGGCGAAAATCGTGGAGAATCTGCTTTTCCGCGTCATTCAGGTTTCCTTCCTGTATGCTCAGGCGCGGACTCGGTGCGGTCTTGTTTGCCTCGTTCATGGGGGCTTATGAAACTGGGCCGAAGATATTTTGTCAATTGGGGTGGAGGAGGTACCCGCTGTTCCCCCCCACCGGCGCGACATCGGGCTTGCGCCCTTGTCTTGCCGACTCCCCCTCGAGGGGGGAGTGATGCGGATCCGCTCCAGGGCCGGCTTCGCCTCGAGGGGGAGTGTGCGGGGGACTGCATCTTTTGCGGCAGTGCGGATTTTTGACGGCCTGCCTTCGAGTACCCGGATGCTGGATTCCTGCTTTCGCAGGAATAGCGGGGAGGGGGCGCAGGAATAGCGGGGAGGGGGCGCAGGAATAGCGAGGAGGGGGTGCAGGAATAGCAGGTTACGCTTTTTCTGAAATGCTTACCGGTTAGTGTCTAGATGCCTCTATGTAAAAATAAATTCTGTGTAAGTGATTGGCAAAACGATAAACGCCACGCCGACCGTCTTGAACCGGCACAATGGCCCCCAGTTTGCGGGCGCGGTTCAGGAAGTTATCCAGATTTTTCTTTTCGTCGGCGGTGAGCGGTAAAGAGTGCAGTTGCGTTTTTGAGAAGTCAACATCAAGCCAAAGTTCTTTGGCGATTTTCCGCAGAATAGATCGGTATTTCGTGCTTTGCAATGCTTGAATCACGCCGCTTTCCAGAAAGCGCGCGCCGACGCGCTCGGCGGCGACAAACAAGCCATCTACCACATTGTTAGTAGCGACCTGCTCATCTTCCACTTCTTCCCACACGGCATGACCAAGTTCGTGGGCAACAACCGGCAAGCCACCCGAATAGTGAGCAAGATATGTAATTTTAGATGTCTCGATTTTGACGTCGTGTTTTTCAAATGAATTCTTGAAAAATTCCGTGCTCTCCTCCAATGTCCATGGATTAGTGCTAATCAGTGGCCGAAAGATCCTTTTCACCGACGGGTTTTCTTTCTCCATTTGTTGGAGTCGATCTTCCAAGCCAACAAAAATCAGACAGACGGGATTGTTTTTTCGGCTGGTAACTTGGCTATCCACCATGCTTTTGAGCCAGTGGGCAAATTTAGGGTTGTCCGCCAGACCGTTGATGTCGTCAAAAGTCAGCAACAACACCTCCCGGTCCTCGCCGGCTGTTTTTACAATTTGACCGAGGGCATCGGGGAAATCGCCCGCCCTCGCGGGTAGCGTGTCAGCGGTTTTTTCTAATTCCAGTTTAACGCCGAATGCGCCGACCGATTTGATGTTCTTGCCGAATTTGTCCCAAAGGGCCTCCCCCCATCTTTGGGTTTGGTTGTCCTTGAGCAGTTGCAGGTGAGTCTCCCTCGCCAGTTCCTCCAGCTCTTTGACGCCGCCGAGATGCATATGGGCGACAACGGCTTTTTCATTGCGTTCGGCAAGATGGCCGATAAGCAAGGCAAGCGAACTTTTTCCCATCCCTCGCTCACCCGAAATCCAGCCGACTTGAAGTCCTTGTTTCTTTGCCGTGCGAACCATGGCGAGCAGCTCCTCAACCTGCTTCTTGCGTCCGGTGAAGAATTCGGCTTCCACCGGTTTGCCTGGAGTAAAAGGACTGCTGTCTGGATTCATGGTGTTATCCTGCGCGCGAAACAAAGTATAACAGGCTCAATGCCATCATGGCGCATTCGGCAACGCGGCGTGGTATTTTGCATCATTCTTTTCTCCATCCCCCCACTGGCGCGACATCGGGCTTGCGCCCTTGTCTTGCCGACTCCTCCTCCACTACTCCGCCATTCCCGCGCAGAGCTTGCCCCTGGCTTGAACAGGGGCGGGAATCCAGCGCAAATAGAGCGCGGAACGCGCACATTGCAGAGCCTGACGACGCCCCTTCCTTACTCGGCTATTCCTGCGAAGGAGCGCGAAGCGCGCACTTTGTATGCTGGATTCCTGCTTTCGCAGGAATGGCGAGGTAGAGGGCAGGAATGGCAGAGTGGGCTTTATTTGCTGGATGCCCCGCAGAGTTTTTGCACAGACTGGCAGGCAGGAATCTATCTGTTGCGGCAGTGCGGATTTTGATGGGCAGCTTTCAAGTGCCCGTTGTGCGCAGCAGGGCGGTCCAGTGCCGGACCGGCTTGGCGGAGGCGCTTTGCAGGTGCAGCTGGCAGCCGATGTTGGCGGTGGCGATCACGTCGGCGGGGTGTCGCGCCAGCTCGCGCAGCTTGTCGTGCAGGAGCCGCTCGGCGATGCGCGGCTGCGCCAGAGAATAGAAGCCGGCCGAGCCGCAGCACGGCCCCTCCACCAGGGGCGCGTCCAGACCGGCGGCGGTCAAGGTGGCCCGCAGTCGCGCGATGGCGGCAGACTGGCCGTGCTGCAGGGTGCAGGGTATGTGCACGGCGGCGCGGGTGTTGCAGGCGCGCAGCGCGCCGGGGGGGGCGGCGGCCAGCACTTCGGCGATGTCCCGGTACGCCTCCGAGACGCGCCGCGCCTTGGCGGCGTAAGCCGGGTCGTCGCGCAACAGGTAGCCGTACTCCTTGATCATGCTGCCGCAGCCGCTGGCCGTGCCTACCACTGCCTCGGCGCCTTGCTCCAGCTGCGGCCACAGCCGGTCTATATTGCGCCGCATCGTCGCCCGCGCCGCCGCCTTGTCCTCCAGGTGGTACGCCAGCGCGCCGCAACAGGCGTCTTCGATCTCCAGCAACGAGATCTCCATGCGCTCCAGCAGACGACGGCAGTGCCGGTTGATGTCGGGGGCCGTCACGGATTGTACGCAACCCTCCAGGATCAGCATCCGGCGCACATGGCGGACGGGCGGCGCCTTCCTCTTTCCCCCGGCGCCGCCCTCGTCGCTTTGCGGCCGCGGCGGCCGCGGCGGGAGCCGGCGGCGCAGTCTCGCGGGCAGGGCAAAGCGCAGCAGGCGCGCCAGCGCCAGCGCCGCCGCCAGCCGCCGCTTGTGCGGCAGCACGGCCAGGCCCAGGCGCCGCTTCAGCCGTTCCGGGAGGGCGCGTCCGTAGCGCGCCGCGATGCGCGGTCGCGCCAGATCGAGCAGGCGCGAGTACTCTACGCCCGAAGGGCAGGCCGTTTCGCAGGCGCGGCAATTCAGGCAGCGGTCCAGGCGCAGCAGGTTGGCGGCGCCGCTCGCTTCGCCCTCGAGGAAGCGCTTGATCTGATAGATGCGCCCGCGCGGCCCGTCCAGCTCGTCGCCGAACAGACGGTAGGTGGGGCAGTCCGTGTTGCAGAAACCGCAGTGTACGCACTGGCGCAGGATGCGGTCGGCCTCGCGGCCGTCGCGGCTGCGCAACAATTCTGGCGGCAGGCGGGTCTGCATCTTGCGGCGGCGCGCTACATCCCGGGATAAAGCCGGCCCGGGTTCAGGATGCCGGCGGGGTCGAAGGCCCGTTTGAGCCGCCGGTGCAACGCGAGCAACGCCTCCGGCAATGGGTGGAACGGGTCATGCTTATGGTCATGCCCTGGGTCATGTTCTGGGGCGTGTTTCGGCGACGGCGGCGGGCGGAACAGACAGGCATGGCCGCCATGCCCGGCAGCGAGTTCGCGCATCGTCGCGGCAGGCGCGTCCGTGGCGGCCCAGCGCAGGGCGCCGTGCCACTCGAATGCCTGGCGGCCGGGCAGGGGCAGCGGCGCGCTCGCGGGCGGCAGCGAGATGCGCCACAGCGGCGCGGCGCCCCGGAAGAAGGCGCGGCGCTGATCGCGTATGTCCCGCCACAGGGATTGGTCGTCGCAACGCTCGCCGCCGATCGCGCGCCATGCCGCGGCGACGCCGCCGGGGCCGGAGGACAGCCGCAGGAATAGTCGTTCGCCGTCGTGGAAGCTGGCGCTCAGCGGCAG
This sequence comes from Gammaproteobacteria bacterium, assembly GCA_028817305.1. GTDB lineage: Bacteria > Pseudomonadota > Gammaproteobacteria > Porifericomitales > Porifericomitaceae > Porifericomes > Porifericomes azotivorans. Next base: position 12,022 of record JAPPPX010000152.1, on the reverse strand, counting down.
CCCGCGCCGCAGCCACCGGCGCAGCTGCGCCAGCGCCGTCTCCGGGGGCATTTCCAAGGCCAGGGAGAGCTGGGCGGCCGGTACCGGCAGCAGCCGGACGGTGGCCTCCAGCAGGATGCCGAGGGTGCCTAGCGCGCCGGCCATCAGGCGGCTGATGTCGTAGCCCGCGACGTTCTTCATGACGCGGCCTCCGAAGCGCAGCCGTTCTCCCCTGCCGTTGACCAGCAGCACGCCGAGCATCGCGTCCCGGACGGCGCCGCCGGATATCCTGCCGGGGCCGGACAGGCCGCTGGCGATGCAGCCGCCCAGGGTCGCCCCGCCGGCGAAGTGCGGCGGCTCGAATGGCAGCATCTGGCCTTTTGCCGCCAGCGTTTCCTCGATCAGCAGCAGCGGCGTCCCGGCGCGCGCCTCCAGGTAGAGTTCGCTGGGTTCGTAGTCGAGGATGCCGGCGTGCGCCTGCATGGCCAGCGTTTCGCCGGCGCAGGCCCCGCCGTAGAACGACTTGCTGTCGCCGCCGACGATCCGCAGCGGCGTGCCGGCGCGGAAAGCGGTACGCACCCGCTCGGCGGTCGCCTCGCCGAGGTCGCGTGCGGGGCCCGATTCTGGGCCAGATTCTGGGCCCGATTCGCCGCCGCGGTCGCGTTGCCGCCGTTTCGGGATCGGCGCCATCCTCACATCCTCAGAAGCGCGGCAGTTCCGGGTGGGCGGTGCGCCCCCCGTGCACGTGCATGGCGCCCAACTCGGCGCACCGGCGCAGGGTGGGGATCGCCTTGCCGGGATTGAGTATGCCGTCCGGGTCGAATGCCGCCTTGAGGCGGTGAAACTGCTCCAGTTCCGCGCGGGTGAATTGCCCGCACATGGAGTTCAGTTTTTCCACGCCGACGCCGTGTTCGCCGGTGATGGTGCCGCCCGCCGCCACGCAGGCCGCCAGGATTTCCTCGCCGAAGGACTCCACCCGGCCCGCCTCTCCCGGCTTGTTGGCGTCGTACATGATCAGCGGGTGCAGGTTGCCGTCGCCGGCGTGGAAGACGTTGGCCACGGCCAAGCCGTATTTTTCCGACAACTCGGCGATCCGGCGCAGCACCTCGGAGAGGCGGCGCCTGGGGATCGTTCCGTCCATGCAATAGTAATCGGGGGCGAGACGGCCCACCGCCGGGAAAGACGCCTTGCGGCCCGCCCACAGGCGCTGCCGGTGCGCTTCGTCGTCGGCGGTCTCGATGCCGCGGGCGCGGCGCGCGCCGCAAATCTCGCGCACGGCCGCGCATTGCCGCTCGATGTCGGCCGGGTCGCCGTCCAGTTCGCAGAGCAGGATGGCGGCGGCGTCGGTAGGGTAGCCGGCATGAACGAATGCCTCTACGGCCCGGATGGCCGGATTGTCCAGCATCTCGAGCCCGGCCGGGACGATGCCCGCGGCGATGATGTCGGCCACCGCGCCGGAGGCGTCTTCCAGCTCACCGAAGGCGACCAGCATGAGGCGCGCCGCCGCGATCTTCGGCAGCAGTTTGACGGTGACCTCGACTACGATGCCGAGCATGCCCTCGGAACCGGTCAGCAGCGCGGCGAGGTCGTAGCCCGGGGCGTCGGGCGCCCGCGCGCCGATCTCCAGTACGGCGCCGTCGGCTGCGACCACCTGCAATCGTTGCAGGTTGTGCACGGTGAGCCCGTACTTGAGGCAATGGATGCCGCCGGCGTTTTCGGCGACGTTGCCGCCGATGGAGCAGGCTTGCTGCGAGGAGGGGTCGGGCGCGTAGAACAGGCCGTGCGGCGCCGCCGCCTCGGACAGCGCGAGGTTGGTAACCCCCGGCTGCGCTACTGCCTGGAGATTGTCCGCGTCTATAGCGAGGATGCGGTTCATCTTGCTGAGGTTAAGCAATATGCCGTCGGCCAGCGGCATGGCGCCGCCCGACAGGCTGGTGCCGGCGCCGCGCGCCACCAGCGGCACGCCCTCGCGCGCGCACAAGCGCACGATGTCCCGCACCTGGCCGGATTCCGTCGGCAGCGCGACCAGCATCGGCAGCTGCCGGTGCATGGTCAGTCCGTCGCATTCGTAGGGGCCCAGTTCCGCCGGGTCATGAACGATGGCCTCGGCGGGCAGGATGGCGCCGAGTTCCGCCAGCAGGCGCCGCCGCCGCGGCGCGGCGGAGGGCGTGACGGGCGTGCGCGCCATGCCGTCCGTCCCCGCTCAGGCGCCGCGCCTGCCGCTTGCGATCAGCGCCGTTCCCGCCGCCGCCAGCAGGGCCGCGGTCCAGGGGTTCGCCAGGGCGCGCCGGAAGCCGTCATCGTCGGCGGCCAGGGAGAAGAACGCGAGCGCCAGCAGGGCCAGCCCGCATCCCAGGCGCCGCGTTGCCCGCTGGCTGCGTTCCATATGCGCGACGATTCGTTCCGTGTTGCGCGAACGGTCCACCACTTCCAGGGCGCCGCGGTCCAGGCGGTTGACGATGTTCATCGCCCGTATCGGGATGTCCGGCAGGCGTTCCAGCCACAGCGGCATGTTGCGGCGCAGGTCGCGGGTCGCGCGCCGCAGGCCCATCCGCTCCCGCATCCACCGCTCCAGCATGGGGCGCACGATGTCCCACATGTTCAGGTTCGGGTACAGGTAGCGGCCCAGGCCCTCGACATTGACGATGGTCTTTTGCAGCAGCAGCAACTGCGGCAGGATCTCCATGTTGAAGCGACGGGCGGTCTGGAACAGGCGCAGCAGCAGCTGGCCGAAGGAGATCTCCCGCACCGGCCGGCCGAGCATCGGTTCGCAGACGGTGCGCACGGCGGACTCGAAGGCGTCTATGCGGGTATCCTGCGGCACCCATCCCGACTCCACGTGCAGGCGCGCGATGCGCTGGTAGTCGCGGTCCAAAAAGGCCATGCAGTTCCCGGCCAGGTAGCGCAGATCGCCCTCGCTCAGGGAGCTCATGATCCCGAAGTCCACCAGCGCGAAACGGAACCTGTCGTCCGCCCCCGGCAGCACGAAGATATTGCCCGGGTGCAGATCGGCGTGGAAAAAACTGTCCCGGAATACCTGGGTGAAGAACATTTCCACTCCCTGCTCGGCGACGCGCCGCAGGTCTATGCCCGCCGCCCGCAACCGTTCCCGGTCGCCGATGGGGATCCCCGATATGCGTTCCATTACCATCACGTTCGAGGTGGTCAGCTCCCATACCACGTAGGGGACGTACAGCAATTCCGAGTCCAGGAAATTGCGGCGCAGCTGGGAGGCGTTCGCGGCCTCGCGCATCAGGTCCAGTTCGTCAATCAGGTGCCGGTGCAGTTCCCGCACTACGTTGTACGGCTTCAGGCGCTTGGCGTCTCCCCAGTAGCGCTCCAGGAAGCGGGCGATCAGATACATGAAGCGCAGGTCCGTCTCGATGCGGGCGCGGATCGCGGGGCGCACCACCTTGACGACGACCTCCCGTCCGTCCTTCGTGACGGCGGTGTGCACCTGGGCGATCGAGGCGGAGGCGAGCGGCTGGTCCTGGAAGTCGGCGAATATCTCCTCCAGGCCCTTGCCGTATTCGGCTTCTATGATCTTGCGGGCCTGGGCGCTGGGGAAGGGCGGCACCCGGTCTTGCAGTTTCGCCAGTTCTTCGGCGATGTCGCCGGGCAGCAGGTCTCTCCTCGTGGAGAGGATTTGGCCCAGCTTGACGTAGATGGGCCCCAGCTCTTCCAGGAAGCCGCGCAGCCGTTCGCCGCGGCTGCCGGCGTACGGCCGCCGCCGCCAGTTCCAGGGGAACAGGGCGCGCGCGAAGGAAAACCTGCGCAGCACCGGTATGGCGAGCAGGATCTCGTCCAGCCCCTGGCGCACCAGCAGCCGCTGTACGTACAGCAGCCGGAAGAAGTACCGGCAGCCCTGGATCAGCGCGTTCATTGTATCGGCGCGTTCATTGCCGCCGCCGTTTCCCGGACGGCGGGCGGGACGGCGGGCGCTTGGGGCGCCCGGCTTCCCGGCGTTCGGCCGCCGCCGCCTCCAGACGGTCCAGCCGCGACGCGAGGCCCTCCACGGCATCGCGCAACCGGTCCGTATCCCGGACGAAGCGCTCGGCGTTGCCCGGGTCCAGCAGCACTCCCCGTTCGTGCACCAGGTATTCGCGCATGCTGTACGACAGCCGGGACAGGAGTTCGCGCGCGCCTCGCAGCGTCCCTTTCCCGGCGCGGACGGCGCGGTACGCGGCCCAGTCGCCGACCAGCCCGGAGAGGGGCTCTTCCAGGTCCGGTTCGTAGCGGCGGCAGAGTCCCTGCAGTTGCCCGGCCAGTTCGACGCTGCCGCGCAGTTGCATACCCGGGACCGTGCCGCCGGCGCCGGCGGCCAGCCACGCGGCCAGCGCGCCGGCGGCGAAGCGCATGGACAGGTCCGCTTCCTCCTCCCGCACCGGCGGGAACAGGCGCAGCTCCGTATCCTCGATGCGCAGCGTGAAGCGCAGGCCCACGTCTTCGAGTTCGACCCGCACCGTCTTGCCGGTCAGGGCGCGCAGTTCCTCCGCCGCTTCCCGGTCCAGCCGCAAGGCGCGGTTGAGCAGCCCTTCCAGCAAAGCGACCGCCATAGCGTCCGGCATCAGAGTCGGTACCCCCGGTGCGCCGCCACGATGCCTCCGCACAGATTGTAATACTCCACCTCGCGGTAGCCGGCCTCGCGCATGTCCCGCGCGATCCGCCGTTGCTCCGGATAGACCAGAACCGACTCCGCGAGGTACCGGTAGCTGGCGGCGTCCCCCAGCACCTTCTCGCCCAGGAACGGCAGGAAGCGCAGGCAGTAATGCCGGTGCAGGCGCCGCAGCGTTGCCGTCACCGGGCGGGAAAACTCGAGCGCGATCAGCCGGCCGCCGCGGCGCAGTCCCTTGCGCATGTTGCGCAGGCCCGCCTCCCGGTTCGCCAGGTTGCGCATCCCGAAGGCGACCAGAATGCAATCGAAAGACTCTTCCCGGAACGGCGGGCGCTCCGCGTCGCCCCGCACGTACCGAATCCCCTCGACGATGCCCCGGTCCAGGCAGCGCTCGCGCGCCTTGCGCAACATTGCGTCGCTGGCATCCAGCAGCACCACCTGCCCCCGCTCTCCGACCCGGGGCAGACACAGGCGGGACAGGTCGCCCGTGCCGCCGGCCGCGTCCAGCACCCGTTCCCCGGGGCGCAGGGCGGCGATCGCTACGGCAAAGCGCTTCCAGGCCCGGTGCAGGCCGAAGGACATCAGGTCGTTCATCAGGTCGTAGCGCGGCGCGACAGAGGCGAAGACTTGTCCGACGCGCCGCCGCTTCTCCGCCGCGGAGACTTGTTGGTAGCCGTAGTCCACGCGCTCGGTGTCGCCCGCGTTGTCCATGCCGCCGCGGCCCCCTTCCCCGTCCGGCGTCCCCGTGCTCTCCTGTTGCCGCTCCTGCACCCGGTCCTTCGCTACAGGATGTAACGGCTGCGGTCGGCGCTCTCGATGAGGTCGTCGAGCCGGCCGGCCACATACTTTTTGTCAATCAAAATCTTTTTGCGCTGGTCTGTCTCGGAGGCGGAGAACAGCAATTCTTCCAGCAGCCGTTCCATCACCGTTTGCAGGCGCCGCGCCCCGATATTCTCCGTCTGATCGTTGACCCGCCAGGCCGCCTCGGCGATGTGCCGCACCGCGTCGGCGCCGAACTCCAGCCGGATCCCCTCGGTGCGCAGCAGCGCCTGGTACTGCCGGGTCAGGGAATAATCCGGCTCGACCAGGATCCTCTCGAAGTCGGCCGCGGTGAGCGAGGACAGCTCGACGCGGATGGGGAAGCGCCCCTGCAATTCCGGGATCAGGTCGGCCGGCTTGCTCGCGTGAAAGGAGCCGGAACCGATGAACAGGATGTGGTCCGTGCGCACGATCCCGTACTTGGTGGTCACCGTGCAGCCCTCCACCAGGGGCAGCAGGTCGCGCTGCACCCCCTCGCGGGAGACCTCCGCCCCGTGCCCGGTGTGAGAGACGGTCTTGTCAATTTCGTCCAGGAACACCAGCCCGTTTTGTTCGACATTCCTTACCGCCTGCGTTTTGACCTCGTCCTCGTCAATCATCTTGCGCGCCTCTTCCTCGGCGATCAGCTTCATGGCATCCCGCACTTTCAGCGTGCGCGTCCTCTTGCGGGTGCTGGCCAGATTCTCGAAGACGCTCTGCAACTGGCCGGTCATCTCCTCCATGCCCGGCGGCGACATGATCTCCACTCCCATCGTGGGCGCCTCCAGTTCCACCTCGATCTCCCGTTCGTCGAGCCTGCCGTCGCGCAGCTGCTGGCGAAAGCGTTCCCGGGTCCCGGAGGCGGCGCCGTCCGCCGCCTGCGGACGGTCGTGCCCCATCCCGGGCAGTATGATCTCCAGCACCCGCCGCTCCGCCTCCCGCGCCGCCCGCTCCCTGACCTGCCGCATTTCCCGTTCGCGCAGCAGCTTTACGGAGATATCGGTGAGGTCGCGGATGATGGACTCCACGTCCCGCCCCACGTACCCCACCTCGGTGAACTTGGTCGCTTCCACCTTGATGAAAGGGGCGTTCGTGAGCTGTGCCAGGCGCCTGGCGATCTCGGTCTTTCCGACCCCGGTGGGGCCGATCATCAGTATGTTTTTCGGCGTGATCTCGTCGCGGATGTCCGGGTCCGCGTGGGCGCGCCGCCAGCGGTTGCGCAGGGCGACGGCGACGGCTCGCTTGGCCGCATCCTGGCCCACGACAAACTTGTCCAGCTCCTCGACGATGCGCCGGGGCGTCAGCGCGTCCGCGCGCTCCGCTACCGGCGCCGTGTCCGCGCCTTCGGTTTCGGCAGTACTTCTACGCATATCTCGCTGTTGGTATAAATGCAGATCTCCGCCGCGATCCGCAGGGCCTGCTCCACGATGCGCCGCGGGTCGTTCCTGTCCTGCTCCGCCAGGGCCCGCGCCGCCGCCGCGGCGTAACCGCTGCCGGAGCCGATCGCGGCGATCCCGTGCTCCGGTTCGATGACGTCGCCGTTGCCGGAAACGATCAATGTCTTTTCCTTGTCGGCGACGCACAGCATCGCCTCCAGCGGCCGCAGCATCTTGTTGGTGCGCCACTCTCTGGCCAGTTCGACGGCGGCGCGCTCCAGTTGCCCCTGGTTGCGGTCCAGTTTGCCCTCGAACAGGTCGAGCAGCGTAAAGGCGTCCGCCGCGCCGCCGGCGAAGCCCGCCAGCACCCGGTCGTTGTGCAGGCGGCGGATCTTGCTGGCCCCCCCCTTGACGATCATGCTGCCCAGCGTGACCTGGCCGTCCCCTCCCATGGCGACGGTCTTGGGGCCGCGAACGCAGAGCACGGTGGTCGAGCGCAGCCGCTCCATGCTCAGTCCCGGGTCTTCATCTCTTGCGCGCCCGGGGGTGGGCCCGGTCATAGACCTTGGCCAGGTGCTGAAAATCCAGGTGCGTGTAGATCTGCGTGGTGCCGATGTCGGAGTGCCCCAGGAGTTCCTGCACGGCCCGCAAGTCGCCGCTGGACTCCAGCAGGTGGCTGGCGAAGGAGTGACGCAGCATGTGGGGATGCACCCGCTTGCCGATCCCCTGTGCCTGGGCCAGCTTGCGGAAGCGGTGTTGGATGGCGCGCGGACCGAGCCGGCCGCCGCGTTTGCCGACGAATACCGCCTGTTCGTCGTGGGCAGCCAACTCGCCGCGCGCCAAAAACCATTCCCGCAGCGCCTGCGCCGCGTGGCGCCCGATCGGCACCTGGCGCTGCTTGTTCCCCTTGCCGCTTACCCGTGCCAGGGACTGGTCGAGGTCCAGGTCGGCAAGGTCCAGGCTTACGGTCTCCGACAGGCGCAGCCCGGAAGAATACATCAGTTCGACGATGGCCCGGTCGCGCGCGGCCAGCGTCCCGTCCCCGGGCGCCCGCACGAAGGCGGCGGCCTGGTCCACGTCCAGGGTCCCGGGGAGTTTGCGCTGCGTCCTGGGGATCTGTATGCCTTGCACCGGGCTTGCCGGGACCGCCTCGACCCGCTCCAGGAAGCGGTAGAAAGAGCGCACCGAGGAGAGCAGGCGCTGCATGCTGCGGCTGCCGGCGCCGCGCCGGTGCAGGGACACGATCAGCGCCTGGATGTCTTCCGGGAGCAAATCGCCCCAGCGCATTTTGCCGCTCCGGTCGCAGTGCCCGGTCAGACGCGAGAGGTCGCGCCGGTATTCCCTGCGGGTGTGGTCCGAGAGGTGGCGGATGCTTGCCAGGTAGTCCCGGACTTGGGCCAGGGCGGCAGCTTCCATCGCGTCTTCAGTCCTTCTTCGGCAGCCGGGAGCCGAGCAGCGCGCTCAGGATCTCCCCCAGGTGGTTCAGCAGCTCGACGCCGCTGCTCTCGGGGAAGCGGTGCGCGTCCCGGCTGCCCATGCACAGCATCCCCTGCCAGCCCCCGTCCCCCAGGGGAACGACGGCGAAAGAGTTTAGCCCCTTTGCCTTGGCGCCGAACAGGAGCCGGGCGCGTTCCGGTTCCAGCCGCCCGCAGCGCAGCTGCGGGCGCTCCAGCAATTCCTGGAACAGTTCTTGCAGTTTCGCCGCCGTCGCGGGGTCCTCGTCCGCGTCGGTTTCGGACTGCGCCGTATCCGCCGCCAGCCGCCGCACCGCGGCGACATCCACCTCGAAGTCGTGCGCCAGCGAGGCGTAGAGGGTGCCCAGCAGATCGTCCAGGGTTTCCGTGCCCAGCAGGTGCACGGTCAGCCTGCTCAGGCGGCCCAGGGTCTGCTCGTTCGCCCGGGCCACGCGCACCAGCTCCTGCAGCGTCCCCTTCAGTTTGCGGTTCTCCTGCTTCAGCGACTGCACCTGTTTCTCGATCAGGGAGACGGCCGCGCCCGCATCGTGAGCCACGGTGATCTCGTTCAGCAGTTCCGGGTGCGCGTCGAAGAAATGGGGAGACTGCTTCAGGTAGGCGGCGATTTCCTCGGCGGCCAGCGGCGCCGGGGGCGTCTTTTTCTTTCCTGCCTGCTCGGTCATAGTTCGATCCTTCCCTTGAACACCAGGTCGGCGGGGCCGGTCATCCATACGCCGTGTTCCGCTCCCGGCCACTCTACCCGCAACGCGCCTTCCGGGAATTGTACCCGCACGTCATCGTCCAGCCAGCGATTATACCTGCCGGCAACCGCCGCCGCACATGCGCCCGTGCCGCAGGCCGGGGTTTCGCCCGCGCCCCGCTCGTAAACGCGCAGGAGCACATGGCGCCGGTCCAGGACCTGCATAAAGCCCACGTTGACGCCCCGCGGAAAGCGCGGGTCGCCGCCCAGGGCGGCGCCCGCCTCCGCCACCGGCGCCGCGCGCACGTCCGCCGGATAGCGCCCGATGCTTCGTTCTTGCGAACGCATTCATATGAGACAAATCGGACAACCTCTTGCAAGCGGCGATTTCTTCCCCCGGCTATTGATGAGAGCGCCGCGACCGGCCAAAGCGACCGATGGCATCCGCGATGGGACCAAGAGTTATCGGCGGTCCGTAAAGCCCTCGTTCCTGTATGTCCTGCAACGCGGAGGTTTCCATCTCCGCGAGTTTTTTGAATACGGAAACGGTAACTTGCTGTCTGGATTTTATGCGGGACACATCCTTGCCAAGGCTTTCCAGAAATGCCCGGACATGGCCAACGTGCGGCATAAATTCCTTCGCTTCATAGCGTTTTGCCAAGTCAACGATGATAGTCTTTTTTTCCGCATCGCGCAGTTCCAATGACTCGGCGACCATGATCGCATTGCGCCGTTTAGCCGGTTTGGCTTGAGTCCCGCTATTGGTTCTTTTCGCCGAGCGATCATTTCGCTCTCTTCGAGCAGGGTAAGGACGGCCGGGTTTCATGGAATCCAATTTGTTCTGCACTTTCCGGTGGCCATAATTTGCCACAAGAGAAGCAAGCGTCTTTTCGAGTTGGTTCGACTTCATTTGTCGGTTGCCGGGATTCTTTGTTTACGGGAAAACCCTAAGGATTGCAATATTTCACGGCAAATTGCCGATTGTTCGCCTGCGGCTTTGCCCGGATGGAGTGGGGAAGTCTCTGCCATGTATTTGGGATACCCCCTGGAGTAACTCATTGCGTTGTTTAGTATGGGCCAATCATAGATTGAGGCATAACGCCGAATCTCGGACAATGCTTTTTGGTGGTGAGGGCTGGGTCTGGGCCCATAGTCTGGATGATTGATTAAAACTCCCTTGACCTTGATTTCGTTCCCGCGATTTCGGGAGCGAAATTGGTCAAGAGATTCTTTCATAAGGGGAAATCCAACGGTGGAGAATAATTCCGGTTTTACCGGGACAAGAATATAACCGGACGCATGGTATGCGGTTCTGGTAAGTATGGATTCGGTAGGCGCGCAGTCAATGAGCACGAGGTCTTTGTGCGTCATATGAGAGCGGATAAAGTTGGCCAAGACCGTTTCATCCACTCGAGCGGATTCGATGAGATTGTCGGAAAAATCGAATCTGGAGGGCAGGACATCAAGTTTATCCCTGACTCTTTGCACCACGGCGCTTGTTTTGAGCTTGGACGGGCCGGGTTTGCCCCTGGATGGCGGTGCGAATCCTTTGAACAATTCGACGATGGAACACGAGGGGTTCTTTGGGTCCATAATTTTTTCGTACCCTCTTTGGAGAAGCGCTTGGCTCAGATTAGCCTGAGGGTCCAAATCCACCGCGAGCACATCTAAATCAAAGACGCGAGAAGCGGCATGGCGCGCAAGCATGACGGCAAGGGTGGTTTTGCCCACCCCTCCCTTGAGGTTAATGATTGACACAACCACCGGTGTTTCTTCCTGAGGCATGGCGAATTCAACTCTCGAGTGCAATAGATGGCTTGATTTTGCCCATGACAGCGCAAAGGTCGCGCACGGCCGCGGCGGGGAAATCCGTTTCCTTAGGGAAATACTGCCCAAACGATCCGTTTCTATTCTCGTTCAGCAGCTCCGGGTGCGCGTCGAAGAAATGGGGAGACTGCTTCAGGTAGGCGGCGATTTCCTCGGCGGCCAGCGGCGCCGGGGGCGTCTTTTTCTTTCCTGCCTGCTCGGTCATAGTTCGATCCTTCCCTTGAACACCAGGTCGGCGGGGCCGGTCATCCATACGCCGTGTTCCGCTCCCGGCCACTCTACCCGCAACGCGCCTTCCGGGAATTGTACCCGCACGTCATCGTCCAGCCAGCGATTATACCTGCCGGCAACCGCCGCCGCACATGCGCCCGTGCCGCAGGCCGGGGTTTCGCCCGCGCCCCGCTCGTAAACGCGCAGGAGCACATGGCGCCGGTCCAGGACCTGCATAAAGCCCACGTTGACGCCCCGCGGAAAGCGCGGGTCGCCGCCCAGGGCGGCGCCCGCCTCCGCCACCGGCGCCGCGCGCACGTCCGCCACCCGGATGACCGCGTGCGGGTTGCCCAGGGAAAGGGCGGTGAAGCGAAACCGGCCCGCGGGCGTCCGGGCCTCGTGCGCCTCGCCATCGCCGGGCTTTGCCGCAGGGCCTGTCGCGGGCGGAGCCGTCATAGGGATTCGGGCGGGGTCGAAAGAGGGCGTGCCCATATTGGCGCGCACCTCTCCTCCCTGCTGCGCGAACAGCTCGACCTGGCCGCCGGCGCAGGAGACTATGGACCGGGACTTGGGCCCGGCGGGATTGCCGTCCGCCAGGTAGCGCCCGATGCAGCGCACGCCGTTGCCGCATTGCTCCGCCGGGCCGCCATCGGCGTTGAAGATCTCCAGGCGGGCGTCCGGCGCCGGGGCGTCCGCGTCGGGGGCGTTCGTTTCCGAGGCGCCCGGCGGGCGCAGGATCAGCACCTGGTCGCAGCCCACGCCCAGGCGCCGGTCGGCCAGCCGCCGAATGTCCTCCGGCGAGAGCGGCGCTTCGCCGTTGCGCGCATCCACGACGACGAAGTCGTTGCCCAGCGCCTGCATCTTGCAAAAAGCGATTTCCCTGCCGGCCATGATCCCGTCCGATTGTAAATGCTTTTGACAAAAAATTCCGAAACCCCTCCTGCTAATGGAGGTTAGACTTCTGCCCCCGTTAATGCGGTAAAGACAAGCCAGGGGCAAGCCTGCGCCTCATTGTTCCCATCACTCCCCCCTGGAGCCGGCTGCCGCCCCACTCTCCCCATCG
>JAPPPX010000090.1 GCA_028817305.1 Gammaproteobacteria bacterium | reverse complement strand
GATAATCGTAATGCCGTGCCGGGCTCAAGGCGGCGGGCGGCGAGCCGGGTTGGCGGGGGGCGATCCGTGCGGCGAAACCCCGTTTCAGGGGCGGTCGGAGGTCCCGCCGTGCCAAGCAGTGCCCAGTCCCCCGGCCCGATTTGCGCGATTTGCCGATTATTCTTGAGCCACTTCTCCGTCTCCCCGCGTGCCGGCAGGGGAGGCCGCGCCTGGTTTTGGGCCTTAAGTATTTGCGCTATCTGAATTCTCCGCCGTTTTTCCGTTCCTCTCGCGCAGTATCTGGACCGTTGCGCGCTGCCCGCTTCATGTTGCCGGGCATACTGGGCTAAGATGCGGCGGTTGCCGTTGAAGGAAAGCAAGGTCCATAACAGCGGTCTGATCTGTATGTAAGGGAGATACTGTGGCCAAAATACGCGCGAAAGCGAGCGGAATCGCCTCTTGGCCCGAGGAGGAGCGCCCCCGGGAGCGGCTGCTCCGCCGGGGCGCAGAGGCGCTCACGGACGCCGAGTTGGTGGCCATTCTGTTGCGGGTGGGGATGCGGGGCGCAAGCGCGGTGGACCTGGCGCGTCAACTGCTGGAACAGTTCGGCTCCCTGCGGGGAATGGCGGAAGCCCCGGCGCTGGCGCTGCTGGCAGTGAAGGGGCTCAAGGGCGCGAAGGCCGCGCAACTGGCGGCGGCCATGGAAGTCTCGCGGCGGGTCGCTCTTGCCCCCGCTTTGCAACGGCGCAAGATTCTCAGCACGACTCAGGCGGGCGAATACCTGCGCGAGCGCTTGCGGGCGCTGCCGGAGGAGCATTTTCGCGTACTGTATCTGAACCGCCGCAACGCGCTGCTGACCGACGCCCTGATTGCGCGGGGCGACACCGGCGCCGTCCATGTATCCCTGCGCCAGATTGTCTCGCGCGCCCTGCAAACCAGTGCCAGCGCCCTGATTGCGGCGCACAACCACCCTTCCGGAGATGCGCGGCCCAGTGAATCGGACCGGCTTTTGACCAAGGACCTGATCGCCGCCACCCGCCCGCTGGGAATCAAGGTGCTTGACCACCTGATCGTAGCCGGGGAAGGGTTTTACAGCTTCGCGGACGAGGGACTGCTGGACGAAATCGAATTGGAATGCCTCGCCCCCGGAGCCACCGAGCGTTCGCCAAAGCTGGCGAGAGCAGCGGGAGCGGAGCGGGCATGACGGACGAAGAGCGCCAGCTCCTCATAGAGATTCTGCAGAACGGCGAAATGCCCCCGCTGGACTGGGCGCCGGTATTGTTCCCCGCTCAGAAGCGCGAAACCGAACTCACCTACCTCGGTAAGGCGCGGGAGGCGGACATTCTGGCGGATGCCATGGCCGTGCCGTTGCAACCTACCCGCCGCTTCGGCAACAACGGCGACGATTGGAACAATATGCTCATCTTCGGAGACAACCTGCAGGCGATGAAATCGCTGCTGGACATGAAAAAGAAGGGCAAGCTGTGTAACGCCGACGGTACGCCCGGAATCCGGCTGGTTTATATTGACCCGCCGTTTTCCACGAAGCGGGAAATGCAAGGGCAGGATGGGGCTGTGGCTTACCAGGACAAGGTGGCCGCCGCGGAATTTCTGGAGTTCATTCGCAAACGGCTGGTTTTGATTCGGGAATTGCTGTCGGATGACGGCAGTGTGTATGTGCATTTGGATTGGCGGATGAATTCATATGTGCGGGTGTTGATGGATGAAGTTTTTGGGAAAGAGAATTTCCTGAATGAAGTTATCTGGTGCTATCGAGAGCGCGAAATTTCTAAGGACAGATTCAATGCAAAACATGACACTATCTTGTTCTACGCGAAGGATTCTTTGAACAAGGATCGCGTGTTTAATTGCTATGAAATTTCTCTTCCTTATTCTAAAGGAAGTGAGAAAAAGTATACTCTCGTTGACACCGATGGTCGGAAGTATCAGATAAGGGGGAAAGGCGGGGAGTTCACCGGGAAGCAACAATTGCCGCCTGAACTTGAAAAGTCTCATCCTGATTCGGTCTATCGAGATTATTGGGATGATAAAAAGGGCGTTTTGCCAAGAGATTGGTTCGATGACGTTCCTTTTGAGAATCGTGCCTCAATCGCTCGAACTGGTTATCCCACTCAAAAGCCGGAAAAATTGTTGGAACGCATTATCAAAGCGTCCAGCAACGAAGGAGATATTGTCGCCGACTTCTTCGCCGGTTCCGGCACTGCGCCCGCCGTCGCCGAAAAATTGGGCCGCCGCTGGATCGCATCCGACTGCGGCAAGCTGGCCATCTACACCATGCAGAAGCGCCTGCTGAACCTGCGCGATGGCATCGGCAGCAAGGGATCGCCTCTCCGGGCCAAGCCTTTCACACTCTACAACGCAGGCCTCTACGATGTCGAAAAGTTGTGCGATCTCCCCGAAGAAGACTGGCGCCGTTTTGCCTTGCAACTCTTCCAGTGCAAGGACAACCCGCACACCGTCGGCGGAATCCGCATGGACGGAACGCGCCGGGGCAAGACCGTCAAGGTTTACCCCCCTCACCGGAACCCGGGAGATCTGATCGCCGAAGAGACCATCGAGGAGATCCACGAGGCCATCGGGCGCAAGGTCTCGAATGAAGTTTTCCTCATTGCCCCGGCCATGAAATTCGGATTCTTCCAGGACTACATTGACCACGGCAAGGTCCGCTACTACGCCCTGCGCATCCCCTATTCCTTCATCTATCAGCTGCATCGGAGTGACTTCACCGCACTCATGCAGCCCACCGGCGAAATGAATGTGAACGACACCGTGGACGCTGTGGGCTTCGACTTTATCCGGCGCCCGGAGCTGAAATACGCCACAGGCCGGAAGCAAGGCGACGCCTTCATCAAAATCACCACCTTCAAGAGCGAAGCGCGGGTGCGCGGGCCGCGGAAGAAGAGCGAAAACATGGAAACGCTCTCCATGCTCATGCTCGACTACGATTACGACCCCGAAAAGTGCGTCTTCGAATTCGACCAGGTCTTCTACGCAGACGCCATGGCCAATAACGGCTGGAAGGCGAGCTTCCCTGCCAATCAGCTCGGAAAGCAGGTGATGGCGATTTTCGTGGACATCTACGGCAACGAAGCACGCGAATTGATTTCCGCGGGCAAGTTTCGCAACGGGCCTGCCCGAGGCGCAAAAAAGAGCCCTGCAAAAAAGAGCGCGAGGAAGAAGCGGTGAGCAAGATCCGCAACGAGGTTCTCGTCCTCAAGGTTTCCCGCAATATCAATCCGCAGGTGTGGGACGAGGGCAGGTATGACGCCTTTGTGGATACGCTCTGCCAAGGCCGCGAATACCAGAAAGAGGCAATTTTCACCGCTCTGCGCTTCCTGGCCGGAGGCCAATATCGAGACCTGCGCGCCCTGGCCCGCGAGAATTTTGACGGCAACTCGAAGCTGGCGGAGGCATACGGCTCATGGGAGGCCATGGAGAGCCGCCTGCAGTTGCCCGACCTGCTCTCCTGCTCCCTGGATTTGGCGACGGGAACCGGCAAGAGTTACGTCCTCTACGGCATCGCCGCCATTCTGCTGGCCGAGGGCAAGGTGAACCGCGTCCTGACTCTCTGCCCCTCCAACACCATTGAGCACGGGCTGATCGGTAAGTTTCGGGAGCTCGCCGCCGATGCCGACCTGCAGGAAGCCATGCCCGAGAACGCCAGGCATCACCCGCCGAATATTATCAACGCCTCGCAGAGCATCACCGGCGGCTGCATCTGCGTGGAGAATTACCACGCAATCCTGAAGCATGTGAAGTCTTCCATCCGAGAGAGCCTGCGGGGGGGCACAGGGAAGCACACCCTCGTCCTCAACGACGAGGCGCACCATGTCGCCTCCGCCACTTCCGAGCTGCGAAAATGGAAGGAATTTCTGCTCGACGATAAATTTGGGTTTCAGCGAATCGTTGGCGTTTCCGGCACCTGCTATGTCGGCAACGATTACTTCACCGATGTGGTCAGCCGCTACTCCCTGCGCCAGGCAATAGAAGAGCGGCAGGTGAAGGATGTGGAGTATATCTCCGAGGAGCCAAAGCTCCGCGGCTCGGATGAGAAATGGCAGTTGATTCACAAGCTTCACAAGCGGCGCACAAATCAAATCAAGCGGCGTGTTAAAGGCATTCGCCCCCTCACCATCGTCGTCACCAAGAACATCAGAAGCTGCGAGGCGGCCGCAGAAGATTTGCGCGCCTTTCTGCAAGAGCATGAGGGGATCTCGGAGAAACAGGCTGACAGCAAGGTGCTGGTCGTTACCTCATCGCCGAAGCACCAGCGCAATCTCGCGCGCCTGCGCACGGTGGACAATCCGCAGAGCAAGGTGGAGTGGATCACCTCCGTCTCCATGCTGAGCGAGGGCTGGGATGCCAAGAATGTGTTTCAGATCGTCCCCCACGAGGAGCGTGCCTTCGACAGCAAGCTGCTCATCGCGCAGGTTCTCGGGCGCGGGCTGCGCGTACCAGAAAACTGGCATGGTGGGCAGCCCGTGGTCACAATTTTCAATCACGAATCCTGGGCGCCGAGAATTGAGCATCTCGTCAACGAGATACTGGAGATGGAAAAGCGCGTGTCTTCGGTGATTCTGCCGGATTCCGAGTTCCACTTTCCCCTTCACCATCTGAACTACGAGAAGGACGAGGCCAGCACATCAGCCACCGTAACTGATGAATACAAGCTGTTTGAACGCGGATACCTAGAGTTTCCGACACTTCCCGCGGAAGAGCGCGTTCAAGTGGGCCTTTTGGATACTCGGGGCAGGAGCCGTGAGGAGAAACTGACCATCCGCCACGAGACCTTCACCGCAGCAGAAGTGGCCCATGCGATGCATGAGAATTTAGCTGCGCTGGACCGCGAAACCGCTGCCAATCCCGATCCCAAAAAGCGCACCCGCTACGCCGCCCGTCACCGCGAGGAGGTTCTCTTGCAAGTGGTTCTCGAAACGGTCCGGCGGTCGAGAATGAATGAGAGCGAGATACCGGATGAGGCCAAACAGAAATTCCTTGGGGCGCTCGGTGCATTGCGCCGGAAGGAATCCAGGCGCACCACCTATCGCAGGGCCGCCAAGAGCCTCCTCATTCTGAACACACAGGACCGGCAAAGCGACAGTTGCAGCGCAGCCGAATTGCTGCGGGACAAGACTGTTTTCTATCGCAATGGCTGCGAGAATTTTCTGCCCAAAGAGCAGCGAGATTTCTTCCGCGAATTGACGGACAAAGATGGCAATTACGCCGGGCAGGCACTCCTCATCGAGAACGATTACCGCTTCAAGACGCCCGTGAATCTGGCCATTGCCGACAGCCAACCGGAACGCAAATTCATGCGTGGGTTGTGCGAACGCGAAAACGCCGAACCCCTGGACGCATGGTTGAAAAACACGGCGATGAGATTTTATGCCGTGGAATACGCCTGGTCCAAGCCTACAACCCGCCCCAAGGGGGCGCCGCACATCAAGCGCGGCATGTTCAGCCCGGATTTCTTCATCAAGCAGGACAATTGCATTCTGGTTGTGGAGATCAAGGACGATTCGGAAATCGCCAACCCATCCCCGGAGAACACAAAAAAGCATGAATTCGCGCGCAGGCACTTCGCCCGCTTGAATCACTGGCTTTTCGAGGGCATCGAAAGCCCCTTTTACCAATTCAATATGTTGACACCGCAGGATTACGAAGTATTTTTCGACAAGCTTCGGCAGCGGGATATGGTATATTACAACTCCCGCCTGGACGCTGCAATTTTGGAGGCGAATAAGGTGAAAAACCCCACCCCGGCCCGCTTCGGCGAGCTGGATATCGTCCGCCTTGTCACGGATGCCCACGCAAATGACGATCTGCCCCGGGGAAAGGAAGGGACTGTCATGCTGGTCTATGAGCGAAGCGCCGGTGGCTATGGCTACGAAGTGGAATTCGAGGATTGGGACGAGGACCTGCCCTTCACCTCCCGCGCCTTCAAGGAGAGCGACCTTGAATTGGTGGCAAAGTGGGCAAAGAAGTGACCAGCTTCTCTCAGGTTTTCATCGCGGAAGCCAAACTCACTAACTATCTGCTGGATCTCGAATCCGAAGACGGAAAGGCAAAGGCTCGATTTTTCATATCCACCTGCGGGTTCTCGCCCGACAACCCGCGCGCGCTGGAAGACGAGCTGCGGAAGCATCCGCTCACCGCTGAGCCGAAAGGCACGAGGCAAACGGACGACGGGGGGAACTATGCCTTCATCTGCGACATCCAGACTCCCAACAGAGGTCCCACCTGCATCGTCAGTGTCTGGCGCATAGATCAACAAAGCGGCAGGCCCCATCTCGTCTCGGCTCGGCCGCTGCACAAAAGAGAATCCAGGGCTCGCGGTGAGTGAACTTTAGGGATAACCTGTTGCATAAGCGCAATCCCATGAACGGCGCCATGAACGACCATTGAATGGTCATTGAACGGCTATTGAGCGGCCCTTGAAGAACCCAACGAAGATGAGGCAGGAGAGAA
>JAPPPX010000028.1 GCA_028817305.1 Gammaproteobacteria bacterium | reverse complement strand
TCCAGCGTATAAAGCGCGCGCTTCGCGCTCCTTCAGGGCGGAGCGAGGGCGCGGCAGGCAGCCATACACTCGCGCCGCCGACTGCCGCCGCCATCGCTCGTATGTGCGCGTTCCGCGCTCTATTTGCGCTGGATTCCCGCCTGCGCGGGAATGGCGGATATTTGCCATGCCAGTGGGAAATGTTTTCGCGCGGCTCTGGGTTTTCGGAGTTTTTACACGGCCTGGGCAGGCAGGAGCACCGCGATCAGCACGGCCACCGCCAACCCCTGGGCCGCGACCACCGCTCCCACCAGCCGCCATGTCAGACGCGCCTCCAGCGCCGCCAAGTCTGCCTTCGTCGCCATCTGCTCCGGCGGCACCGCCACCGCCTGCGCGGCCGCGTCCGCCATCGCCTCCGACGCGCCCGCCTCCACCAGCGCCCGCCGCAACTCCGCGATCATCTGGGTCATGGCCCCGATCCTACCAGGATCCTCCCAGACCAGCGACCGCCTCGCGCTGGCATCAGAAATCCAGCGTCAGGTCGAACCACAGTTGCGGGTCGCGGCCGTTCTCCGCCTCCCGGTTCCCCAGGCTCCAGGCCATCATCAGGCGCGACGCCAGACGCCCCGGCACGTTCAGCCGCAGGCTCCAGCCCGCGCCGCCGTAGCCCTCGTAAGAAGAGGCATCCTGCGGCAGCGGATCGTTCAATTTGCCTATCGCGTAGTCCAAAAACAGCGAAAATTGCAGCAACTCGCCCCAGGTCCGGCTGCCGAAAGCGCGGCGCCCGGCAATGAACGGCGCGTCTATCAGGTACTCGGCCGACAAAAAGGCCGCCCGATCCCACAGCAATTCCGACACCCCGTAGGCGCGCACGCTCTCCGGCCCCCCCATGGAGAATTGCTCCAGCGGCGAAAGCAAATCCGCCGACGTCTGCAACTCCGAACGCAGCAGCAGCGAATGGTGCGGCGTCAGCGTTTGCAGCCGCGTGTAGCCGAACACCGCCTTCTGGAACTGCCCCCCCGCGTAGCGCCCCGAACCCCCCCGCCGGCTGGGGCCCCGCGGCGTACGCGCGCGCGCCGCGCCGCTGGCGCCGTCGCCCATCGCGCCCAGCAGATCGTTGAAACCCCGCGCCAGCGTCAGGTAGGCAAAGTTCAAGCCGCGCCGCTCGATGTCCACCGAGTCGTACTCCAGGCGCAGTTGCAGCACCGCCAGCCGGTCCTCGCTCACCGGCGTCATGCCGCGGGTGGTCAGCGAATCCTTGCGCATCATGCGCAACTCGGCGGACAGATTGCGCTGCCGTCCGCGCAGCAACGAACGCTCCAGATACAAACCCTCGTTGCGCGTCTCTCCCGCCACCTCCTGCGACGCCAGCGCGCCCCCCACATCGAAGGCGTTCCTCTCCAGCAAAAAGCCGATGCCGTAGTCGCGGCCCAGCGGGCGCCGGTACTCGGCGCTCCAATACCTCTGGTTCTCCGGGTTGTAGGCGCTTTGCCCCGCAAAACGCAGCCGGTCCGCCCCCCCCGTCGGATTGTTCCATTCGATGACGGGACGCACGCGCACGCGACCGGTGCGCCGCGTGCCCTGATTGTCCAGGCGCAAGGAACCCTCCACGCGACGCTCCTCCTGCACCTTGAGCATCAGATCGGCCTCCCCCACCCGCTGTCCCGGCTGAAACACGCCAAAGGCCGACAGACCCGGGTAATCCGTGACCCGCAACAGCGCCGACTCGATCCGGGCGCCCGCCACCGGCTGGCCCACCAACTCCTGGAAGGGCTTGCGCAGCAACGCGCCTTCATACAGCGTATTGCCCTCCACCAACACGCCCCCCAGCCGGCCATCGAAAACCTGGAGCGCCACCTCCCCGTCCTCGACCTGCTGCACCGGCAAAATCGCGTAGGCCAGCGACAGCCCCCGTTCTCGGTAGTACCCGGAGACCTCGTCGGCCAGGGCTTGCAGCCGCCCGATCGTGAAGCCGCCCGCCGCCGCCGCATGAGCGCGGCGCGCCTCCAGCAGCGCCTCGATCTCGGCCACGCGCACGCCCCACCGCGGGTAATCGGCCGCGCCCAACAGCAGAAAGCGCGACACCCGGATGCGCGGGCCTTCGTCTATGCCCAGCGGGCGGTCTATCACCGCCGGAATATCCACCGCGCCTCCCGCCGGCATCGCCCCCTCCCGGAACTCCGCCTCCGCGGGAGGGGCGTCGGGCGCCCCCTCCCGGAGCTCTGCCTCCGCGGGAGAGGCGTCGGGCGCCGCCCCCTCCCGGAACTCCGCCTCCGCGGGAGGGGCGTCGGGCGCCGCCGGCGCCGTCTCGCTAGCCGATACCGCCCCGGCGACCAGGGCGCAAGACCACAGCGCCAGGGCGAAGAAATCCGATCGGTTCATCCTGCCGAGCACTCCCCCCGGATTTTACCCTCACCCCAACCCTCTCCCGGAGGGAGAGGGGGAAGAGGGCGCCCCTCCTTCGCTTCCCTCTCCCTTTGGGAGAGGGACCGAGGGTGAGGGCGGGAAACGGCGCAGCTGCACACTCGCCTCATTCGCGCAATATCCGGGCTAGCGGCGCCGGGGAGAGGGCGCGGCAAAAGCGCCCCGGGAGGCAACCCGCAACGGCGGCGTTGCCGAGCCGCGCGCCGCCAGCGCATCGTCCTCCTCGCCTTCCAGGTACTCTATGTACTCCTCGCGCAACTGGCGGTAATCCTGCAAGACCTGCCGGTACTGCGGCGCCTGATCGGGGGACGCGGTGGACAACGCCCGCTCCACTTTGGCGATCAACCCCTCCAATTCCTCCAACTCCAGCGGCGGCACGCAGCCCTCCCACTCCTCGCACTGCGATAGGTACAGGGCGAGGCCCTTGCCGATCGTGGTGAACAACTGGATGCTCTCCTCGAACAGGCTGGGGTCTATGAACAAGGCGCTCAGCCGTTTGAAGTACTGGCCGATGGCCTGCTGGTAGCGCAGAAACCGGGCGCCCAACTCCGAGGGGCCGGCGGCGCCGTCCCCCGCGCCCTCCAGTTGCCCCAGCCCTTCGACGACACGCTCCACCGCGCCGGTCAGGCGGCGCAAATCCTCCGCCGCCAGCGACGACCGATCCGTCAGCAACACGACCATAGCGACATCTACGACCAGCGACCCTTCCGGCGCCGCCGCGCCGGGCGCATCGCCGGGGTCCTGCACCGCCAGCGGCTGCCCGGGCCCGGGCGTCGCGTCGAGCCGCTCCAGGTTCCCGGCCAGCGACCCCGAGCCGGCACCCGCCGGGTCGGCGCCGCCGACGGAGCGGTCTATGGGCAGGAACACCTCGGCGGCGACAGCGGGTTGGTTGACCAAGTCGGCAAACTCCCGCACCGTCCCCGACAGCCCCAGGGCAGCGACAGCGCGCTGTGCCGCCACATCCAGCCCGCCGCCGAAAAAGCGGCTCCGCGGGTGAAATGCGGGGTCTTCGTCTGCGCTCTGGGCGAAGCGCAACTGGCCTGACGGCCCAAGCTCGATCACCGTGGAACCGGGGCGCAGGAAACGACCGGCGGCGACAATCAGGGCATTGCCGGCGTACAGCGAGCGCTGCCCGCCTTCCGGGGCCGGCGCGATGTCGCCATCCGCCTCCGCGCCCCCCACCGCGAAGATGGACAAGTTGCCGCCCGAACCGGCGGCCCGGCGCAAATCCGGGGAAGACGCGCCCGCCGCCAGGTCGCCGTCCAGGATCACCTGCCGCGCCAACAGCACCAGCCGCCCCGGCGTCCACAACGCCCCCGTGAGCCGCAGGCGCCCCGTCTCCACGCCGCGCCCGTCCGCCGCGCTGGCAAGCGCCGGGTCCGATACCCGCGGCAAGGCCGTCTCCGGCACGGCTTCGGGAATCATGCCGCCCAGAAACACCGGTCCCGCGAAGCGGCTCAGGTCTGGCAGCGACAAGGATTCCAGGGCGCCCTCCCCGTGGAAAGTTCGCGCCTCGGGGGCCGGCGCCGTGCCGGACAAGCTGCCGGCAAGGCTCGGAGCAGCGATCTCCAGGGCCGCCCCCGGCATATCCGGCCGCGCCAGCAGGTAGGTCTCCAGGTCCGGCGACGATACGCTCTCGAAGTCCTGGAAACTCCCGATGTAGCGCCCGATCGAGGCACCGTCCCGGAACCCATAGACCCGGCCCAGCGTCGGCGTCACCAGCACCGCCCTTGCAAATCCCGCGCCGCCCTCCGGCAACTCCAGCGTATCCGCGTCCGCGCCGCCGTCCAGCAGGCGCGCGCGGCCCGCCGCGCTCACCAGGAAGCGGTCCGCTCCCGCCTCGCCGCGCAGGGAAGCGCCGCTGTAGTCCCCCTCCAACCGGAAGCGGTCCGCGCCAGGCCCGCCCCCAATGGCGCCGCTCACGCCGCCTCCCGGGTTTAGATTGAAGGTGTCCGCGCCGCCTTCGCCCGAGAGACCTCCCGTCAGCGCCGCTTCCACCGTGAACGTGTCCGCGCCGGCGCCGCCCCGCAAGTCGCCCGTATGCGCGCCATTCACCGTGAAGGCGTCCGCCGCCGAACCGCCTTGCAGCTCCTCAATGCCGCCGAAGGCCAGCGTTTGGCCTCCGCTCGCGTAACGGTCCGCGGCGCCCACCGTCCAGGACGCCGCCGCGCCCAGGCCCGTCAGACGGTCTGTAGTCGCAGGGCCGCCGCGCAGCTCGCCAATGCCGCTAAAGGCGCCGACCGCAACGCCCCCCGACACGCCGCCGCCGAAACCGTCCGCATCCGGCGTGCCGCTCAGCGTCACCGACACCGCCATCGTCGAATCCGCAAAGTCCAGCACGTCCGCTCCCGCTCCGCCCGACACCGTGCCCGCCACCGTGCCGCCGTTAAAGTCGAAGGTGTCCGCGCCCATGCCGCCCGCGATACCCCCGCTCACGCTGCCGCCCATATCGAGATTAAAGCGATCCGCGCCGCCCTCCCCCGAGAGGCTTCCCGTCAGCGCCGCCGTCAGGGTGAATACGTCCGCGCCGGCGCCGCCCTCCAGGCGCAAAGAACGCGCGCCGCTTACGATAAAGGTATCCGCCAACATCCCGCCGCGCAGGACCTCAATATCGCTGAAGGCGGGCAAAGTCTGCATGGCGCCGCCCGCCGCGTAGCCGATGGCGGTCGCGCCCACCGTCCAGACAGCCGCCGCGTCCCGGCCTTGCAGCACGTCCATGTCGGCGCCGCCGTCCAGGGCTGTCGCGCTCCCCGATGCGCCCAGCGCGAAGGTGTCGGCGCCGCCCTCGCCGTTTGCCGTCCCCGTCAGCGCCGCATTCAGGTTGAAGGTGTCCGCGCCGGCGCCGCCCATCAGATTGCCCGTGTGCGCCGCGCTCACCGTGAAGGCGTCCGCCATAGAGCCGCCCTGCAGAGCCTCAATATTGCTGAATGCCAGCGTGCGCGTCATACCGCCGCTATCCGCGCTCGCGTAACTGTCCGAGGCGCCCAGCGCCCACGTCGAAGCCGCGCCCAGACCCGTCAGACGATCCGTCGTCGCCGTCGCGCTGCCGCGCAGCTCGCCGATGCCGCTAAAGGCGCTGACCGCAGCGCCGCCCGTCACGCCGCCGTCGAAACCGTCCGCGGACGGCGTACCGCTCAGCGTCACCGACACCGCCGCCGTCAAACCCGCAAAGTCCAGCACGTCCGCTCCCGCTCCGCCCGATACCGTGCCCGTCACGCTGCCGCCGTTAAAGTCGAAGGTGTCCGCGTCCGCGCCGCCTGAAACGCCTGCGCTCACGCTGCCGCCCGCGTTCAGCGCGAACTCGTCGTTGCCGCCATCGCCCGAGAGACTTCCCGTCAATGCACCCGTCACCGTGAACGTATCCACGCTAGCGCCGCCCATCAGATCGCCCGTGTGCGCCGCGCTCACCGTGAAGGTGTCCGCCCCCGTACCGCCTTGCAGATCTTCAATGCCGCCGAAGCCCAGCGTTTGGCCACCGCTTACGTAACTGTCCGAAGCGCCCAGCGTCCAGGACGCCGCCGCGCCCAGTCCCGTCAGGCGATCCGTCGTCGCCGTCGCACTGCCGCGCAGCTCGCCGATGCCCGTAAAGGCGCCGACCGCAGCGCCGCCCGTCACGCCGCCGTCAAAACCGTCCGCGGACGGCGTGCCGCTCAGCGTCACCGCCACCGCCGTCGCCAACCCCGCAAAGTCCAGTACGTCCGCTCCCGCTCCGCCAGACACCGTGCCCGTCACCGTGCCGCCGTTAAAGTCGAAGGTGTCCGCGTCCGCCCCGCCTGAAACGCCTGCGCTCACGCTGCCGCCCGCGTTCAGCGCGAACTCGTCGTTGCCGCCATCGCCCGAGAGACTTCCCGTCAATGCACCCGTCACCGTGAACGTATCCACGCTAGCGCCGCCCATCAGATCGCCCGTGTGCGCCGCGCTCACCGTGAAGGTGTCCGCCCCCGTACCGCCTTGCAGATCTTCAATGCCGCCGAAGCCCAGCGTTTGGCCACCGCTTACGTAACTGTCCGAGACACCCACCGTCCAACTCGCCGCCGCGCCCAGACCCGTCAGACGATCCGTCGTCGCCGTCGCGCTGCCGCGCAGCT
>JAPPPX010000110.1 GCA_028817305.1 Gammaproteobacteria bacterium | reverse complement strand
CCGCCGCTTTTGCGCTATCATAGCGGCCGGACCGGGGAGAGCGCCCGGGAGAAGACGGGGGAAAGACGAATGATGAACGCCTGGAGCCTGATCCTGATCGCGGCCCTGCTGTTGCAGTTGCTCAGCCAATGGCTGCTGGCGACGCGCCATGTGCGCTGCCTGCGGGCGCACCGGGAACGGGTGCCGCCGCCCTTCGAGGACCGGATCCCGCTGGCGGCGCACCGCAAGGCGGCCGATTACTGCGGCGCCAAGGCGCGCCTGCAACTGGCCGAATACGGATACGCGGCGGCGATCCTGCTGGCCGTTACGCTGGGCGGCGGCCTGCAATCGCTGGACCGGGCGTGGCGCGCCCTGGGCTGGCCGGAGTTGGCGCTGGGGACGGCCTTCCTGCTCAGCGCAATGCTGATCCGCATCCTGCTGGACGTGCCGCTGGAGTACTACCGCAGCTTCCGCCTCGAGCAGCGCTTCGGCTTCAACCGCATGACGCCGCGCCTCTATGCCAGCGACCTGGCCAAGCAAATCCTGCTGACCCTGGCCCTGGGCGCGCCGCTGACCGCGGGCCTGCTGGCATTGATGCAGGGGGCGGGCGGCAATCCCTGGTGGTGGCTGCACCTGTGGCTGGCCTGGATGGCCTTCGGCCTGTTTATGACCTGGGCCTGGCCGGTATTGTTCGCGCCGCTGTTCAACAAGTTCCGGCCCTTGCAGGATGCCGGCTTGCAGCAGCGCATCGAGCGCCTGCTGGAGCGCAACGGCTTCAGCAGCCGCGGCGTGTTCGTGATGGACGGCTCGGCCCGCTCTACGCACGGCAATGCCTATTTCACCGGCCTGGGCGCGGCCAAGCGCATCGTTTTCTTCGACACTTTGACGAAAGAGCTGGGGGCCGACGAGATCGAGGCCGTGCTGGCCCACGAACTGGGCCACTTCAAGCGCCGCCATATCGGCAAGCGCTTCGCCATCCTGGCCCTGCTCAGCCTGGCCGGCGCCGCCGCGCTGGGCCAGCTGGCCGGCAGCGAATGGTTCTATCACGGCCTGGGCGTGGAACGGCCCTCGGCGCACCAGGCGCTGGCGCTATTCGCCCTGGTGGCGCCGGTGTTCCTCTACTTTCTGCAACCGGCTTTCGCCGCCCTCTCCCGCCGGCACGAGTTCGAGGCGGACGACTTCGCCGTCGAACAGGTGCCGGGCGGCGCTCTGCAACAGGCCCTGGTCAAGCTGTACCGCGACAATGCCAATACCTTGACCCCGGATCCCTGGTACTCGGCTTTCCATGATTCCCATCCCCCGGCGCCGACGCGCATCGCCCACCTCGCCCGCCTCGGTTCGAGGACGGCGCCCGCCTGAGCGACCGGGGGACAATACGCTGGGGGACAATACGCCGGAGCAAGCGCGGGGGCAGGTCAATGACAGGCTTCCCCCAGCGCCTTGAGACGCCAATAATTGTATGGCAGCGGCGTTACGAAACCCGCCGCCCACATCGCGGGCAGGACGCCAAGGGTAAGCCGCGCGCCGCCCGTGATTCCCACATCCACGGCGTTCATTGCGATCTCCATGGAAATCATCGAGATCAGAGACATGCCCGCCGCGGTTTTCAGGGCGGCGCGAAAAGGCATCTGCCGCAACAATATGCAGGTCTCCAAAACGATGGAGGTGATGATTCCATTGACCACGGCAAGCGCCATGATCGCCAGCACCGGCCAGGGGATGCCCGTCGCCTGAAAGAAAAGAATCGTTCCCATATCGCCGATGGAACAGCCGACCAGACACCAGAACGTATTGACGGAGGACCGCGCCCAGGTTGCCCTATCGCCCCAATCTATGCGCCAAAAATTTTTGATCCCCGTCCGCTCCTCTTGCCAAGATCGCATATTTTACAGATGCGGACAGCGCGCGGCCGTCATACGCCATGGCCGGGCCATACCGCAACCGCCGCCTACCCCCCACAAGCCGTTACCCAATCGAGGGGAAAAGATTCCCATCCCCGCCATTCCCGCGCTTTACCCCGCCATTCCCGCGCAGAGCTTGCCCCTGGCTTGAACAGGGGCGGGAATCCAGC
>JAPPPX010000186.1 GCA_028817305.1 Gammaproteobacteria bacterium | reverse complement strand
CTGCCCTGGGCCATTATCCGCCTCATCCAGCGCGTGGGCCGGGTGGACCGGATCGGGCAGGAAAACACGATCTACTGCTACTGTTTTCTGCCCGAGGAGGGAATCAACAAGGTGATCGATCTGCGCGGGCGGCTACAGGCGCGCCTGCAGGAAAACGCCGAACTGATCGGCTCCGACGAGCAATTTTTCGAGGGCGACCGGGTGAACCTGCAACATGCCTACGACGAACAACTCGATCTCGATGGAGAAGACGAGACCGATTTGATTTCCAGGTGCTACGCCATCTGGCTGCAGGCGACCAAAAACGACGACGCCCTCAGGAAGAAAATCGAAGCGCTGCCGGATGTCGTGTATTCGGCCAAGGCTTTGCCGGCCAAAGAATCGTCGGCAAGCGGCTTGCTTGCCTACATTAAAACCAGCCATCAACAACATATTCTGGTACGGATGGACGAACGGGGCGAGGTCGTTTCGCATTCCCAGTCCAAAATCCTGGACTTGCTCGCCTGCGAAAAAGACGAACGGCAAGCGACACCGGCGGCAAACCACTTCGACCTGCTCCAGCGCGCGGTGGCGCATGTGCGCAGCGACGAGGCGGGTTCCGTCGGCGGCGCATTGGGCGGCCCCCGCAGTGTCCGCAACCGCGTGTACAGCGGCATCAAGCGCGCCCTGGAGCGGCACCAGGGCACGTTATTCGAATCGCCGCCCATCGAGTTGAAAGAAGCGCTACAGTTAATTTACCGGTGGCCGCTGAAAGAGACCGCCCGCGACCGTCTCGGACGGCAATTGCGCGCCGGCATTTCCGACCAGGATTTGGCGCAAATGGTGCAGGACTTGTGGCAGGCCAACGACCTGTGCATGGTGTCCAAAAGCGACGAGCCGCCCGAGCCGCGCATTGTCTGCTCCATGGGGCTGTGCGCCGCGCCGCGCCTGCCCGGCGGCGGCGAACCGTGCGATAATGCCGGCGGGGCAACCCAAGATCGCCGCCCAAGATCGCCGCCAGGAGCGCCGCAATAAAACCGCCGGCAAATGATTGACAAGAGACTCAAGGCCCTTTGGCCCCAACTCCAGGGCAGCAAGGCCCACATGCCGCAGTTCCTCTCGGCGCTGCGGCTGGACGGCTTGCGGGGCATCCGCGACCTGCGGGTCGTATTCGACTACCCGGTCAGCGTCGTCGCCGGGGTCAACGCCAGCGGCAAGTCCACCGTCCTCTTCGCCGCCGCCTGCGCCTACAAGGTGCCGGGCGCCGGCCCCAAGGACTACGTGCCCTCCACGCTGTTCCCCAACTACGCGCCGAAAGCGGGCGCGCGCAGCGACGAACGCGCCGAAGTCTCCATCGAGTACGAATACTCGGCGCCCGGGGGCGCCCACCGGATGCGCTGGCGGCGCAAGAAAGGCTGGACCCGCAGCTTTTTCGGGCGCAGGGGCGCCAGCCAGCCGCAATGCCCGCTCTACCTGCGCACGCTCAGCAACCTGAGCAACCCCTCGGAGGTGCGCGGCGTACTGCAAATGTCCCGCCTCAAGGCCGCCCCCCGGGAGCAGCCCCTGACGGCGGCGCAAACGGATTTCGCGCAGCAAATGCTGCCCTTCCGCTACCGCGAGGTGGTCCGGCTTTCCAGCGGCGCCAAAAGCCTCCTGTTCGCCACGCATAAAGGCGGCACCGCCTATTCCGAGTTGCACATGGCCGCCGGCGAACGCGCCCTCCTGCGCATCTCCCAGGAGATCGCGCAGCTGCAAGGCGCGCTGGTCCTGATTGACGAGGTGGAGGCCGGCCTGCACCCCTGGGTGCAGCAATTGCTCATGCTCCAGTTGCAGCAACTGGCGCTGCGCAACGACCTGCAAATCATCGTCACCTCCCACAGCCCCGTCGTGCTCGACTCCGTGCCCTCCAACGCGCGCATCTTCCTGGACCGGGACGCCCAGGGCAACGTCAAGGTATGCCCCCCCTACCGCGACCTGGTCCAGGACGCGCTCTACGGCCGTTCCGACAAGGTGCTCAACCTGCTCTGCGAAGACGAGGCCGCCGAGGGCATTTTGCACGGCATCGTGGATTATCTGGCG
>JAPPPX010000144.1:4545-6589 GCA_028817305.1 Gammaproteobacteria bacterium | reverse complement strand
GCCCCGCTATTCCTGCCCCTGTTCAAGCCAGGGGCAAGCCTGCGGCCTCATTCTTTCCATCACTCCCCCCTTGAGGGGGAGTCGCAGCAGCCAAGCCGCCGGGCGGCGCCGGCTGCCGCGGTGGGGGGAAGGCGGCCCTTGCGGTTCTCTTGGGCGGTGGGGCGTAGCAGGCGCTTTAGCGGTTCCCCCCACCGGCGCGACCTCGGGCTGGCGCCCTCGTCTTGCCGACTCCCCCTCAAGGGGGGAGTGATGCGTAAGAACCGCTTTTCTTCCCTTCGATTGCGATTGCGTAATGGCTTGGGGCCGGGCTTGGGGCCGGCAGGGCCGGGCGCCGCGACAGCCGCCGCGGCGGGGCGGATGCGCAGCGCCGGGGGCGGCGGCGGGCCGCGCCGCCAGGGCGGCATCGTGCTGGCCGTCTCCCTGATCCTGCTGCTGGTGCTGACCCTGGTGGCGGTGATCGCGATGCGCGGCGCCACCCTGGACCTCAAGATCGTCAAGAACACCGTGGACCGCAATTACGCCTTCGAGGTCTCGGAAGGCAGCCGCCAACTGGCCAACACCGCGCTGGACCAGCACACGCACTACCGGAACTGGACCAGTTTCACCATGCCTCCCGGGCTGGTGCCGGTCAACAGCTCGAGCGTCCTGTTTAACGACACGGCCAATCTGGGCGACCTGAGCGCCGGCAATGTGGACCTGGAATACCGCGTGGGCAGCGTCGGCACCAGCGACCTGCGGGCGGACATCTTCGTCACGCGGGTGGACTCCCGCATCGCCACCGGCGCCGGCGCCGCCATCGGCGAGGGCTATGCCGGGCTGGGCCAGGGGGCGGCCGCTGGCGGCGGCCTGATCTTTTTCGACCTGCGCAGCGTGGGGATGGGGGCCAACAATGCCGCCGCCACCACCGGGACGCAGTATCGGCACGTGATCCGCTAAGATTCGGGGCGGCACGGCGCATGACACGGAGCGATAGAGGCAGCCAGACAGCAGAGAGGTACGGGACGATGCAAGCGATGCGGATGCGACGGATGCAAAGGCAGGACCAGACACGGGCGGCGGCACGGGCGCCGGCGGCGTGGCGGGCGACGGCCGGCGGCGGCCTGCTGGCGCTGGCGGCGGCCATCGTCACCATGGGTCCCGCGGGGCCCGCGGCCGTCCCGGCGCATGCGGTGGTGTCCAGCGCGACCCTGACGGACTACACCGCCTTTCCCCCCTTCGTGAGCGAAGCCGCCAGCGGGGTGACCCTGCCCCGCTTCCTCATTGCCATGTCGCGCGACGAGCAGTTGTTCTACGCGGCCTACGACGGCCTCCAGGATCTGGACGAAGACGGCAGGCCGGACCTCGGCTACAAGCCAGAAGTCCAGTACTACGGGTATTTCGACCCGGACAAGTGCTATGGGTACCGGCGGAATACGGCGAACATAAAATTTGGCAACGGGGACGTCAAGAGCGACAGCAACAACTGGTTTTTCGACCCGCAGGCCTTTAGCCCGCAGGACTCGCTGGGCGCCTATACCCGCGATTGCTCGGGCGTGACGAATGGGCGCTGGAGCGGCAATTACCTCAACTGGGCCACCATGATCCGGCTGGATCTGTTGCGCAAGGTATTGTACGGGGGCAAGCGCCTGGTGGACGAAGCGGATATCACGACCGGTGCGGGCGTGGGCAACGAGGTTATCTTAAGAGGGGTGCCCGTGCCTCTGGATCCTCATAGCTACGCCCGGGTATTGAGCGGCGGCGTGATACAGGACGTAACGCCCCTCGGCGCTGGCGCGGGTACTCTGACTTCGTGCAGAACTTCGGCTTCCGTTGGCGTTAGAGGTGAGAGCGACTTTTATCCAGACAGAAATCGCCTCTTTGGAAGCTTTTTGGTATACCGTACCGCTGCGGTGGCATTTGCCCGCGGCAACTTTCCCTTCTGGGACTTTGTGTCTGCCAATACTGGCGCCCCATGTTATAAAGGTTCGTTAGGGCTCGCGAACTTTGCCACCAATTATCCCGTTCTCTACGCCGATCTGGACAGCCCTGGCGAAGGTTCTCCTCT
>JAPPPX010000144.1:0-3617 GCA_028817305.1 Gammaproteobacteria bacterium | reverse complement strand
TCCAACGGCGTGTCGGCGGACATTGACTACGCATGTTCGCTGAAGACCGTGAGCCGGTTGTCGGATGTGCGAGGGCTGTGCCCCGGGGCGCCGACCTTGGACGGCTCGTACCTGATGGCCGGCGCCGCCTATTACGCCCATATCACGGACCTGCGTACGGATCTGCAGGGCGAGCAGACGGTCAACACGGTTGCCCTGGATCTGCGCCCGCCGCTGCCGGAACTGCGGATCCCCATAGGGGACCCCGCGACGGCGACGCAATTCGTGGTGTTGCAGCCTGCCCACCAGAGCCAAAACATCAGATTGGACGACAGTCCCGGCTTCGATCCGAATATCCGCATCCCCGGCACCACGGAGGTGCGTCCCTCGGGCGGCAGGCTGGTCAAGTTCGTTGTCGCCAAGGATCACGAAAGGCGGTCAGACGGCACGTATGAGGGCCTGTATCTTGTGGGCTGGGAGGACAGCATCGCAGGCACCGACTACGATCACGATCTCCTGGCGACGATTGCGTACGTGGTGGATGCAGGCGCCGGCACCATCCAGGTGACCACGGACGTCATCTCGCAAAGCGTCTCGGCTGGGAATTACCTGGTCGGCTTTACCATCCAGGGCACGACCCAGGACGGTTTTCATGCCTACTCGGGGCATACCGTGAGCAGGAATCTCTATGGCGCGTCCAGTTACGACAACCCCGTCTCCGGCGTCCCCAGTTGCGGCTACAACCGGGGCGGCGTCGATCTCAGGGGCCTGAACAACGCGGTGCCGCCGCGGGTGCGCGGATGCCTGGCGCGGCAGGCGGCGGTAAGCCATACCTTCACCGTGGGCGGCGGCACGGTGCAGACCCTGCGCTCGCCGCTGTACTACGCGGCCAAGTACGGCGGCTTCCAGGACAGCAACAACAACAACCGGCCGGACCTGGTCGCGGAGTGGGACACCGTGGACGCCTTGGGGAATGCGGGCGCGGACGGCCTGCCGGACAACTATATCCCGGTGACCAACCCGGCCAATATGGCGGCCGGGTTGCGGCAGGCCCTGGTGCAGGGGGGGGTCACCCAGCGCACCGCCTCCGGCACGGCGGCGGCCCTGGTGGCCAACGAGCGGGAGGGCCTGGGCGCCGTCTTCCAGGCCCTGTTCGAGCCCGAGCGCTCGGATAACCTGTCCGGCGCCACCCCGCCCAGCGCCACCGTGCGCTGGCTGGGCACCCTGCAAGCGCTGTTCGTGGACGTGAACGGGCTGTTTCGCGAGGACAGCGACCAGGACGGTACGCTGGACGATTACCAGACCGACAAGGTGGTGCAGCTGTTCTACGACCAGGCCGAGGGGGAGACGCGCGTGCGCCGCTTCGACAGTTCGCAGCCCAATACCTTCGAGTCCAGCAGCGTGGAGTCCGTGGACCTGGAGGAGCTCAACGCGCTGTGGAATGCCAGGGAGCATTTGAATCTGGTCGCCGCCTCGAATTTTACGGCCTCGGCCAACCGGGTAGATTACGACGACACGAATATTACGACCGGGGGATCGTTGCGCTATATCTTTACCTGGATCGAGGATCCGTCCACGGCCAACGACATCGCGGACAGCAACGAGGTCAGGCCCTTCACGGCGGTAGCGTTCCAGGGCGCCCGCAGCGAAGGCAGCCTGGATGTAGGTCCGTACAT
The DNA here is from genome assembly GCA_028817305.1 of Gammaproteobacteria bacterium. Taxonomy (GTDB): domain Bacteria; phylum Pseudomonadota; class Gammaproteobacteria; order Porifericomitales; family Porifericomitaceae; genus Porifericomes; species Porifericomes azotivorans. The sequence continues at coordinate 1,962 of JAPPPX010000144.1, read as the reverse complement.
TGACAGCGGCGGCGTGCAGGTGCGCGACGCGCGGCAGAACGCGGCTGCCCTGGTGGCATATTTGCGCGGCGAGCCGGCGGTAGCGGGGCAGCGCCCCCGCCAGTTGGCGTACAGGTCCACCGATACGAGGCGCGTGACGCAGATGCTGGGCGACATCGTGCATTCTTCCCCCGTCGCGGTGGCGGCGCCGGCGGAGGCCTACGACTTGCTGGCCAACGACGCCACCTACACCAATTTCCGCCGCCGCTGGGCGCAGCGCCGCCAGGTGGTCTATGTGGGCGCCAACGACGGCATGCTGCATGCCTTTAACGCCGGCTTTTACAATCCGGCCAGCGATAGTTTCACTACCGCCAGCGCCAGCGATCCCAATGCGGCCGCGCGCGATCTGGGCGAGGAAATATGGGCCTACGTCCCGCGCGCCCTGCACCCCCACCTGAAGTGGCTGGCCGACCCCAATTATACCCACGGCTATTACGTGGACGCCCCGCCCCGGGTCTTCGACGTCAAGGCATTCGATACCGATAGCGTGCATACGGACGGCTGGGGGACCATCCTGGTGGCGGGTTTCCGCCTGGGCGGCGGCGGCCCGGTCCCCGTCCCGGTGGATACGCAGTCGGATGGCCTGGGCGCGGGCAATACGGATGGCGATGTCGCCGACGATCGGCCGTTCCGCTCCGCATTCGTGGTGCTGGATATTACCAACCCCGAAGACCCGCCGGTCTTGATCGCCGAGCTGTCGGACACGACCATGGGCTTCACCACCGCCCGGCCGGTGGTGGTGCCGGTGCGCGGCAGCAGCCCGACGGACCGGGACCGGTGGTTCCTGGTGCTGGGCTCGGGGCCGGACCAGCGCAACGGGAACATCGGCGGCGGGGCCCTCGCCAGCCTGTACGTATATGACATCTCGGTGTTGTTGGGCTCGCAGGGGCAGACCCGCTCCGTCTCTCCGGAGCGGAAGATCAACATTTTGACCGACTTCGATCACTTCGTGGGGGGCATCACGGTCGCCGATTTCGACCTGGACCTGCGCGCGGAGGCGCTTTATTACGGCACCCTGGGGAGCACCAGGGCCACCGCCGCCGACCCCGCGAAGGGCGCCCTCTACCGGCTGCAAATAGGCGAGGACACGGATCCCAGCAGCTGGGGTAACCCGGTCGAGCTTCTGGACACCGACCAGCCCATCTTTGCGGCGCCCACTTTGGCGGTGGACGAGGAGGGCAACCGGTGGGTCTATGCGGGCAGCGGCCGGCTGTTGTCGGACGACGACGAGGCAACCACGCCGCAAGAGACGCTGTACGGCATTATAGATCCGAACGATCCCTTCGCCGCGCCCGGCGACCCGCAGACGCTGCTGACGAGGGCGCTGAGCACCCTGCTGGACGTTTCCAACGCCCGGGTCCTGACCAACGGGCAGGTGGATTCCAACGGCGACGGCACGCTCGACGAGACCTTTAGCAACATGCGCGCGCGCGCGATCGCGGCCGGCGGCTGGCGGCGGGACTACCGCATCGGCACCGGCACGACGCCGGCCCAGCGCAGCCTGAACTCCTCCACGCTGCTGGGCTCGGTGCTGTTTAACACGGCCTTTTCGCCGCCCGCGACCGCTGTCACCGCCGCCTGCGGAAGCGGCAGCGGGCTGGGCGACAGCGAATTGCTGGGGCTGGATTTCCGCAGCGGCTTGCCGCAGCCGCAGGGGGTCTTCGGTACGCAGACCTGCGCCTTCGCGGTGTGCAGCGACGAGATCTCGGAGGCGTTGGGCACGTACAACCTCGGCGCGGGGCTGGCCTCGCTGCCCAGCCTGCACCTGGGCCAGCCCGGCGAGGACGTGCCGGGCCGGCTGACGGTGGTGGTACAGCAGTCCACGGGCGAGATCCAGAGCGTGGAGGCGCTGGGATTGCAGCCGGCGGACAGCGGCGAAGTCAGTTGGCGGGAGTACCTGGAGTGAAGTTGGGCGTGAAGTTG
>JAPPPX010000167.1 GCA_028817305.1 Gammaproteobacteria bacterium | reverse complement strand
TGCATATGATCCGCTTTTCTTGCCCTCGATTGCGTAACGGCTTGCGGCGCCCCCCGGCGGCGCATTTGTCGCCTTTTTGCCGCTTGCCTATACTGTGCGGCGCGCATGGAGTTTCCCCGGATGGGCGGCGGGGCGCCGCCGTTCTCCCCGGGATGGGAGGATAATATTTTGCCTAGATACGACCGGGTGGCGGCGGCACTGCATTGGGTCATGACTGTACTGGTGTTCTGCCTGCTGGGCCTGGGATTTTACATGGTTGACTTGCCCAGGGGCAGCGACGAGCGCAGTTTTGCCTTCGCTCTGCACAAATCCCTGGGACTGAGCGCATTATTGCTGCTCGTGTTGCGTTTCGCCTGGCGCTTGCGCCGCCCGCCGCCGGCATGGCCGCCCGCCATGCCTCTCTGGCAGGTGCGCCTGGCGCTGGCGGTGCACCGCCTGTTCTATGTCTTCTTGTTCCTGCAGCCGCTCAGCGGCTATCTCTCCTCGTCTTTCAGCGGCTACAGCACCCGCTGGTGGGGCATTCCCCTGCCGCAGTGGGGCTGGAAGGCGCCGCCGCTGAACGAACTGTTTACCGGTTTTCACAATGCCTTTGCCGTAGTGTTGCTGTGCCTGATCGCCTTGCACCTGTTCGGGGCGCTGTTGCACTTTTGGCGGCCCGGCAGCGTGGATACGCTACAGCGCATGCCTCCCTTCCGGCGCCGTCCTCCCGCCCCTGCCGCCTCCCCGGCCGAGCTTTAGCCGCGCCGCCCGTCGCTCAGCCTGGCCGCGAGCCGCTCCAGGACCTGCGGGCGCGAGAAGCGCAGGCAGGAGATGGCCAGCGTCGCCGCCATGCAGGAGACCAGCAGCAGCAGATCGCGGGCGACGGAGAAATCGGCGGCGAAGTCCGGCGGCAGGTCGGCCCGCGGCAACAAGGCGTGCTTGAGCAGGTCCACGCAGTAACTGAAGGGATTCAGCAGGGTCGCGATTTTCAGGGCGTCCGGCAGGTGCTCGATGGGGTAGAGCGCGCCGCTCAGGAAGAAGACGGGAAAGATAAAGAAGTTCATGATCACCGCGAAATTCTCCAGGGTTTTGCTGAAGACGGCGATCAGCGTGCCCAGACTGGCGCTGAACAGGGCAGTGATCGCCATGCCAACGGCCAGCAGGGGCAGGTGCGGGAGCGGCTGCAGGAAGCCCATGGCCGCCAGCAGCGCCAGCAGCAGGAGGGCGTGCGCCAGCCCTACGAACGCCGCGCTTAAGGTGCGGGCGACCAGGATCCAGGGATGCGCGAAGGGGGCGATCATCAGCATGCGCATTACCCCTGCTTCTTTGTCGTAAACCATGGCCAGGGAGGCGAGAATGGCGCCGAACAGCAGCGTCATGCATAGAATGCCCGCGATCAGGAAGTATTGGTAGCCTTCGCGGCCCAGTTGCTCCAGCAGGGAGCCGAAGCCGCCGCCGATGACCAGCAACCAGATCAGCGGGCGCGCCATGGAGCTGACCAGCCGGCCGCGTTGCCGGATCATGCGCTTCAGGTCGCGGGCGACGATGGCATGCATGGGCCGCCAGGGGATCATGACGCCGCTCCTGGTTTTTCCTCGGGCGTTTCCTTGGGCGCTTCTTCGAGCGTTTCCCCGGGCGCCGGTTTCTGGTTCTTCCAGATATACACGTCGTTCAGGTCCGGGCGGCGCAGTTGCAGGGAGGCGACCCGCCCTTGCAAGCGTTTCTGCAGTTCGGCGAGCCCGCCGAAGCCGGCCGGGATTCGAAACAGCAGGTGCTCGCCGTCGCGCGCCGGGGGCGTGAAGCTGCCTTCCAGCAGGGCCAGGACTTCCGCTTCCGCCCCCTCGGGCTCGAGCTCCAGGATATGCGCCCCCAATGCCGCGGTCAGCTCGGCAGGGCGGCCGCGGTCCATGAGCCGCCCTTTGCGCAGGAAGGCCACCTGATCGCAGTCCCTGGCTTCTTCCAGGTAGTGCGTGGTCAGCAGCACGGTCGTCCCCTGGCGCCGCCGCAGGCGCGCCAGGAAGCGCCAGATGGAGCGCCGGTTGATGATGTCCAGGCCGATCGTGGGTTCGTCCAGAAACAGCACCCGCGGCTGGTGCAACACGCCGCGGGCGATATCCAGGGCGCGGCGCATGCCCCCCGACAGCGTCCCGACCATGGTGTCGCGCCGCTCGTAGAGTTCGAACAGCCGCAGCAATTCTTCCGCGCGCCGGGCGGCCAGGGCCGGCGGCAATCCGTGCAGGGCGCCCGCGAACATGAGGTTCTCCCAGCAACTGAGGTGGCGGTCCAGGGCGGACTCCTGGAATACCAGGCCGATCTGCGCGCGGATCCGCACCGCGTCGCCGCGCACGTTGCCGCTGGCCACCCAGGCCTCGCCGGCGCTGGGACGCGCCAGGGTGCTCAGCATGTGGATGGTGGTCGTTTTGCCGGAACCATTCGGCCCCAACAGTCCGAAGAACTCGCCCTCGGCGATATCCAGGTCCAGAGAATCCACCGCGAGGAGGTCGCCGTAGCGCTTGCTCAGTCCCCGGGCAAACACGGCTTGCCCTTGCGGAGCGGGGGAGGCGGGAGTCTCCGCGAGAGTAGAGGCCGCGGCGGCGATCATCGCTTCATGGTATCAGAAGCGAGGCGGCGGCGGGGGCGCCTGCGCCGCCCGCGCGCCCGGCCTACCACTCCCAGCGCAGCTCGAGGCCGCCGCCGAAGACCGCGCGCCCGCGGCGGTTGAGGTAGTTGTCGCGCATTTCCGCGTAGCCCAGCAGATGGAAATGTTTGCCGCCGCGCGCGAGGTACAGTCCGTAGTCGGTCTCCGGCGTCACGGGGGCGAGGGACACGCGCGCCGCGCGCCTGGTTACGCCGCCGTCGGGGGCGCGCGCCACCGGCACCGACAGCGAGGCGGCGCCCGAGACCACGCGCAGGGGGCGCGCGACGCCGGCGCCCAGGCGCCAACCGCCGGCCAGGTCCAGCCGCGCCGTCGCCGCCCAGGCCTCGCTGTCCAAGGCGTCCACGCCGCGGATGAGGCTTTGCGCGGCGGTGGCGACGCGGGTGCGGCCGCGGCTCCAGTAGAGGTCCAGGCCCAGCGGGCCGTCCGTATCCAGGGCGGCGCCCAGATGCAGGTAGCGGGTGCGGTGGCCCTGGCCGACGGCGACGGCGCCGGCCAGTCCGGCGCCGAGGAAGGAGTGGCGCTCGATAAGTTCGCCGCCGCCCAGGTTCCAGCGCAGCCGGGCGCGGCCCGGGAAGCGCAAGGCGTCGCCGGTAGTGAGGCGCAGGTGGCGCTCGCCGCTGGCGTTGCGGGCGGCGGCGGTGGCGCGCCAGCCGCGGGCCAGGGGCAGCGCGAGCGAGCCGTCGGGCGCGAGCAGCTGGGCATAAGCGTCGTAGGGGGCGTCGTAGGGGGCGGGGGCGGCGGCGCGGACGGCGCGGCGGCCTTGCAGGGCGAAGGGACTGTCGCCGCGGCGGTCGCTGGCGGCCAGAGCGGCGCCGAGATTGACGTAGAAGTCGCGCCGGAAGGAGTCCAGCACCATGACCCGCGCCAGGGCGTCGGCCATGCCTTGCAGCTCGATGCCGCTGCCGGCGGCGCCGGCGCCCAAGCCGAGGCTGGCGCCCGCGGCGCTGCCGCCCATGGGAATGCCGGCGGCGCCCACCGGGCGGGTGGCCGCATCCAGGTCCAGCAATCCCTGGCCGTGCACGTTCGGGTCGTAACCGGGGATGCTTTTGTCGGCGGTGGTCAGCAGCAGGCGCGCCAGGTCGCGTCCGCTCATATAGGGCCACATCTGGCGCAGGATGGCGACGGCGCCGGCCACCTGCGGCGCCGCCACGCTGGTGCCGCTTCGGCGGACGTATCTGGGGCGATCGATGCCAGGGATGCTCCGGTCCGCGGCGGCAATGAACGGCGCGGTAGGGGCGAGGAGGAAGAAATCCCGGATGCGGTATGGGTCGTTGCAAGTATTGGCGTCGGCATCCCAGTTGCGGCAGAGGTGGCCGGCCCCGTTGCTGGTACTGGTTAGCATGCCGCGAAAGTCCCAGCTGCCGACCACCAGCATTCGCCCGCCCAGCCGCAGGTTGCCGTCGTCGTCCGTCTCGGTCGCCATCACTCCGGGGAAGTTGGGGTAGGGGCGCCCCTGTTGCCCCCGGAACCTCGCGCCGCCGGCGGCGACGACCAGCACCATCTCGCTGTCCGCGCCCAGGGCGCGTTGCCATTCGCGGGCGTTCAGCGCCGCCGCGCCGAAGCCGAAGCGGGACCAGGGCGAGCCCTCGGCGATGGTATAGATGCCGTCGCCGCGGTCCGTGACATCGCTGGTGGGCAAGTTGGAGAGAGGCAGGCCGCGGGACAGGTTGGCGACGGTGGCGCCCTGGGCCTCTCCCCAGGACAAGGCGCGGTTCCAGCGTCTCAATTCGGCGGTCAACTCGGTTGCAATATCAATCCTGGGGGTGCGGGATGCGGTCACTTTGGCGACCAGCAGTTTGGCGTCGAAGGCGACGCCATGCATGAAGCAAAACGGGAGTCCGGAACCCGAGGAGCCGCAAGTGCCGGGCCTGTCGTAATGGCGTCGTCCGGCCAATACGGATGCGACGCCGGTGCCATGGCCGTCAGGGTCATTGGCGGCGCCGCTGTCGTCGGTGAGGTCCATGGCGGCCTCGATCTGGCCCTGGAATTCGGGGTGTGCGGCGTCTATGCCGCTGTCCATGACCAATGCCAGCGAACCGGCCCCGGTCCAGCCCCGGCTGTAGGCGGCATCGGCCTTGATGGCGAGCAGGGCGCTCCGGTCTCTTTCGAGACTGGACGAGCCCAGGAATTCGCCGGTTTGCAAGGTCGCGCGCTCGCGGCCCAGCGTAGCCGCGGTGGGAGTGCCGATCCTTTCCGTGGCGGGAATCTCGCCCGCGCTCCCGCCCCCTCCGCCCCCGCAACTGGCCGCCGCCAGCGCGAGTGCGGCAACGACCGGCCGCCTCGCCGGATGCATCGCGTTACGCTTCGGTCGCATGGCAGAGCGCATGACGGAAATGTTATTTCCCTCGCGGCAACGGTTGTCGGTTCATGTTAGCACGAATCCCGGTTACGATTACGCGCGGGCGCAGCGGATGCGCGCCCTATTCGTTGGCCGTTGCGGGAGGCGGGCGCAGGGGCGGCACGGAAGGAGTGGAGAAAATGTCCGGAACGCGATCATTGGGCAGCCTGGTACTGGCCTACGAGATGGCACTGCTGTTTCTGTTTATTCTCTCGGGCGCGCTGGGGGCCCTGTCTTACTCTTTCTGGCGCCAGGGCGCCCACGATTCGGCGCGCGTCAACCGGTTGTTGCTGTTGAACGAACAGGCGCGCGGCGCGTTGTCGCGGCAGCTCCAGTTTCTGGTTCGGGCGCGGCTGCTGGAAGACCCCGGCGCCCTCGCAAACTACACCGCCCTGGATCGCCGCCTGGACGAGTTGTTCAACGAGATGCGCCGCAATGCCGGCAGCCGTCCCGAGGACGAGGCGGTGCAGGCGCTGCAACAGCGGTACAGCCTGGCGCAAAAAGACATGAACCAGGTGTTCTCGGATCCGTATGTCGCGCAATCGCGCATCCAAATGCTGAACCCGGGATTCGCCGCGCGCATGGCCGCCGATTTCGATGCCCTGCACCGCCGCTTTCGGCTCTTGTTGCACGAGGAGCGCGAGCGCCTGAGCCGGGACCTCGGCCGCCGGATCGCGGTAGCCGCCGCCTTGTTCCCGGTGCTGCTGGCCGTCGGCGTGGCATTGGTGTGGTTCACCCGCAGGACGCTGGTACGGGACTTCATGCGGCCCATGCGGCGCCTGACCCGGGACGCCGGGCGGGTCAGCGGCGGCGACCTGGAACACCGCTTGCAGGTGGAGGGCGTGCGCGAGGTGGCGCGGCTGGCGCGGGCGTTGAACTACATGTCGGAAGAGTTGGCGCGCAGCCGGGACGCGCAGATTCGCAACGAGCGCCAGGCGGCCCTGGGCGCCCTGGTGCCGGTGGTGGCGCACAATATCCGCAATCCCCTGGCCAGCCTGCGGGCGACGGCCCAGGTGCTCGAGGACAGCGACGACAAGGAAGACCGGCAGGAGAGTTGCCGGGCGATCCTGGACACCATAGACCGTCTGGGGCGCTGGGTCAGCGCGCTGGTTTCCTACCTGCATCCCTTGCAGCCGCGGCTGGTCGCTTGCCGCGCCGTTGATTTGCTGGACACTCCGCTCAAGATGCTGGACGACCGGCTGGCCGGCAAGCGCCTGCGGTTGCGCCGCGAGCCGTGGGACCGCGAGTTGCGCCTGCGGGCAGATCCCGACCTGATGGAACAGGCGCTCTACGGGCTGCTGGCCAATGCCGTGGACGCCTCTCCCGAGGGCGGCGAATTGGTGGTGGGAGTCGAGCTCGTGGGGCAGGCGGACGCGCGGCAGGCGCTGCTGCGGATCGAAGACCAGGGCCCCGGCCTGCCCTTCGACCCCGCGCCGGCGGATCTGTCGCCGGGGCCCAGCAGCAAGCGCTTCGGCACGGGGCTGGGCATCCCGGTGGCCTTCAAGATCTGCCAGAGCCACGGCTGGGAGCTGAGCTTCGCCCGCGGTCCGCGGGGCGGCGCCCAGGTGCGGATCGTCGCCTCGGCGGCGGGAGCGGCGGCGTGACGGCAAAAGCAGCGGCG
>JAPPPX010000057.1 GCA_028817305.1 Gammaproteobacteria bacterium | reverse complement strand
GCCTGGCGGCGCCGGAATCCCGATTCTCCAGGCGCCGCCGGCCCCTCCGCAAAACCGGACATTTCTACTTTGGGTTGACACACGGCCGGCGGGCGCCCGCCAGACGCTTGCCAAAGAGACGCCTAAGGCGCTGGCGCGGCGCGGGCGGGCGGCGCCTCGCAGGGCGCGGCGGCGTCTTCGATGACGATGGCCTCCCCCTCGCCGCGCGGGTCGCTGGCGGCGTGCATTTCCCGCCGGCCGCCGTCCCAGAGGATGGCCTGCATGTTGCCGTAGCGCCGCCCCACGTCGCGCAGTTCGTGTCCCAGGCGGCGCAGGGCGGCCCGTTCGGCCTCGTTCAGCGCCTCCGGCTCGAACTGGATCGCGTCGGGCAGAAATTGGTGGTGAAAGCGCGGCAGCCGCACCCAGGAGTCGGGCCCCCGCCCGGCGGCGAAGTCCAGGATGCCGAGCAGCACCATGCTGATGATGCGGCTGCCCCCGGGCGTGCCCAGCACGGCGATGCGGTCGCCGTGTTCCAGAAAGGTGGGGCTCATGCTGGACAGCGGCCGCTTGCCCGGCGCAATGGCGTTCGGCTGCCCGCCGGTCAGGCCGTAGGCGTTGCCCTCGGACGGGAAGATGGCGAAGTCGTCCATTTCGTCGTTCAACACGACGCCGGTGCCGGGGACCAGGAAGCCGGAACCGAAAGGCAGGTTGATGCTCAGCGTCGCGGCCACCCGGTTGCCCTGCCCGTCCATGACGGAGAAGTGCGTGGTCTGCGTGCCGGTCTGCTGTCCGTCGGCGGCGGCGGGCAGCGTGTCGCTGGGCGTGGCCGCGGCCGGATTGATGTCCGCGGCCAATTCCCGGGCGTAATCCGCGGCCAGCAATTCGCTCACGGGGACGGCAACGAAGTCCGTATCGCCCAGGAAAGAGGCACGGGCCCAGTAGGCGCGGCGCATGGCCTCGACCAACAGGTGGCTGCGCCGCGGCGGCGGGCCTTGCAGGTCCAGGCCCTCCAGGATGCGCAGGGCCAGCGACAGCACGATGCCGCCGGAGGAGGGCGGCGGGGCCGACACCACGCGGATGCCCCGGTAATCGGCGACCGTAGGCCGCCGCTCGACGACCCGGTAATCGTAGAGATCTCGCAACGTCCACACGCCGCCCGCATGGCGCACGCCGCGCACCAGGCGGGCGGCGAAGGCGCCGCGGTAAAAGGCGTCGCCGCCCTGCCGCGCCAGCAGCTCCAGGGTGGCGGCCAGGTCTTCCTGCACGATCCGGTGCCCCGGCGCCGGGACCTCGCCGGCGGCCAAAAACAGCGCCGCGCTTTGCGGGAAGGCGCGCAACGCGTCCAGGCGGTAGGCGGCCAGCTTGCGGTAGCGCTCCGTCACCGGGAAGCCTTGCCGGGCCAGGCGAATGGCCGCCCGCAGGTTGTCCTGCAAGGGGCGGCAGCCGTACTGCCCGGAAATATGCGCCAGGGCCGCCGGCAGCCCCGGGATGCCCGCCGCCAGCGGTCCGTCCAGGCTGGATTTGCGCCCCATGCGGCGATAAACCTGGGCGGAGGCCTGGCCGGGCGCCGTCTCGCGGCCGTCAACCATAATCTGCATCCCGTCGGCGGCGCGGTGCAACAGCCAGAAGCCGCCCCCGCCCAGTCCCGAGGCAAAAGGCTCGACCACGGCCAGGGCGGCGCTGACCGCCACGGCGGCATCGAAGGCGTTGCCGCCGGCCCGCAGCGCCTCGAGCCCGGCCTGCGTCGCCAGGGGATGCGCCGTGGCGACGGCGGCATGGCCCAGGGGGCCGGCCGAGGCAGGGGCCGCCGCGTGGCCGGCCCGGCCCCCGAAGGCCAGCAGGGCCGCCAGCAGCAGCGTCTGCGCCGCCGGCGCCAGCCGCGTCGTTCGCGCCGCGCTCGTTGCGACGGCGGCAAGTGCAGCGGGGGGCGCGCCGCTCGCGCCGTTCATTCCCCTCCGCTCCGCCGCAGCTTGCCGGGCGGTCGCGCCGCCGCCGACAGGCGCCGTTGCAGCGCCTGCAGCACCGCCTCGGGCACGAAGTCGCCCACATCCCCCCCCAGGCCGGCGATCTCGCGCACCACGCTGGAGGAAAGGTAATTGAAGCGTTCGGCGGGCATCAGGAACAGGGTCTCCAGTTCCGGCAGCAGGCAGCGGTTCATGGCGGCCATCTGAAACTCGTAGTCGAAATCGGACACGGCGCGCAGGCCGCGGATCAGAAAGCGCGCCCCCAGGCGGTGCGCCAGTTCCGTGACCAGGGTGTCGAAGGGGCGCACCTCGACGTTGCGGTACTCGGCCAGCGCCAGGCGGGCCAGTTCGACGCGCTCCTCCCGGGAAAAGGCGGCGCTCTCCCCCGCGTTGGCCGCCACGGCCAGCACCACCCGGTCGAACAACTCGGAGGCGCGGGCGGCGATATCCACATGGCCCAGGGTAATCGGATCGAAGGTCCCCGGGTAAATAGCAATCTTGTTCACGCGCTCCCCTCACGGCCGCGCCTGCGCCCCCCCTGATTTACCACCCTATCACACCCTGCCCGCCCCCGCCCTGCCCGCCCCCGCGGCAGGCGCAGCGGCCGCGGCGGCGGGGCGCTCGCGGGACGCCGCCGCCCCGAGGCGCGCCAGCAGAAAGCGCACCTGTCCCGCCTGCTTGCAGCGCAACGTCTGCAATGGCCGCGGCAAGCGCAATTCGCGGCAGCTCTCCAGGTAAAGCAGGCCGCCCTCCGCCAGCAAGCCGCGGCTCAGCAGCAGCCGGCAACAACGCTCCGCCAACTCGCGGCGGGCGAAAGGCGGGTCCAGGCAGGCCAAATCGAAAGCCTCCCGGCGCGGGCGCGACAGCCAGGACAGGGCGTCGGCGCACTCGATCCGCAACCTCTGCCCGGCGGCGAAGGCCGCCGCCTGCTCGCGCAGTCCGCGGCACAGGCGCGGGTCCCGTTCCACCAAAACGGCCCGGGCGGCGCCGCGCGAGACGGCCTCGAAGCCGAGCGCGCCCGTGCCGGCGAAAAGATCCAGACACGCGAGCCCTTCGATGCGCGGCTGCAACCAGGCGAACAGCGTTTCGCGGACCCGCTCCGGGGTGGGGCGCAGACCCGCGACCGGCGGCACGGGCAGACGCCGGCCGCGCCAGCATCCGCCAACGATCCGCACCTTGCCGCGGCGGCCCACAGCGGGATGCCCCCGCGCCGCCGGCTACGGCGCCGGCGAGGGCTCGGCCCGGTCCGCGCTCAGGTCTCCGACCATGACCGTGACCATGTTTTGCGCGTCCAGATACCGGTCCATGGCGGCGCGCACCTGCCGCGCGCTCACTTTTTCGATCTTCCGGGGAAAGGTCTGCAAATAGTCCGGGGGCAATCCGTAAAAGCCGATCCAGGACAGGTACTCCGCCATCTTGCCGTTGCTGTCCACCCGCAACGGGAAGCTGCCCACCAGGTAGCTCTTGGCCGCCTTCAATTCCTCCGCGGTGGGGCCCTCGCGTATGAACTCGGCCAGCTGCGCGCGCAGCAGTTCGGCGGCCAGCGCGGCCTGGTCGTTGCGCGTCTGCATGCCGATCACGAAGGGGCCCCGTTGCCGCAGGGCCTGGAAGCTGCTGGACACGCTGTACGCCAACCCCCGCCGCTCGCGGATCTCCTGGAACAGCCGGGACAGGAGCCCGCCCCCCAGGATATGGTTGCCCACGAAGAAGGCGATGCGATCCTCGTCGGAGATGCGCAGCCCGACCTGGCCGAGCAGGATATGGGTCTGCGTGGAGGGATGGTCGCGCCGTCTCTCCCTGGCTTCGTCCAGTGCCGCCACCGGCGGCAGTTCCGGCAGGGCGCGGCCCGCACCCAGGCGCTCCACCAATTGCGCGGCGATCTCCTCGGCCTGCCCGCGGTCCAGGTCTCCCACCAGCACCGCCACGACATTCGCGGCCGTGTAATGACGCCGGTAAAAGGCCAGCGCGTCCTCGCGCCGCAGGGCCGCGACGGCCTCCTCTTCCCCCCCCGGCAGGGAGGCGTAGGGATGCCCGGGGAACAGTTCCGCGTACAGGGCCTCGTCCGCCAGCGCGCCGGGAGATTGCTGGCGCTGGCGAATATGGACCAGCATGCGCTCGCGCTCGCGTTCGAAGGCGGCCGGCGGAAAATCGGCCTGCTCCAGGAGCAAGCCCAGGTTTTCCAACGACGCCTGCAACGCTTCCCGCCGGCTGAGGCTGCGCAGGCTGACCACGGCAAAGTCCCGCCGCACGCCGGCGCCGAACTGCGCGCCGTGCCGCTCGAAGCCGCGGTTGAGTTCGTCCGCGTCCAGTCCGCCCGCGCCTTCGTTCAGCAGGCGGGCCGTGAGCGAGGCCAGACCCTTGGCCTCGCCGTCGCGGGCGCTGCCAGCGTCGAAGGCCAGGCGTATATCCACCATGGGCAGTTCGCGCGCCTCTACGAAATACACGGGGACGCCCGCAGCCAGCCGCCAGTGCTGCACGGTGGGCGCGGCCGGGGCGGCCGCAGCCGCGCACAGCAGGAGCAGGAGGCTCCACCTAGCGCGCATGTCTGCCGCCTTCCGGCGCCGCCCGCTGCCGCCCGGCCCCCGCCTCCAGCGGCAGCGGCTCCAGTTCCACCACCGTGAGCACGTCGTCCTGCAGGTATTTGCGCGCCACCTCCCGCACCTGCTCCGCCGTGACCTCGCGTATCCGCTCCACGTATTCTTCCTGCACCTGCCAGGACAGGCCCACCGATTCCAGCAGGCCGATCACCAGCGCCTGGTAGTAGAAGGAATCGAGTTCGTACCAGCGGGAGGCCTCCGCCTGGGCCTTGACGCGCCGCAGCTCGTCCTCGCCCGCCAGCTCGGTGCGTAACTCCTGTATCTCTTGTTGCAGGGCTTCTTCCAGCTCGGCCACGGAGCGCCCCCGGGCGGGCGTACCGGAGAAACTGAACAACATGGGCAGACGCGCCAATATGTTGTAGCCCGCCGAGACGGAGGCGGCCACCTGCTGCCCCCGGACCAGCCGGCTGCGCAGACGCGCGCTTTCGCCGCCCGTCAGCAACCCGGCCAGCACCTCCAGGGCGTAGGGCTCCCAGTACGGAACCGCTGCGTCCCGGACGGCGGACGGCAGCGAAGGCGCCTTGTAGAACAGGAACAGATATGGGACCTGCGCCGGCCGCTTGACGACAGCGCGGCGCCGCCCCTGCTGCTCCAGAACGCCGGAGCGGACCGCGGGCAAGGGCTCCAAGGCCTCGAAGGCGCCAAAGTGCTCCCTGGTCAGCGCCAGCACCTCGCCGGGCTCTACGTCTCCCACCACCACCAGGACCGCGTTGTTGGGCGCGTACCAGCGCCGGTACCAGAGGCGCACATCGTCTATTCGCATTGCGTCCAGGTCGTCCATCCAGCCGATGACGGGATGATGGTAGGGGCTGTGCCGGAAGGCCAGGGAAAGCCCCGTCTCGTAGGCATAGGACACGGGCGAATCCTCCACGCGCCACCGCCGCTCCTCCTTGACCACCTCCAGCTCCGTGGCAAACGCCTCCTCTTCCAGGATCAGATTGCGCATGCGGTCCGCCTCCAGGGCAATGCCCACCGACAGGCGGGAACGTTCCAGCAGCTGGTAGTAGGCCGTGTAATCCCTGCCGGTAAAGGCGTTTTCCCGCCCGCCGACGCGCGAGACGGTGCGGGAGAAGGCGTTGTCCGGATTTTTCTCCGTGCCCTGGAACATCATGTGTTCCAGCACGTGGGAAATGCCCGTGATGCCTTCGCGTTCGTAGCTGGAGCCGACCTTGTACCAGAGTTGCACGCAAGCCACCGGCGCCCGGCGGTCTTCCTTGACGATCAGTTTCAGGCCGTTATCCAGCCGGTATTCGTGGACTGCGGCGGGCGCGGACATCGGCGCCAGGAACAGCAGGACCAGGAACGCCGCCGGCACGCGGGCGCCGGGGAAGGACATGCGGTTCGCGGGCAAGCGGGTGGCGGGGCTTGATCGGTTCATGGCGCGGATCATGCCGAAGCGCCCCCGCCGGCACAAGCCCCCGACGGGCGCGGGGAAGCAGCAGTAAAAAACCCCGGGGAGCCGCGCTGTTCGCTCGGCATAGTCCCGGGGGGATTAAATCAATAGGGCAATTATGGCGCCGCTGCCGGCGTTGTCAACAAAACGCAGAAGCCTCCCAGCCGTCCCCCTGCGTGTTGCTCCGTGTCAGCGCCTCTGTGCCTGGCTCGTTCAGCCTAGGTCAGCTTCAGCACCGCGATTCCGACCGCGGCCAAACCTACCATCCGCCCGGTCAGCCGCGCCTCCAGGGCGCCCAGCTCCGCCTTCAACGCGGCCAAGTCCGATTTCAGCACGGTCAGGTCCTCCTTCGTCGCCACCTGGCCGCCGGGCGCGACGGACTGCGCCGCCTTTCCCGCCGCCTCCTCGGACGCGCCCGCCTCGCGCAGGGCGCGCAACAACTCAACGTTCGCCTGCGTCATGGCGTCATGCTACCACGGATGCAGCCCCCCGAAGGCGGTGCCAAACCGTTACGCAATCGAAGGGAGGAATAGCGGCTCATACGCACCACTCCCCCCTTGAGGGGGAGTCGGCAAGACGAGGGCGCAAGCCCGATGTCGCGCCGGTGGGGGGAACATCGAAAGCGCCTACATCGCCCCACCGCCCAGGGGAACCGCAAGGGCCGCATAC
>JAPPPX010000052.1 GCA_028817305.1 Gammaproteobacteria bacterium | reverse complement strand
CCATTCCTGCGAAAGCAGGAATCCAGCACAAATAGAGCGCGGAACGCGCACATTGCAGAGCCTGACGGCTCGCCCCTTCCTGAATCGGATATTCCTGCAAAGGAGCGCGAAGCGCGCGCTTTCTATGCTGGATTCCTGCCTGCGCAGGAATAGCAGAATTGTGTGCTGCCGCTTTAATCAGAGTATCCACAATAGGATCTTGTCCCCCTCGGTAAAGCAAGTCTGGATCGTTTTTTTTTGTGAATTACAAAACGCATGACCGGCCGGGGACAAAAGGAAAACGGTACGCAGTCTCCAACATGCATTTCATGATGGCTCGATAAAGGCAATTCGCGATGCTGAGGGATTGACCGTTCATTTTGTTCGGCATAATGCCTCCACAAACGAGCAACATTGCCGCCAATGTGCGCTGCCATAGCAAACGCAGGCTTACATATAGAGCAAAGCCCTCTCCATAGTAAAAACAACCACTGCTATGGCAACTATTACCGCGGCAACGACACGCCGCCGATACCGCCTTGCCTCGGCATCTCCCCCGCCACCAGCGCCGGGTCCAACCGCCTGCCGAGCAAATTCATGCGCCAGTCCAAATGGGCGCCGATGGCGCGGCCGGTGGCGCCGACTTCGGCGATGACTGCGCCTCGTTTCACGCCCTGGCCTTCGGTGACCCGGATGCTTTGCCAGCGGATGAAGGCGGAGGACAGGCCGTGGCCGTCGGGGTCGAGGATCGGCATGCCGCCGGAAAAGAATCTGTTCGGGTGCGCCAGCGTCACCACGGTGATATTGGGGAATATGCCCCCACGAATTCGGGCGGATACGAGACATCGGCATTCAATTATAGCAAAATGGCCGTACTGGCCCGGAGCGCGCCGCGCCAGGGGCTTGGCAAAGGGGCTTGGCAATGGGCGCGCCCGCAAATGAACGTCTGCCGAAACAAGTGCCATATTGCCCGCAACACGGATACAGGGTCTGCCCGCCGTCCGCCGCCCGCGTAACTCGGGTACGCGGGCGGCTACGCGGCGCCGCGAAGGCGCGTGCCGGCTGCCCCTGAAAACGATGGCCACCTACGCGATCGGCGACGTACAGGGCTGCCACCGGGAGCTGCTCGCGCTGCTGGACCTCGTCAATTTCGACCCGCGCCGGGACCGGCTCTGGTTCGTAGGCGACCTGGTCAACCGCGGCCCCGATTCCCTGTCCACCTTGCGCTGGGTACGCTCCCTGGGAGATGTCGCGACGACGGTGCTGGGCAACCATGACTTGCACCTGCTGGCCTGTGCCGCCGGAGTGCGGCAACCCCGCGCCCCGGCCGACGACACGCTGGCGCCGGTACTGGCGGCGCCGGACCGTGACCGACTGCTGGATTGGCTGGCGCAACGGCCGTTGCTGCACCATGACGCGGAGGCGGGCTACACGCTGCTGCACGCCGGCCTGCCGCCGCAGTGGGACCTGGACCTCGCCCGCGAATGCGCCGACGAAGCGGAGGGACTGCTGCGCGGCGCGGAACGCGCCTCGCTGCTGCGCCATATGCAGGGCGACCGGCCGCGGCGCTGGACGCACCGGCTGGCCGGTTGGGAACGGGCGCGTTTTATCCTCAACTGCTTGACGAGGATGCGCTACTGCGACGCCGACGGCTGTCTGGCGCTGAACGAGACGGGAACCCCGGGCACCCAGCCGCCGGCTTTGCTGCCCTGGTTCCAGGCGCCGCAACGGCGCAGCCGGGGGCTGCGAATCGTTTTCGGTCACTGGTCCACTCTGGGCCTGAATGGCCGCGATTACAGGGAATGGGGCGTCTATCCGCTGGACGACGGCTGCGTCTGGGGCGGCAGCCTCACGGCCCTGCGCCTAGAGGACCGGCGCCGCTTCCAGGTGCCGTCGCAGACTCGCGCGGCCCTGTCCCCGGGCGGCAGCGTTCCAGCACGATAAAGCTGAGGGGGTAGGAGTTGCGCGCATCGGGGGGGCGCTCCCGCCGTTCCACCTCGCGCCACTCCGCTGGCGGCAGGGGCGGAAAACGCAAGCCGCCGCGGCAATGGGCCTGCACCTGCGTGAGATAGACCCGCCCGGCCAATGGCAGCGCCTGGCGGTACAGTTCGGCGCCGCCGCCGATCATGATTTCCACACCGGCCGCCGCCGCCCGCTCCAGGGCCTCGTCCAGAGAATGCGCGACTTCGCAACCGGGCGCGCAAAAGCGCGGGTCGCGGCTCAGCACAATGCTGCGCCTGCCGGGCAGAGGGCGACCGATGGATTCGTAGGTGCGGCGCCCCATCAGCAGGGGTTTGCCCATGGTAAGCGCGCGGAAGCGGCGCAGGTCGGCAGGCAGGTGCCAGGGCAGGCGCCCGTTTGCGCCGATCACGCCAGCGCGGTCCCGGGCGACGATGAGCGCGACCCGTTCCGCCCGCCGCCGGCCCGGGCGCCCTCCCCGACCGCCGGCAGGCCCCGTCTCCCCGCCGCCGGCTGGGGCGCCGCCGGCCCCGGAACGCGCCGCCACCTTCAGACCGCTACCGGCGCCGGCAGGTGCGGATGCGCCCGGTAGCCGTGCAACTCGATGTCCTCGTAGCGAAAGGCCAACAGATCGCGCACCTCGGGGTTCAGCCGCAGCCGCGGCAACGGGTAGGGTTTGCGCTGCAGTTGTTGGTCGGCCTGTTGCAGATGGTTGAGGTAGAGGTGCACGTCTCCCAGGCTGCATACCAGTTCGCCGGGCGCCAGTCCCGTCGCTTGCGCGGTCATGGCCGTGAGCAGGGCGTAGGAGGCAATGTTGAAAGGCAGCCCCAGAAAGACGTCGGCGCTGCGCTGATACATCTGGCAGGACAGCCGGCCGTCAAGCACGGCGAACTGGAATAGCAAGTGGCACGGCGGCAGGGCCATGGCTTCCAGTTCGCCCACATTCCAGGCGCTGATCAACAGCCGCCGCGAGCTGGGATCGTTACGGATGCGCTCTACCGTCTGTGTCAACTGGTCCACGGTGCGCCCGTCGGCGCAACGCCAGGCGCGCCACTGGGCGCCGTAGATCGGCCCGAGCTCGCCTCGCTCGTCGGCCCACTCGTCCCAGATGCGAACCCCGTTTCGGTGCAGATAATCGGTATTGGTGCCGCCTTGCAGAAACCACAACAATTCATGGGCGATGGAGCGGAAATGCAGCTTCTTGGTAGTGAGCAGGGGAAAGCCCTCGTTCAGGTCGAAGCGCAGCTGCCAACCGAACAGCCGCAAGGAGCCGGTGCCCGTGCGATCCGGGCAGCGTACGCCCTGACGCACCCGCCGCAACAGATCCAAGTAGGCGTTCATGCCGCCCCCGCCCCGGAGGGCGCCCGCGGACGATATGCCGCCAGCAGCAAGGCGGCGCCGGCGACCGCCATCGGCGCGCTCAGCGCCTGCCCCATCGTCAACCAGCCCCAGGCCAGATAGCCGAGGTGCGCATCCGGCGCCCGCGCGAACTCCACCAGGAAGCGGCAACATCCGTAGCCGAGCAGGAACAGCCCGGAGACTGCCATCGGCGGCCGCGGCCGGCCCGCGTACCGCCATAACAAAACGAACAACACGAGGCCCTCCAGAACCGCCTCGTAGAGTTGCGACGGGTGGCGCGCCACCGCGTCCACGTGCGGAAAGACCATGGCCCAGGGCAGCCCGGACGGAGTGCCCCACAATTCGCCGTTGGCGAAGTTCGCCAGCCGCCCCAACCCGAGCCCCACGGGCGCCGCCGGCGCCAGCAGGTCGCAGACCGCGAAAAAGCCCTTCCCGCGGCGGCGGCAAAACCAACCCGCCGCCAGCACCGCGCCCAGCAGTCCCCCGTGAAAGGACATGCCGCCCTCCCAGATGCGCAGGATGGCCAGCGGATCGTCGAGATAGGCGTCGGGATAATATACAATAGCCGAACCCAGGCGGCCGCCGCACAGGATGCCGATGGGGACATACAGGTACATCAGGTCGGAGAGTTCCGCCGCGGTCCAGTCGGGCTGCAGCGAGAGCCGCCGGGTATGGCGACCGAGCAGCCAGCGGCCGGCCAGAATGCCTGCCAAGTAAGACAGGCCGTACCAGCGGACCGCCAATTCCCCCACCTGGAAGGCGACGGGATCGATGTCTGGATATTGCAACACGCGGCGCTACGCCGGCACGAGACTGCCCCCGCCCGCAAAGGCATTGCGGGGGGCGTTGGGGGCGTTGCGGCAGTGAGCGGCAACCGGCTGGCGCAGGAGATCAGCCTCTACCTGCGCCAACATGCGCGGCAACCGGTTGCCTGGCAACCCTGGGACGAAGCAGCGCTGGAACAGGCGCGCCGCGAAGATCGCCCCATTATTCTCTCGGTCGGCTACTCCGCCTGCCACTGGTGTCATGTGATGGCTCACGAGTCCTTCGATGACGAGGAAACGGCCCGGATCATGAATGAGCACTTCGTCAACATCAAGGTGGACCGCGAGGAGCGCCCGGACCTGGATCGAATCTACCAGAGCGCCCACCTGCTGCTGACCGGCCGCCCCGGAGGCTGGCCCCTGACCATGTTCCTGCTGCCGCAAGAGCGGCAGGCATTCTTCGGCGGGACTTATTTCCCGCGGGAGCCGGGCATGCACCTGCCAGGTTTCAAGGACGTGCTGCTGCGGGTGCTGCAATGTTACCGCGAGCAACGGCCGCAGGTGCAGACGCAGGCCCACTCCCTGAATACGCACCTCGGACGTTTTTTCGCCGACGCGCCGCCCGCGGCGCCGGGGCAGCTGGACCCGGCCCCGCTGCGGGCTGCCGCCGAGGCGCTGGCGGCGGCCAGCGACCCCCGCCACGGCGGTTTCGGAGGCGCGCCCAAGTTCCCGATGCAGCCCCAGCTTGCATTCCTGCTGCACGGCAGGTGGCTGGCGCCTGCCGGAGAAAACAAAGGGCCGCATGGCTTGGCGCTGGAGGGGGCGCTGCACACGCTGCGGCAGATGGCCCGGGGAGGCATCTACGACCACCTGGGGGGCGGCTTCTTCCGCTACGCCGTAGATGCGGCCTGGCAGATCCCGCACTTCGAGAAAATGCTCTACGACAACGCGCAACTGCTGTCCCTTTACAGCGAGGCATGGGAATGCCGGCGCGAAAACGGTTTCCGGGAAGTCGTCCGGGCCACCGCGGAGTGGCTCATGCGCGACATGCAAGACCCGGCGGGCAGCTGCTATTCCTCCCTGGACGCGGACGATCCGGAACGGGGCGAGGGCGCCTTCTACCTATGGCGGCGCGAGGAGGCGCAAGGGCTGCTGTCGGCCGCGGAATACGAACGATTTGCGGCTTGCTACGGCCTGGACCGGGCGCCGAACTTCGAGGGGGCATGGCACCTGTCCGTACACCGGGAACCGCGGGAATTGGCGGCAGCGGGCCGGGAACCGCCGACGGAGGACAAGATAAAGGCAATCGAGCGCGCGCTCGCGACCTGCCGCGCGAAGCTGTACGCCCACCGTTGCGGGCGTCCCAGCCATGCCCTGGACCGCAAGGTCCTGACGGCCTGGAACGGCATGGCGATCAAGGGCATGGCAACCAGCGCGCGCATATTCGAACAGCCGCCCTGGCAGGAGGCGGCAGAGCGCATGTTGCGCTACATCCGGCAGCGCCACTGGCGCGACGGCACGTTGCACCGGGAGTCCGGCGAGGAGGGTCCGGCACGCCTGAACGGATACCTGGAAGACTACGCGCTGCTTATCGAAGGCATCCTGGCCCTGCTGGAATGCCGCTGGCGCACGGCGACGCTGGAACTGGCGGCGTCCCTGGCCGACGCCATGCTGGAGCGATTCGAGGACCGCGAGCGCGGCGGCTTTTTCTTCACCTCCCACGACCACGAACAGCTGGTACAGCGGCCCAAGCCCTACGAGGACGAGGCGATACCGGCGGCCAACGGCGTCGCCGCCCGCGTCCTGCTCCGCCTGGGCTCCCTCCTGGGCGAACCGCGTTACCTGCAAGCGGCCGAACGCACCCTGACCGCTTGCTGGCCGCGGCTACGCGAGGCGCCGCAGGCGTACGGAACCCTGCTGCTGGCGCTGAACGAGCAGCTGCGCCCCGCGCCGCTGACGGTACTGCGCGGCCCGGAAGAAGAACTGCGCCGCTGGCAACGCGCCTGTCGCGGCCATACCCCGGGGCCGGTGTTTTGCATCCCGCCCGAGGCCGGCCCGCTGCCGGCGCCCATCGCCGGGAAGGCCGTTCCGGAGCGCACCGGGGGGGTCGCCGCCTACCTGTGCGTGGGTCCGAGCTGCCGCGCCCCCCTGTTCCGCCTGCCCGAACTATTGACTGCCTTGGACAAAATCCGCGAAGAATGAGATAATCTTGAGGCTACGGGCACCGTCGCGTTTCATGGCCGGACTTACGGGCATTGCGTAGGCTGGCGGGCGGGCCCGGGACACCGATCCGAAATACAACGCGAGGATAATACGGTTATGAGCACAAGCAACCAGGAATTGAAGGCGTGGGTAGAGGAAATCGCCCGCCAGTGTCAACCGGAGCGCATCCATTGGTGCGACGGCAGCGACGAGGAATACCAGTCTATGGTCAATTCAATGCTGCAAAACGGCACGTTGATCCAATTGAACCCGAAGACGCACCCGGAATGCTACCTGCATCGCTCCGACCCCACCGATGTCGCCCGTACGGAACACCTGACCTTCGTCTGCACCCCGGACAAGGAGGACGCCGGCCCCAATAACAATTGGAAAGACCCGGGCGAGGCCCATACCCTGATGAACGATTTATTCGCGGGTTGCATGAAGGGGCGCACCATGTACGTGGTCCCCTACTGCATGGGGCCCATCGCCTCCCCGCTGGCCCGTTGCGGCGTGGAGATCACGGACAGCCCCTACGTGGTGGCCAACCTGAAGCTGATGACCCGCATGGGCCGAGAGGCCTTGGCACGCATCGAGCGCGGCGATCGCTTCGTCAAAGGGCAGCATTCCATCGGCGACCTGAGCCCGGAACGCCGCTACATCATGCATTTCCCGCAGGACCTGCTCATTCGCAGCATCGGCTCCGGCTACGGAGGCAACGCCCTGCTCAGCAAGAAATGCCATGCCTTGCGCATCGCCAGCTACCAGGCGCGCCAGGAGGGCTGGCTGGCCGAGCACATGCTGATCCTGGGGATCGAGAATCCGCGCGGCGAGACGCATTACGTCGCCGCCGCCTTTCCCTCCGCCTGCGGCAAGACGAACCTGGCCATGTTGCGCGCCCCCGCCTCGCACGAGGGCTACAAGATCTCCACCATCGGGGACGACATCTGCTGGCTGCAACCGGGGGAAGACGGGCGCCTGTGGGCCATCAATCCCGAGGCCGGCTTTTTCGGCGTAGTGCCCGGCACCAACGAAAAAACCAACTACAACGCCTACGCCATGCTGGACCGGCACGCCCTATTCGCCAATGTCGCGGTCACGGCAGACAACCAGCCGTGGTGGGAAGGCAAGAAAGACGGCCAGCCCACGGTCAACTGGCGGGGCGAACCGTACCAGGAAGGCAAAGACGGCCCGGCCGCCCACCCCAATTCGCGCTTTACCGTCTCCATGCGCCGTTGCCCCACTTACTCGCCCAAGGCGGAAGATCCGACGGGCGTGCCGATCTCGGCGATCATCTTCGGGGGGCGCCGCGCCACCTTGGCGCCGCTGGTGTACGAGGCCAAGGACTGGGCGCACGGGGTCATGGTAGGCGCATCGGTGGCATCCGAAACCACTGCCGCCCAGAGCGGGGCCGTGGGCGTGGTGCGCCGCGACCCGATGGCCATGAAACCGTTTTGCGGCTACCACTACGGAGATTACTGGACACACTGGCTCGGCTTCGGCGAACGTCTGGCGCGCCAGCCGCGTCTCTTCCACGTGAATTGGTTCCGCAAAGACGCGCAGGGGCGCTTTATCTGGCCGGGCTTTAGCGAAAACCTGCGCGTACTGGAGTGGATCATCGAGCGTTGCGAGGGGCGGGCGGAGGCCCTGGAAACGCCCATCGGCTACCTGCCCACGCCGCAATCGATCAATACCCAGGGGCTGGAGCTGGGGAAAGACGAGCTGCAAGCGCTGCTGTCCATAGACTCCGCCGAATGGCGCAAGGAGATGGAAGCGATCGGCGAATACTTTCAGGACTTCGAGCCCCGCCTGCCGCAAGGCTTGCGCCAAATCCAACAGAAGGTGCTTGCCGAGCTGTCGTCCGACTGAGCGGGGCGTGGGCCAAGGCGCAACCGGGCGTCTTGTCGCGGGGAGGAACGGGCGCCCCCTCGCATGGGTGTCGCAGGAGGCGGCCGAGGAACGCGGACCCGCGAGGCGCGGTCGTGGCCGGGCATAGCAAATGGGCCAACATCCAGCACCGCAAGGGGCGCCAGGACGCCCGCCGCAGCCGCCTGTTTTCGCGACTGATTCGGGAGATCTCCGTAGCCGCCCGCCAGGGCGGCCCCAACCCGGAAGGCAACCCCCGCCTGCGGGCGGCAATTGACGCGGCCAACTCCAACAATCTGCCCAAGGACTCCATCGAACGGGCCCTGAACCGGAGCGGCAACGGGGCGGAAAAAGCCCTGGAGGAAGATCGCTACGAAGGCTACGGTCCCGGCGGGGCGGCGGTGATCGTGGACTGCCTGACGAACAACCGCAACCGCGCGGTATCCGAGATCCGCTACGCCTTCAAGAAATGCGGCGGCACCCTGGGCACCGAAGGTTCGGTAAGCCACCTCTTCCGCCGCCTGGGCATCCTGCGCTATCCGCCGGGCACCGACGAGGAGGCGCTGTTCGAGGCGGCGGCCGAGGCGGGCGCGGAGGAAGTGAAGGCCGCCGCCGACGGCCTCATTGAAATCTGGACATCTCCCGACTCCCTCTTCGAGGCGGCTGGCGTCCTGGAGGCCGCCGGCCACCGGCCACAATACAGCAGGGTCGAACTGCGCGCCCGGGAGACCGTCACGCTGGAGGGGGAACGGGCTGCCGCCGTGCGGCGCCTGCTGGACATGCTGGAAGAGCTGGAAGACGTGCAACAAGTGCATTGCAACGCGTCCGTCTCCGGGGCGCGCGCGAATGAGGATGTGGCCTGAGGCACGGAACTCCAGCCAGTGCGGAGGAAGCGGCGCAGCGGGAGATCGTACTGGGCATCGATCCGGGCCTGCGTACCACCGGCTACGGGGTGCTGGCAGTCCAGGGGCGGGAGTTGGCATTCCTGGCCAGCGGCGAAGTCTGCCCCCAGGGGCAGGACCTGGCAGTGCGCCTGGCGCGAATCTACTCGGCGCTTTCGGAGGTCATCGAACGCCACCGCCCCGATGCGGCGGCTATTGAAGAGGTCTTTGTCCACCGCAACATGAAGACTGCCCTCAAACTCGGCCAGGCCCGGGGCGCCGCGGTAGCGGCTTGCGCCTGCGCCGGCCTGCCGGTCAGCGAATATACCGCCAGCGAAGTGAAGTTGAGTACGGTCGGTTCGGGCCGGGCCGACAAACAACAAGTGCAATACATGGTGCGGGTGCTGCTGAAGCTGCGCGCGCCCGTAGGCAGCGATGCCTCGGACGCCCTGGCAGCGGCGATCTGCCATGCCCACCTCAGGCGGTCGCGGCTCCTGGGGGGCCGCGGCAGGGCGCGTGCGCGATGATCGGCAGGCTGCGCGGAATCCTGATCGAGAAGCGCCCGCCCCATCTGCTGCTGGAGTGCGGGGGACTGGCCTACGAACTGGAGGCGCCGATGACTACCTTCTATGCCCTGCCGCCGCCGGGGAACGAAACCGTGTTGCATACCCACCTGGCCGTGCGCGAGGACAGCCTGCGCCTATTCGGTTTCGCCCGCGAAGACCAACGGCGGATGTTCCGACACTTGTTGCGCGTCAACGGGGTGGGGACGCGGCTGGCCCTGGCGATCCTGTCCCGGATGGACACCGAAGAATTCCTCGCCTGCGTCCGCGGTTCAGACCTGGCGGGGCTGACCGTGCTGCCCGGCGTGGGGCGCAAGACCGCGGAGCGCCTGATCGTGGAACTGCGCGACCGGTTGCAGGACTGGCAGCCGGAGGCGCCGCCCCGGGAGGGGGAGCGCGGCCGCCCTCTGGCCGACGCCGTCAGCGCGCTGGTGGCGCTGGGCTACGGCAACCGGGAGGCCAAACGTTGCGCCAGCGAGGTGGCCGCGGATGGCATGAGCAGCGAGGCGATCATCCGCGCCGCCCTGCAACGCCTGACCGACGCCGCCGCGCCCGCGTCCCGCGGCGGCCTCACTCGTCGGTGACGCAGCCCTCGGCGGCCGACTTGACGTTCTTAATGTATTTGTAAAGCGTCCCCCGCGTCGCTTTATAAGGCGGCCGGCGCCAGGCCGCGCGGCGGCGCCCGAGTTCCGCTTCGTCCAACCCGACTTGCAGGAGATTGTCCCGCGCGCTGATAGAGACCGGGTCGCCGTCCTGGAGCAAGGCGATGGGCCCCCCCTCCTGGGCCTCCGGCACGATATGGCCAACGATAAAACCGTGCGAACCTCCGGAGAAGCGCCCGTCCGTAATCAAGGCGACCTCCGCACCGAGTCCGGCGCCCATGAGCGCGGCGGTTGGGGTGAGCATCTCCGGCATCCCCGGCCCCCCTTTGGGCCCCTCGTAGCGAATCGCCACCACATCCCCCTTCGCGATGCGCCCCTGCTCCAGGGCGGCCAGCATCTCTTCTTCCGAGTCGAAAACCCGGGCCGGCCCGCGAAAACAGTCCCCCTCCTTGCCGGTGATCTTGGCGACCGCGCCGCCAGGGGCCAGATTGCCCCTCAAGATCTGGATATGCCCAGTGGGCTTGATCGGCCTCTCCATAGGCCGGACGATCTCCTGGCCCGCCTCCAGAGCCGGCGCCGCCTCGAGGTCCTCGCGCAGGGTGCGGCCCGTAACCGTGAGACAGTCGCCGTGCAGCAATCCGTTGCCCAGCAACAACTTCAATACGGCCGGCGTACCCCCCGCCCGGTGCAAATCCTCCATGACGTAAACGCCGCTGGGCTTGAGGTCGCAGAGGCAGGGGACGCGGTCGCTGACGGCCTGGAAATCGTCCAGAGACAGCGGTATGCCGGCGGCGCGCGCCATCGCGATGAGATGCAGTACCGCATTGGTCGAGCCCCCCAGCACGGTAACCAGGACCATGGCATTCTCGAAAGATTCCCGGCTCAGGATATCTCGCGGCTTCCGATCGAGCTCCAGCAAGCGGTAGAGCGCCGCGCCCGCCCGCAGACATTCCTCCTCCTTGTCCGGATCGGTCGCCGGCGTCGAAGAACTGTAGGGCAAGCTCATGCCCAGGGCTTCGATGGCCGCCGCCATGGTGTTGGCGGTGTACATGCCGCCGCAGGCGCCCGGCCCCGGACAGGCATTGCGCAGGATGCCGCGCCGGGCGTCATCGTCAATCCGGCCGGCGAGAAACTCCCCGTAACTCTGGAAGGCGGAAATCACGTCCACCTTGTCGCCGCGGTAACGCCCTGCCCGGATGGTGCCGCCGTAAACCATAAGCGCCGGGCGATCCACCCGGGCCATGGCCATGAGCACGCCCGGCATGTTCTTGTCGCAGCCCGGCAACGAGACGTTCGCGTCGTACCATTGGGCCTGCATGACCGTCTCCACGGAATCCGCGATCAGGTCGCGCGACTGCAGCGAGAAGCTCATGCCCTCGGTGCCCATGGAAATGCCGTCGCTGACGCCAACGGTATTGAAGCGCAGCCCCACCATCCCGGCCTTCTCCACCCCTTGCTTGACCTTCTCCGCCAGGCGCAACAGGTGCATATTGCAAGTATTGCCCTCGTACCATACGCTGGCGATGCCCACCTGCGGCTTCCGCAGATCGGAGTCGCTGAGACCGACCCCATACAACATGGCCTGCGAGGCGCCTTGCGAGCGCGGCAGCGTGATGCGGGAACTGTAACGATTCAGGCGGCGGCCCACGGCGGTCCTCCCTGTACGTGGCAATGGCGGATTCCTTTAGAATAACAGAATGGGAGCAATAAATTGACTGCCGCGGCCCTCAGGCCCGCCTATCGCGAATTGCTGGCGGAGATGATACGCCTGCCCTCGATCAGCAGTGCCGACCCCCGTTTCGACCAAGGCAACCGCGCCGTCGCCGAGCTGCTGGCGCAACGCCTCGAGGAAGCCGGGTTTGCGGTCGAGACGATGCCGCTGCCCTACCACCCGGACAAATGCAATGTACTTGCCCGCCGCGGCGAGGGCGAAGGAGGCCTGGTACTGTCCGGCCACCTGGACACCGTGCCCTGCGACGAGGCGGCCTGGAGCCAGGATCCCTTCCGCCTAACCGAGCGCAACGGGAAACTCTACGGTTTGGGCGTCTGCGACATGAAAACATTCTTTCCCATCGTCTTCGAGGCCCTGGAGGAGCTGGACCTGGGGCGCCTGCAATGCCCCCTGTACGTCCTCGCCACCGCCGACGAGGAAAGTTGCATGGGCGGCATCCGGGCGCTGCAAAGCAGCGGCCGGCGCCTGGGTCGCTACGCCCTGATCGGAGAACCGACATCGCTGGTCCCGGCCTACGCGCACAAAGGCGTACTGATGGAGCGGTTGCGCCTGGTCGGGCGCAGCGCCCATGCCAGCCGGCCAGAACTCGGCTGCAGCGCCCTGGAGGGCATGCACACGCTGATCACGGCCCTGTTGCAATGGCGGCGCGAGCTGCAGGAGAGCTACCGGGACGAAGATTTCCACCAACCCGTGCCCACCTTGAACCTGGGCAGCATCCATGGCGGCGACAACGCCAACCGGGTCTGCGGCGCCTGCGAACTGAGCATAGACATACGCCTGCTGCCCGGCATGTCCCCCGACGGTCTGCGCCGGGAGTTGGCGCAACGGGGACGCCGCGCCATACAAGGCAGCGGCCTGTGCCTGAAGCAACAACCGCTGTTCGAGGGGCTGCCGGCCATGCGCACCCCGCCCACGGAGCCGATCATTCGCCTGGCGGAGGAACTCAGCGGCCACCCCTGCCGCTCGGTGTCCTTCGCCACCGAGGGCAGCTTCCTGAACGCCATGGGGACGAGCAGCGTGATCCTGGGACCCGGCGACATTGCCCAGGCCCACAGCGCCGACGAATACCTGTGCGCCGACCGAATCCCCGCTATGATTCGGATCGTCAGGGGCATGGTGCAACGTCTGTGCCTGCAGTAAACACCGCGAGCGCCGGGAGAGATGCCGGGAGAGATGCCGGGCCGGCGGAATTCGTGCGCTGGTTTCGCGCCGCCGCGCCCTATATCCGCGGCCACCGCGGGAGCTGCTTCGTCGTGTACCTGGACGGCGTCCCCTCCGGCTCGAAGACCGTGGCATCCGTGGCCCAGGACCTCGCGTTGCTGCATAGCCTGGGGATCGGCCTGGCGCTACTCTACGGCACGCGCCCCCGGATTGACGAATTGCTGCAAGCGCGCGGTCTGCAGCCGCGCTATTGCGAAGGGCTGCGCGTAACCGACGAGCAGGCCCTGGAATGCGCCAAGCAGGCGGCGCTGGCCATGCGCATGGAATTGGAATCGCTGCTGTCCATGGGGGTGCCGAACACGCCGATGGCCGGCACTCCCATCCGCACCGGCTCGGGGAACTTCCTGCACGCCCTGCCGATGGGGGTGCTGGGAGGCGTAGATTGCCACTACACGGGCAAGGTACGCCGTGTGGATGCGGACGCGATTCGAATGCAGTTGCAGGGCGACGCCGTGGTGACGATCCCGCCGCTGGGGTATTCGGCTACCGGCGAGGTATTCAACGTCAGCGCCGCCGAAGCGGCCCTGCAAGTCGCCGGCGCCCTGCGCGCGCGGAAGCTGATCTTCCTGGTGTCCGGCGGCCTTGCCGACGCCGAGGGACGTCCATGGCGGGAACTCTCCGTCGAGGAAGGCCGCCGCATGCTGGCCCGGGCCGATATGCCCGCACCCGCGGCCCGCTGGCTTGGACTGGGCATTCGGGCCTGCGAGGCCGGCGTGCAACGGGCGCATGTGCTCGACCAGGATCGGGAAGGCGCGCTACTGGCCGAACTGTTCAGCCGGGACGGCATCGGGGCGATGATCAGCGCCGAACGGTTCGACGAAATACGCCAGGCCGGACGCGAAGACCTGGGGGGCATACTGGAACTCGTGCTGCCGCTGGCGCAGGAAGGCGCACTGCTGCCGCGGCCCCGCGGGCGCCTCGAATCGCGGCTGGACGACTTCATCGTCCTGATGCGCGACAGGGTGGTAATCGGCTGCGCCGCCCTGCGGCTCTATGATGGCGCAGAGGCCGCCGCCGAGATCGAATGCCTTGCGGTGCGCCCCGAATACCGGGGTCAGGGCCGGGGCGAAACCTTGTACCGGGCGCTGGAACGCCGGGCGCGGCAGGCGAATGCCAGAGAGCTGTTCGCGCTCACCACCCGGACCGCGCACTGGTTCCTGGAGCGCGGTTTCGCCGAAGTGGCGCCCGAGCGGCTACCGCCCTCCCGTCGCCAGGAGTACAATCGCGGTCGCAACTCCAAGGTGTTGCACAAACACCTCAACAACTCCTGAGCAAGACGCTGGCGCCTGGCAAGCGGCAGGACGGTAACAACGATATGGCAGGGAAAAGCGTCATTGTCGTCGGCACCCAGTGGGGAGACGAGGGCAAAGGCAAGGTCGTGGACCTGTTGACGGACCGAGCGGACGCCGTGGTCCGCTTCCAGGGAGGGCACAATGCCGGCCATACCGTGGTGATCGGCGGCCGCCGCACCGTGCTGCACCTGATCCCCTCCGGCATCCTGCGCGAGCAAGCGCTCTGTCTGATCGGCAACGGCGTGGTGCTGAGTCCCCAGGCCCTGCTGGAAGAGATCGCCTCTCTGGAGGAGCATGGCGTCGAAGCCCGGTCCCGGCTGCGGATCAGCGCCGGCTGCACCCTGATCCTGCCTTACCACATGGCTCTGGACCGGGCCCGCGAACGCAAACGCGGCAACTCGGCCATCGGCACCACCGGACGCGGCATCGGTCCGGCATACGAAGACAAGGCGGCGCGGCGCGCCCTGCGCGTGGCCGACCTCTTCGACCCCGGCGGCGGCTTGGCCGCCAAGCTGGAGGCTGTCCTGGACTACCATAACTTCGCCCTGCAGGGCTATTACGGCGAGCCGCCGCTGAACCGGGAGGCCATCCTGGAACAACTGCTGGAACAGAGCGGCCAACTGCAGCCCATGGTCGCCGATGTCGCCGCCGAACTGCACCGCCTGCAGGACGCGGGCGCCGACCTCCTGTTCGAGGGCGCACAGGGGACCCTGCTGGATATCGATCACGGCACCTATCCCTTCGTCACTTCTTCCAACACCACTGCCGGCGGCGCGGCGACCGGCAGCGGCGTCGGCCTGCAAAGCTTCGACCACGTACTGGGGATCACCAAGGCATATACCACGCGCGTCGGCTCCGGCCCGTTCCCCACCGAGCTGTTCGGCAAACAAGGCGAGCGGCTGGCCCGCCGCGGCAGCGAGTTCGGCGCCACGACCGGACGCCGCCGCCGCTGCGGGTGGTTCGACCTCGCATCATTGCGGCGCTCCTGCCGAATCAACGGCCTTTCCAGCCTGTGCATCACCAAGCTGGACGTGCTGGACGGCCTGGAGACAATCCGGGTCTGCACGGATTACCGCTACGGCGGCGAGACGCATGCCGCACTACCCTTTACCGCCGACAATATCGAAGAATGCCAGCCGGTTTACCGTGAACTGCCAGGCTGGCCGGATTCTACGCTGGGGATTACGGAGTGGGCTGCGCTACCCGACGGGGCGCAGGCCTACCTGCGGCACATTGAGGACAGCGTCGGCATCCCCATAGACATCGTTTCTACGGGGCCGGATCGGGAGGAGACGATCCTGCTTCGCCATCCTTTCGATCCTGACTGAGGCCCCGCAGACGAACGGCCGCCTGCACCATGTTCGCCAGCGCGGCGCGGGTCTCCGGCCAGGCGCGGGTTTTCAGGCCGCAGTCGGGATTCACCCATAGCCGTTGCGGCGGGATCCGCCGGACGGCCTCCTGCAACAGCGCCAGGAACTCTTCCCGGGCGGGCACCCGCGGAGAATGGATATCGTAGATCCCGGGGCCGATCTCGTTGGGGTAATCGAAATCGCGGAACACCTCCAGCAATTCCATGTCGGAGCGCGCTGTCTCTATAGTGATCACGTCGGCATCCAGGCGCGCGATCGACTCGATGATGTCGTTGAACTCGCTG
Organism: Gammaproteobacteria bacterium; assembly: GCA_028817305.1. GTDB lineage: Bacteria > Pseudomonadota > Gammaproteobacteria > Porifericomitales > Porifericomitaceae > Porifericomes > Porifericomes azotivorans. Next base: position 2,248 of record JAPPPX010000052.1, on the reverse strand, counting down.
TAGCACATGTGCGTGTGGATCTGCGTACTGTCCTGGACGCCGCTGGAGGCCAGACGAAAGCACTGCACCGCCCAATCCAGGTAGCCTTGCCACTGGGCGCGCCGCAGCGGCAGCCCCTCGCGGAACGCGGGCTCGTCAATCTGGATGATGCCGACCCCCGCTCGTTCCAGATCCTGCACCTCATCGCGCAGGGCCAGGGCAATCTGCCGGCAGATCTCGCTGCATTCCAGGTCGTCGCGGGCAAAGGACCAACGAAGGATCGTGGCGGGGCCGGTCAACATCCCTTTCACCGGCTTGTCGGTGCATTCCTGGGCATGGCGGATCCAAGCCACCGTTATCGGCTTGGGACGGTAAACGTCTCCATAGACGATCGGCGGCTTGACGCAACGCGAACCGTAGCTCTGAACCCAACCGTGCGCGGAAAAGGCGAAGCCGGCCAGCGCCTCTCCGAAGTACTCCACCATGTCGTTGCGCTCGGGCTCGCCATGCACCAGCACATCCAGGCCCAATTCTTCCTGTAGCGCCATGTTGCGGGAGATCTCCCCGCGCATCCGGTCCTGGTATTCCGCCTCGCCGATCTCCCCGTCCCGGTGGCGGCGGCGCGCCACGCGTATCTCCGCCGTCTGCGGGAAGGAACCGATGGTAGTGGTGGGGAACGGCGGCAACCGCAGACGCTCGCGCTGCAACCGCGAGCGTACGGAAAAAGGAGACTGGCGCTGGGCCATGCCGTCATGGACAGCCGCCGCGCGCTCCCGGACTTCCGGGCGGCGAGTGCGCCCCGAATCCCTGCGGGCCGCGAGGGCCGCGGCGCTCTCCTCCAGGGCCCGGCGCATATCGGCGGCGTCCCCATCGCCGTTCAGGCACCGCGTCAGCGATGCGACCTCGCGCACCTTCTGCACCGCAAAGGCGAGCCAACTCTTCAATTCCGGCTCCATCCCGGTCTCCCGTTCCAGGTCCACCGGCACGTGCATCAGCGAACAACTGGGCGCAAGCCACAGGCGATCCCCCAACTGCCGGTGCAGATCGTCCAGTTCGCGCAGGACGGCCCGCAGATCGCAACGCCAGATATTGCGGCCGTCCACCACGCCCAGGGAAAGCGTCCGTTCCGAACCCAGGCCCGCCAGCACTTCCGGCAGGGGGTCTCGGCCCCGCACCCGATCCAGGTGCAAACCGTGCACCGGGAGGTCCAGGGCCAGGGCCAGGTTATCCTCCAAGCCGCCAAAATAGGTGGCGAGCAACAACTTCGTCCCACAGCCGGATAGCGCCTCGTAGGCCGTGCGAAAAGCGCGCCGCCAAGGCTCCGGCAGGTCCAGAATCAGGATGGGTTCGTCCACCTGCACCGTGCCAATGCCAGTGGCGGCGAGCCGCTCCAAGATACTGGCATATACCGGCAACAGAGCCGGCAGCAGGGACAGCCGGTCGAATCCCGAGTCCGGCCCCTTCCCCAGCCAAAGGTAGGTAAGCGGGCCGATCAGCGCGGCTTTGACCTCGCCGGCCTCGCCGCAGGTATCGCGGGCCGCCTCCACCTCGGCGAACAAGCCCAGGTGGGACAGACGGAACCCCTGTCCCGGCTCGAATTCGGGGACAATGTAGTGGTAATTGGTGTCGAACCACTTGGTCATCTCGCAGGCGCGCACATCTTCGCCGGTGGGCGCGCGACCGCGAGCCATGCGAAAGTACGTATCTATATTCTCCGCCGCACCGGCACGAAACCGCTCCGGCACCGCCCCCAGCATGAAACTGTGATTGAGCACCTGGTCGTACCAGGCGAAGTCGCCGGCGGTAATCAGAGACAAGCCGGCCTCGCGTTGCAACTGCCAGTGCCGCCGGCGCAGTTCCTGACCCCCTTGCAGCAATTGTCGGCGGTCGCATGCGCCCTGCCAGTAGGACTCCGTCAGACGCTTTAATTCCCGATCGGCCCCGATCCTCGGAAACCCCAGATTATGCGCGATTGCCATATTTCCCCCTATTTTGCCAATTGCCGGCGGACCGCTCGCAAGGATAACGTCCATGGGCCTGCCCGCCCTCCCGGCGCTCGTTCATTAGCACTCCCGATGCCAACGCATGTATGATCGGTGGTCGGCAAATAGTGCCGAGGAGAGGACTTGAACCTCCACGGGGTCGCCCCCACTAGCACCTGAAGCTAGCGCGTCTACCGATTCCGCCACCTCGGCTATACGGGAGACAATCCGCACGACGCGCGCATTGCCGATGTTCGAGGAGTCCGCAAGGAGATGGAAAATTAACG
>JAPPPX010000157.1 GCA_028817305.1 Gammaproteobacteria bacterium | reverse complement strand
CCTGGCTTGTCTTTACTGCATTAACGGGGGCAGGAATCTACCCTCCATGGCGAGGCAGGAATCTTTTCCCTGCGATTGGCGTAACGGGGCTTGCTCGGGGAGCGAAGGGTTTTTGCCGTCGCCTTCGCTTTCAGCGGGCGATCTTGCGAGCCTGGGAAGGGGCATTGCCCAGGTAGCGCTCCGGGGTCAGCTCCAATAGCCTGCGTTTTTCGTCTTCCGGCAGCTTCAGTGCGCGGATGAAGGCGTGCAACTCCTCCCGTCCCAGCCGCCGCCCGCGGGAGAACTCCTTAAGTTTTTCGTAAGGCCGCTCCAGGCCGTGCCGCCGCATCACGGTCTGTACCGGCTCGGCCAGCACTTGCCAGGCCCCTTCGAGGTCGGCCGTCATTGCCTCAGGCACGGCCTCCAGCGATCCCAGGCCGCTTTGCAGGTTCCGGTAGGCCAGCAGCGCATGGGCGAGGGCGGCGCCAACGTTACGCAGGCGCGTCGAATCGGCCAGGTCGCGTTGCCAGCGCGAGACCGGCAGCGTCTCGGCCAAGTGGCCAAGCAGGGCATTGGCCAGCCCCAGATTGCCTTCGGCGTTCTCGAAATCCATGGGGTTGACCTTGTGCGGCATGGTGGAGGAGCCGACTGCCTCCTGCGCCGACTGCTGGCACAGGTATCCCAGGGCAAGGTAGCCCCAGATGTCCCGGCAGCAGTCTATTAAAATGACATTGCAGCGGGCCGCCGCGTGGAAATACTCGGCCATGTAGTCGTGCGGCTCGATCTGCGTGGTGCAGGGGTTCCAATGCAGGCCGAGCCCTTCTACGAACGAGCGGGCCAGCGCCGGCCAGGGCGCCTGCGGGTAGGCGGCCAGGTGGGCGCTGTAGTTGCCTACGGCGCCGTTGATCTTGCCGGCGATGCGCACCCCGGCCAGTTGCAACCGCTGGCGGCGCAGGCGCGGCACATAGACGGCGAACTCTTTGCCCAGGGTGGTGGGAGACGCGGGCTGACCGTGGGTCCTGCCCAGCATGGGCCGGTCGGCGTGGGTGCGGGCCAGCCCGGTCAGCATCTTGCCGAGGCCGGTCAGCGCGGGCAACAGCAGCCGCTCGCGGGCCTCGCGCAGCTGCAGGGCGTGGCACAGATTGTTGATGTCCTCCGAAGTGCAGCCGAAGTGCAGAAATTCGCCGTACTGGCGCAACTTCGCATGGGCGGCGAATGCCTCCTTGAGAAAGTACTCCACCGCCTTGACGTCGTGCCGGGTCCGGCGCTCGATCTCCTTGATCCGCGCCCCGTCCCGTAGCGAGAAATTCTGCAGCACCTGTTGCAGGTATTGCTCCATATCCGCGTTCAGGGGGGGGAGTTCGCCGATTGCCGGCTCGGCGGCCAGGGCGCGCAGCCAGCGCAGCTCAATCTCCACCCGCCGCCGGATCAGCGCGAACTCGCTGAACAGCTCGCGCATGTCGGCGGTCTTGTCCGCGTAGCGCCCGTCCAGGGGCGACAGCGCGGCCAGGGTCCGCGCGGAGGAGGGCGGCGCCGTCGGGTCGCTCATATCGTCCTTGTCGTTCATGCGCGTGTCCCTTTTACCTGGCCGGCGCCGCCAGGCGGCGTCGCAGCGCCTGTAGCACATCGGCATTCGAGTGCAGGTCCGTGTCCCGGCCCACGGTGGCCAGCAGCGTCAGGGCGCCGTCCCGGTAACGGAACGCATCGCCCGAAAGGAACCCGGCACTGCCGGCGCTCCTGATCGTGACGACAATGTCGCCCTTGCCGTCGTCGTCCACGTCGTGGAAATTCACGCCCTCCACCGCGCCGTCGCGGGGTCTCACAAGGCCGGCAATAAAGTCGTCTGTCGGGAAGCGTGGATCGTTCCCGGAGTAGATCCGCAATCCGTAACTGCCGATGCTGGCCGCTTCGCATTCCCCCTCGGCCACCACGCCCACCGTTCGCGCATCGGGGAAAACGAAGCGTTCCACGAAGCGCCGCTCGGCAAAAGTCCCCCGGTGGCAGTCGGCCGCCGCCTGGCCGGGCGCCGCGCACAAGGCCAGCGCCAGCAGGGCGCCCAGCGCCTTCCCCGGCCGCCTTTCCGGCCCCCGCTCCCGATCCGGCCCGGGTTTCGGCATGGGCCCGGCTAGGGCGCCGGATTGGGGTTGGCGTCGTGGACCTTGCCGAT
>JAPPPX010000135.1 GCA_028817305.1 Gammaproteobacteria bacterium | reverse complement strand
GGACACGCAGGAAAAACCCTGCGTGTCCGCAGGGTCGGATATGGCGCGCCCGTCCGAGGAGATCAGGAAGAACTCGCACTCGACGCCTGTCTTCATGCGCCAGCCCTTGGCGGCGGCCTTCTGCACCTGCCGTTTCAAGGCGACCCGGGGTGAGGCCTCGACTTCCTTGCCGTTCATCCACAGGTCGGCGGCCAGCCAGGCGATCTCCGGGTTCCACGGCAGCTGGATCAGGCTGTCCGGGTCCGGGACGCCGAACATGTCCGGGTCGGCCGGCGTCATGTCCAGCCAGGCCGCAAAGCCGGCAAAGCCCGCGCCGCCGCCTCTTTGCATGTCCATGATCGCGCGCGCCGGCACCAGTTTGGCGCGCAGAGATCCGAACAAGTCGGCGAAACTGATCAGGAAGTACCTGATCTTCTTCTTTTTTGCGATTAGGAAAAGGTCTTTGCTCATTACTCGCTACCTCCTTTATGCTTTGCGGTGCTTTACGCTGTGCGCCGATTCGCACTCGCGAGCCCCGCCCTTCGGTTGCCGAACGCCTGGGCCAGCCAGCGCCGGTAAAATTGGCGGCCCAGATGGTGCATGGCCCGCGCTTTGTCCTGCAGTCCCTGCAGGATCTCGGCGCTGCCCTGTACGCTGGCCGAAGGCGGGGGCATTTCGGGGCCGTATATCTGCAACCAGCCGCGCACGATGCGCGGGGTCGCTTCCAGGTGCGGTCCGATCGCCAGCAGGCTACCGTGGGCAAAGGCCTGCATCGGTTGGAACTCGGTGCCCAGCAGAGGCGTCGCGCCCCTGGGCAGGGCAACGTTGTCTTTATGCCAGAACATGACGGGGAGGCCTTGCGCGAGCTCCGGGTCGCACCATTCGCATAGCGCCGAGCGGTCAGCGATCCGGGCAGGGTGCCAGCCAATTTCCCAGCGCGGCATCGGCCGAATATGTCCGCCCAGCGCCTTGCTGATCAACTGCGCCCCGAAGCAATGACCGAGCACCGGGAAGTTCCTTGCGGCTGCCTTGCGGATCAGTTGCAGTTCGTCCGCGATCCAGGGACGGTAGTCGTTGACGCCGTAGTCGGCGCCCAGGAAGACCAGTCCGGAGACGTCGTTCAGGCATTGCGGCACCGGCGCCCCCTTGTCCAAGGCGACTACCTCGCAGGGGACGCGCTTGCTCAGAAAGTTCAGCAATTGGCCGGGACCTACCCAGGGATGATGCTGGAATATGCGGATAGGTTTAGCATGGGCGGCAGCTCCGTGGTCTTTGCCGGGGCCTCTGGGCTGCTCGAGACGCAAGTCGGTCACGGCCCTGCTCCTTCCCGTTGCTTTGTCGGCGCGGCACGCAGAACGCGCAGACCTGCCGGGCCGCCGCCGAATTCCGCCACCGCCGTCTGCAATTCGTCGTAAAAGTATCCCGCCGCCGCACTGTCGGCGAGCAGGTGGTAGGCCGGCTGCCCGCCGCCCGTGGCCTCTCGAATGACCACCGTGCCCAGGTGTGCGACGGAAGTCTGCGCGACACCTCCCTCGGGGAAGTGTTGCGGGCGCAGGTCCATGGAGCACAGGCCGGCCAACACCTCCGGCGTCCGGGCGCCGGTGAGCAGATACCAGGCGTGACTGTCCTGCCAGTGCAGGGGCAGCCCCCAGGGGGGAGGGGACGGGTCGCCGCCGCTCCAGCGCGCCTGCAGCTTTGCTGGGAGCGGATCGCCGCCTGCGGTCCGCGGATTGCCCAGGACCAGGGCGCTGTCCTTGTCCAGAGTGGCAATGATGGCGCCGTCTTCTTGCGCCGCCGATCGGTTCGGCGCGTCCGGGACGCGCAGCCCGGCCGCGCGCAACCAGTCCAGACAGCCCTTGCCCTTGAAGCCGATCCGGGGCATGGGGCACAGGTCAACCAGACCCGCGCACCCGGCCCGGAGGCGTTCTCCTTCAAGGTCGCCGTAGTTGTCGGCCGCCATGGCATCGCCTACTTTAACGAAGCCCCCGGCGCCCGCCGCCAGCAATTTGCGATAGACGAAGCTGCGGCGCGGGCAGTCCGCGGGATGGGTTGGGGAATGATCTTTCGCAGCCGCCATCGCGCTACAATTGCTGGCGCCTGCCTTCCGGGTCGTAGAACGGCATTTTCGCCGTCTCGGCGCGGAGCGTTTTGTCGGCACCTGTCTTGATAAGGAAGCGGGCGCCGGGCGCCTGCTGTTCCGGCGCGACGAAGGCCATGCCCACCGGTCTGCCCAGCGTCGGCGAAAAGGCAATGGAAGTGACGTAGCCGGTAATTTCGCCGTCTGCGCGCACAGTCAGGTGGCACTCTTCGGGCAAAGGAGACTCCGGCGGCAGCACGAAGCCGACCAGGACCCGGCTCAGGGGCATTGCGGCGCGTATGGCAATGGGCCGCTTGCCGATGAAGAAAGGCTTGTTTTTGGAGACCGCCCATGCCATGCCTGCTTCGTGCGGGGAGCACAGCCCGTCGGTATCCTGGTGCAGGATCAGAAAGCCCTTCTCCAACCGCAACAGCCGTTGCGCCTCCACTCCGAAGGGACGGATGCCGAATTCCTTGCCCGCTTCCATCAACGCATCCCACAGCGCTTCGCCTTGCGAGGCAGGCGCGTGGATCTCGTAGCCCAATTCACCGACGAAACCGGCACGCATCAGCCTTGCCGGGATGCCCGCGATACCGGCTTCGTGCAATTCCATAAAGGGGAAGGCGGCAGCGGAGAGGTCCAGGTCCCGGACCAATTTCTGCAGAACTTTGCGCGAGTTGGGGCCGGCCAGGTTCACTGCGGCACAAGCGGCGGTGACGTTGGTAATGCTGACGTCCAGGCGCCACTCGGCATTCCACCGCAGCATTGTCCGGAAGACGGCCTCTACGCCGCCGGTGGTCGCGGTTACGTAGAAATGTCCCTTGCCGAGGCGGCATGCGATGCCGTCGTCCATGAGCGTGCCGAACTCGTCGGCCATTACGGTATAGCGGCAGCGCCCGACCCGCTGCTTGGCATGGGAGACCATGTACATGCGGTCCACGAATTCGACGGCGTCCGGCCCCACGATCTCCAGCTTGCCCAGCGTAGAGACGTCCACCAAGCCTACATTATTGCGCACGTTGAGCGCCTCCGCCCGGATTTGCGCATCCCGGCGTTCGGAGTCGCCATAGAACGAGGGCCGCAGCCAGGCGCCAACGATCTGCATCTGCGCCGCTGCCTCCAGGTGCCGTTCGTGCATTGCGCTCAGGCGCACCGGTTCGAAGGAACGACCGGCGAGGTCTTCCAGCCTTTCCGGAAAGCAGGGAGGGCGCTGCGTCGTGGTGAAAGCGCGCCCGGCGGGGGGGGCCGCTGCGCCCTGGGATGCCAGACGCAGCAGGTTCAGCGCGGAGTGGCGCCCCTGGGAAGGCCCCATAACAGCTGTGGTGTAGCGCTTGGTCAGCTCGAGTTGATCGAAGCCTTCTGCCACCGCGTCCGCTATATCGCGGATCTGCACGTCTTCGTCTAAATCTACAAACTCTCTGCCTTTCGGGTGCGGGAAGATGGGCCATACGGAGGCGTTATCCGGGGTGCCGGCCGCCGCCTCGCGCGGCGGCGGAGGGAGAGCGGCTGCGGCGCAGCCCGCTGTCTGCGCCGCCATGGCGCCGGCGCGGCGGCCTTCGGCCAGCGCCGCATCCAGTTTGCAGCAACCATTGACCGAGCCCGCAATCGTCGCGGCACGGCTGCCGTCAGGGAGCGCGTCTGTGACCAGCGTGCCGAGTGCCGGGTCGTACGCCAGACGCCCGCCGGCATGACAGATCAGCTGGGCGGCTGGCGCATAGCCCACCGATACGCAAATGAGATCGCAGGAAATGCGCTCCGCCGGTTCGGCGACGGCGCCGGTTCGGCTAATCCGGGCAATGGCAGCGGCGCCTACGCTGCGGCCGCCATCCGCTGGCAAGGCCTCGAATACCGTGGCGCCAGCTACGACCCGCATTTGACGCTCCCGCGCCGCCCGTTCCAGAGCCCTCCCCGGCGGCGCCTGGCGCAGTTCCGCTATTGCCGCGACCTCGACCCCGGCATCTCGCAGGTCCAGGGCGACCCCGTAGCCATCTTCCCCGGCAGTAGCTACCACTGCCCGCAGGCCCGGCTTCACCCCGTATAGCCGCATCAATTTCTGTGCCGCGGTCCCGAGCATGACGCCGGGCAGGTCGTTGTTGCGGAACACCAGCGGCTGTTCGATCGCGCCAGTGGCGGCGACTACAGCCTTTGCCCGCAATTTGAGCATTCCTCCCGTAGGGCTTATCGCTGACAGCAGGTTGTCCTGGAACCAGCCAGTGCAGGTCGTGCGGGAATATACGGAGATGCCAGGAGCGGCTTCGACCTGGGCCCTTAGCTCCGCCGCCCGGGTCTCCGCCGACTGTCCCTGTGGGTCCAGGCGCGCGAAGTTGAGACTGCCGCCCAGTTGAGGCTGATCGTCAATCAGGATCACCTCCGCGCCGGCGGCTGCCGCCTGCAGTGCGGCGCTCAGGCCGGCCGGCCCCCCTCCGATCACGGCGACATCGGTGAACAGATGCCGCTTGCGGCACGTCTTGCGGCGGGCATCCAGCTCCAGCCGGCCCAGCCCAGCGACCCGGCGGATGAACTTTTCCCAGAAGACCCAGGCTCCGTGCGGGCGGTGAAAAGTCTTGTAGTAGAAGCCTACCGGCAGGCAACGGCCGAACCATCCCATACAGGCGCCCAGGTCACGGTCGAGGCTGCCCAGGAAATTTTGCCCCCTTACTTCCAGCCCCTCAGAGACCGGATGCAGATCGGCGCGCACGCTCGTCTCGCCGGACAGGCAGACAAGGCAGTTCGCGTCGTGTCCCGCCATTGAAAAGGGGCCGCGCGGGCGATGATACTTGAAAGATCGCGACAGGAGCCTGCGCCCCGAGGCGGCCAGGGCGCTGGCGACGGTGTCCCCCTCGTAGCCGGGGTAGGGTACGCCCTCGAAGCGCAGCGTTACCGGCCGTGAGCGGTTTATAAATCGGCCCCAGGGGGCGGGGAGGCGGCGCTCCGTCACCGTGGTCACTTCAGGTTTCCTTCTGCGCCTGCCGCCTGTTCGCCGTGAATAGCTGTTCGGGCGGGTATGTCGCTATGATCTCGTCTGTTCCGGTGTCACGTTCGGCGATGAACCAGTAGGCGCTGGGCACGTGCATCCACCACTCCCTGACCACGCCTCTGGCGTTGTTCTCCATAAAGAGGTATTCCGCCCATTCCCGGTCGCCGCCGTCCGTCGGATCGGGCATGGTCTTCACTTCGCCCAGGCAGACGAACTCGGCGATGTTTCGCATGCCGTTCATGGGGCAGGGCATGAGCTTCATCGCAGGGAGGCCATCCGCCTCAGTGGCCTACGGCCGCCGAGGCCCTTTCTCCGATCTGACGGAACTGGTAGAAGCGATCCAGTGCAAAGGGCAGGAGCAACTCTGGCGTCTTGCCTGTAGCCAGGGTCTCGGCCATGCGCTTGCCGCAGACAGGGGTGGCCTTGAATCCCCAGGTGCCCCAACCGGCGTCCAGATAATAGTCTCGTACCGGGGTTTCTCCCATGACGGGGCTGAAGTCCGGTGTCATATCGGCGACGCCCGCCCATTGCCGCAGCACCTTCAGCTTGCCTAGAAAGGGGAAGAGGGCCAGGAGGTGCCCCGCCAACTCTTCCTTGAAGGCCAGCGTGGAACGGGTCGAGTAGAGAGGGTAGGGGTCGGCGGAGGCGCCCATGACCAGTTCGCCGCGGGCCGACTGCGATACGTAGAGGCTAAGCGAGCCTGAGACAACGATCGAGTCCAGGAAAGGTTTGACCGGCTCCGTAACGCAGGCCTGTAGCGGGATGCTGCGTATCGGCAACCGGACTCCCGCCATTTTTGCAACCAGAGAACTGGTCCCGGCGACCGCCTGCAATATCCTGCCGGCCTGGACTTTGCCGTGCGCCGTCTCCACGCCGGTGGCGCGTCCGTTTTTCACCTGGACGCCAGTTACCTCTGTATTTACATGAATTTCCACCCCCATCTCCATTGCTCGCTTTGCATATCCCCAGGCTACGGCATCGTGTCTGGCGATGGCGCCGGGAGGGTGATACAGCGCGCCCAGGATTGGAAACCGCGTATCGCGGCCCAAGTAGAGCTGCGGACAAATCCTGGCGATCTCGTCCGGATAAATTAGTTCCGAGCGCACGCCCAGGTGCTTGTTGACCTCAGCCCGCCAGCGCGAGGTGCGCACGCCCGCCAGCGTATGTGCCAGCGTCAGGTGTCCGCGCGGCGAGTAGAGTATGTTGTAGTCCAGTTCTTTGCTGAGCCCGCGGTATAGCCGCAACGATTCGTCGTAGAAGCGAATGGCCTCGGGGGTGAGATAGTTGGAGCGAATGATCGAGGTGTTGCGGCCGGTGTTGCCGCCGCCCAGGTAGCTTTTTTCCAGTACGGCGATGTTGCGTATGCCCCAGTCCTTCGCCAGGTAGTAGGCCGTCGCGAGACCGTGGCCGCCGCCGCCGATAATAACGATGTCGTAGGAAGGCTTAAGCCCCCCCGAGGTGGCCATGGGCTTCCTGTCCAGATGGTCCCCGCCAAGGCCGTATTTGAGTAGTTTCAGAGGCATCCAAGGGTTCCGCCAGCCAGGTTCGGGAGTGGACAAACAATATACCCTGCGCCGCAGGTATGCAATGCCGTTGCGCCGGCGCCCGGTTCCGGGAGGGCCCCTGCCGTGTTCCGGTTCGGACACATACGGGGAATTTTTGCGCAAGAATGCAGCGCTCCTTGCCTGGCGGTATAATCCCCCTTTAAGTTTTCTTTGCTAGAGACGAGGATTGATC
>JAPPPX010000023.1 GCA_028817305.1 Gammaproteobacteria bacterium | reverse complement strand
TCTGCGCCGACAAGTCCAGCACGTCCGCCGCGCCGGCAAGCGTGGACTCGAATCCCGACAGCGCCAAGGTATGGCCGCCGAAGGCATAGCCCGTGGGATCGGTGGCCATGCCCTGGAACGAGCCTCCCGCGCCCAGGCCCGTCACGCGGTCCGCAGTCGCCGCGCCGCCGCGTACCTCGCCGATGCCGGCAAAGACGCCGACCGCCGCTCCACCCGTCGCCTCGCCCACAAATCCCGTCGCGGCAGGGCGCCCCCGCAACGTTAGCTCTACCGCCGCCGCCAGACCGGAAAAGTCCAGCACGTCCGCTCCCGCTCCGCCGTACACCGTGCCCGTCACCGTGCCGCCGTTGAAGTCGAAGGTGTCCGCGTCCAGGCCGCCGGAGACGCCTCCGCTCACGCTGCCGCCTGTGTTCAGGGTAAAGGTGTCCGCGCCGCCCTCGCCCATCAGATTCCCCGTTAGCGCCGCGTTGAGATTGAACGTATCCGCGCCAGCGCCGCCTATCAGGTCACCCGTGTGCGCCCCGCTCACCGTGAAGGCGTCCGCCATGGAACCCCCTTGCAGATCTTCCATGCCGCTGAAAGACAGCGTACGCATCGCGCCGCCGCTGTCGGCGCTGGCGTAACTGTCCGAGGCGCCCAGCGCCCAGGACGCCCCCGCGTCCAGACCCGTCAGGCGGTCTGTAGTCGCAGCAGCACTGCCGCGCAGCTCGCTGGTGCCGCTAAAGCCGACTACGGCGCCGCCCGACACGCTGCCGTCGAAGCCGTCCGCGGACGGCGTACCGCTCAGCGACACCGACACCGCCATCGGCAAGCCTGCAAAGTCCAGCACGTCCGCTCCCGCTCCGCCCGACACCGCGCCCTTCACCGTGCCGCCATTAAAGTCGAAGGTGTCCGCGTCCTGGCCGCCCGCGATGCCTCCACTCACGCTGCCGCCCGCGTTCAGGTTAAAGACGTCTGCGCCCCCCTCGCCCGAGAGACCCCCGGTCAACTCCGCAGTCAACGTGAACTCGTCCGCGCCGCCGCCGCCCATCAGCTCGCCCGTGTGCGCCCCGCTCACCGTGAAGGTGTCCGCCGCCGTACCACCTTGCAGATCCTCGATGTTGCTGAACGATTGCATCAGCGTACCGCTGGCATACGTGTTCCCCGCCGCCAGCGTCCAGGTGGCGGCGGCGTCCAGGCCCTCCAGCGTGTCCGTGTCGCCGCCCCCGTCCAGACCCCCGCTCGCGCTGCCCGACGCTCCCAGCGTAAAGCGGTCGGCCCCCGCTTCGCCGTTCGCCATCCCCGTCAGCGCCGCATTGAGGTTGAAGGTATCCGCGCCGCTACCGCCGTGCAGATCGCCCGTGTGCGCCCCGCTCACCGTGAAGGCGTCCGCCATGGAACCCCCTTGCAGATCTTCCATGCCGCTGAAAAACAGCACGCGCATCATGCCGCCACTGTCGGCGCTGAAGTAACCGTCCGAGGTGCCCAGCACCCAGGACGCCGCCGCGTCCAGACCCGTCAGGCGGTCCGCGGTCACCGCACCGCCGCGCACCTCGCCGATATCGGTGAAGCTGCTGACCGTAGCGCCGCCCGACACGACGCCGTCGAAGCCGTCCGCGGACGGCGTCCCGCTCAGCGACACCGTCACCGCCGTCAGCGAACCCGCAAAGTCCAGCACGTCCGCACCTGCGCCGCCCGACACCGCGCCTATCACCGTGCCGCCATTAAAGTCGAAGGTGTCCGCGCCCATGCCGCCCGCGATGTCGCCGCTCACGCTGCCGCCCGTGTTCAGGTTAAAGACGTCTGCGCCGCCCTCGCCCAAGAGACTCCCCGTCAGCGCCGCCGTCAACGTGAATATGTCCGCTGCCGCTACGCCGCCGCCCATCAGATCGCCCGTATGCGCCGTGTTCACCGTGAAGGTGTCCGCCATGAGACCGCCTTGCAGATTCTCAATGTTGCTGAACGACTGCGTAAGCGCGCCACTGGCATACGTGTTCCCCCCCAACGCTAACGTCCAAGTGGAGACGGCGTGCTTGCCCGTCAGCGTGTCCGTGCCCCCGCCGCCGTCCAGACCCGCGCTCCCGCTGAAGAACGCATTCAATGTAAAGATGTCGTCCTCGCCCCCGCCGTTCACCGCTCCCGTCACCGCCGCATCCAGGGTGAAGGTATCCGCGCCGGTGCCGCCCTGGATGCTCCCCGACACGCTGCCGCCCGCGTTCAGGTCGAAGGTATCCGCGCCGGCACCGCCCTGGATGCTCCCCGACACGCTGCCGCCCGCGTTCAGGTCGAAGGTGTCCGCGCCGCCTTCGCCCGCGAGACTTCCCGTCAGCGCCGCCGCCACCGTGAATACGTCCGCGCCGCCACCGCCCATCAGATCGCCCGCGTAAGCACCGCTCACCGTGAACTCGTCCGCCTGCGTACCGCCTTGCTGACTCTCCAAGTCAATAAAAAACAGCGTACGCATCGCGGCGCCGCTGTCGGCGCTGGCGTAGGTGCCGCCTTGCGCGCCCAGACCCAGACGCCAGGACGCGACCGCGTCACGGCCCGTCAGGGCATCCGCCGCACTCAGACCGCCGCGGATCTCCCGGACATCGGTAAAGGCCGTGGGCGCTCCGCCCCCCGCACGCCAACTGCCGCTGTAGCCGGACGCGCCCGCGCCGCTCAGCGACACCTGCAAGTCCCCGCTCTGCGCCGACAAATCCAGCACGTCCGCCGCGCTGGCAAGCGTGGATCCGAAACCCGACAGCGCCAAGGTATGGCCGCCGAAGGCATAGCCCGTAGGATTCGTCGCGTCCCCCTGGAATGCGCCCCCCGCACCCAAACCCGTCACGCGGTTCATGGCCGCACGGCTGCCGTTCACCCGGTCAATGCCGGCAAAGGCGCCGACCGCCGCTCCGCTCGTCGCCTCGCCTGCGAAGCCCGTCGCGTCCGGTCGCAAGCGCAACGTCAATTCCACTCCCGCCGGCGACGACCCGAAGTTCAGTATGTCCGCCCCTGCTCCGCCCGACACCGCGCCCATCACCGTGCCGCCCTTAAAGTCGAAGGTGTCCGCGTCCTGTCCGCCCGCGATGCCCCCGCTCACGCTGCCGCCCGCGTCCAGATTGAAGTAGTCTGCGCCGCCCTCGCCCGAGAGACCCCCAGTCAGCGCCGCCGTCAACGTGAACGCATCCGCGCCGCCGCCTCCCATCAGGTCGCCCGTATGCGCCGCGCTCACCGTGAAGGCATCCGCCCCCGTGCCGCCCTGCAGATCCTCGATGTTGCTGAACGATTGTATCAGCGTACCGCTGGCATATATGTTCCCCGTCGCCAGCGTCCAGGTGGCGGCGGCGTCCCGGCCTTCCAGCGTGTCCGTGTCGCCGCCCCCGTCCAGACCCAGGCTCGCGCTGCCCAACGCTCCCAAGATAAAGGTGTCGTCTCCCGCCTCGCCGTTCGCCGTCCCCGTCAGCGCCGCGTTGAGATTGAACGCATCCGCGCCGCCGCCCCCCATCAGATCGCCCGTGTGCGCCCCGCTCACTACGAAGGTGTCCTCCATGGAACCGCCTTGCAGATCCTCAATGTTGCTGAAAACCAGCGTACGTGTCGTGAGACCATCGGGGGCGGTGTTGTAACTGTCCGAGCTCCCCACCATCCACGCCCCCCCCACGCTCAGCCCTGCCGTCAGGCGGTCGTCCGTCGCTGCCGTGCTGCCAAGCAGCCGGCCGATGCCGCTAAAGGCGCCGACCTCGGCGCCGCCCGACACGCTGCCGCCGAAGCCGTCCGCGTCCGGCACCCCGCTCAGCGACACCGACACCGCCGTCGTCAAGCCTGAAAAGTTCAGCGTGTCCGTATTCACCCCGTCCGCACCCGCGCCGCCCGCCACCGTCCCCGTCACGCTGCCGCCGTTGAAAACGAATTGGTCAACATCGTTCCCACCTGTGACACTCCCCGTCAGCGCAGCATTAAAGGAAAAGGTGTTGAGACCTTGGCTGCCGAATAGATCGCCCGTGTGCGCCCCGCTCACCGTAAAGCTATCTCCCCCCGCAAAGGTTCCCAGCCCGTGCCTGCTGCCCACCAGATTCTCTACCCCGCTAAAGGACAAGGTATATTCCGCAAAGGACACTTCCCCAAACCTAATACTCCCCGCGCCACCCCCCGTCACCGTCCACTGGGTCTGCATAATGCCGCCTCGGGGGCCGCTGATCGTCTGCGTTCCGCTAGCGCCGCCAGTCGCAGTCATGTTCGAAACCCTGAGGCGGCTCGCGTCGCCGAGACTCAGTAACCTGCCGAAATTCAGGACCAACGCCCCCATGGAAGCAGAGATTCTGCCGGTCCCAGTTACCGGCACCCCAGACACCAGGAAAGTCGGCCCCAATTCCCAACGGATATCCTGACCCGCGTCCAGCGTCAGGGTGTTCGCCGTCGTCCAATTCAAATCGAAATCGCTGGCCACCACGATGTCCTCGTCCCCCGTGCTCGCCGCCGAGGTCGCCACCGTCACGTTGGACATCCCCAGCATCGTCGCCAACTGCGAGTCCGAGAAGCGATCCGGCCCGTCCGTGTCGTCCGGCGTGGCCGCCGCCATGTCGCAGCCCGTCGTACCCTCATGGCACAAGTCCACGCGCCCCGGGTCCAGCAGCAGCCTCCCCGCTCTACCCCGCGGCGCCCGCAAATCCGCCAGACCCCGCATGTACAAATGCTCCCGACCCGACACCTCCGCCCGGCCCCCGTCGCCGCCGCGCGCTCCCCCGCGGGCGCTGATCCAACCCGCAAAGCGCGTCGTGCCGTCCGACCACACCACCACCTCGCCGCCGTCTCCGCGGCCATCGGCACCCCGACCGCCGTCGGCGCGCAACGAGACGTCCCGCTCCACCAGCGTCTCCCAGGCATTGCGCACTCCCCGCTCCAGGCCCTGCCAGCCGCCGCCTACGCGCACCGCGCCGCCCTGCGTGGCGCCCGAGGCGTCCGCGCTCGCGCCCGCCCGCAGATTCACTCGCTCTCCCAACAGCCGGATGTCGCCCCCCGCGCCTGTCTCGCCCAGCGCTTGCGCGCTGCCCGACACCTCCAGCGTGTCCCCCGCCTCCAGCAGCGCCGTGCCGCCGGTCGCGCCCGAGACTTCGATCTCCCCCCCGTGGCTCACCGCGTCCCCCCGCAGTTCCACCGTGCCGACCGCGCCCGAGGCGTCCGCGCCCGCCGCGCCTGCCGTATCGCTCCCTTGCGCCACGATGCGGCCCGTTTGCTTCACTTGCGCTCCCACCAAGCTGACCGCGCCGCCTTGCTCATCCACCGCCACCGCGCGCACGGCGCCCCCGTTGTTCACTACGCCGCGGAATATGCCCTCCGCCTCTTGCAGGCCCAGCGCCACGCCGCCCCCTTCTACCGCGCCCTCGTTGCTCACTACAGCGCCCGCCGTCCCCTCCTCGAGCGCGAAGCGCAGCAAGCCGTCGCCGGCAAAGTCCATCACCGTCATCCGCTCGCCCGTCGCCAGCGTCACCCGGCCCTGGCGCGCCAGGATCTGGCCCTCGTTGCTCACCGCGCCGCCCGCCAGGCCGATGCCGCCGCCCGCCGCCTCCAGCAGCCCCGCGTTACGCACCGCGCCCGCCATCCCGCCGCGACGCGACAGCACGTAGCGCCCCGCCAGAAAGTCCTCCTTCTCCATCCACAGGCCCGAAGCCACCAGACTGCCCACCGACACCCGCGCGCCCTGCCCGAAAAACACCCCGCTCGGGTTCAGCAGCCAGACTCGGCCCCGCGCCGTGATCCGGCCCTCGATCTCGCTGGGCTTGTGGTCGTAGATGCGGTTCAGAACGGAGTGCGATGCGCTCTCCTGCTGGAAATGAACGGACTCGTCCTTGCCTACGTCGAAGCGTTCCCAGTCCACCACCAGATCGCGGCTGGATTGCTGGACTACGGTGTCCTTGCCCGTCTGGATGCTGCCCTTGCCGCCGACGATGCGCCCGCCCTGCGGCTCCGCAGGCGCGGCGCCGCAGGCCAGGGTCAGGGCACAGGCCAGGGCGGTTTGCAGAAATTGGCGGTAGCGGAGCAAGGCCCGGTCTCGGCCTTGTTTGCCCCAGTAGGGGATGGAGAAGAAGGTTTTAGCTCGGAGCCGCGGCAACGGCGAGGCGGCAGCGTCAGGCGATGGCGCCTGGGAGAGTGGCCGTTGCCGCCGTTCGATCATTACAAATGGGGAGGCACTAAATAGCGGTTCATGCGGTGTTATTCTCGGTTACGGTGCTTGTGCTTTGCCGCCCCGATTTGATTTTATTTTCTCGCGTCCCCTACAACACCCTCCTCTGACGGCTTTCACGGCGCGGAAACGAAATCCGCAACGCGCAGCCGTAACCCTGTGCGCGGCATGGAAAGCGCCAACCTTAGCACAAAGACAGGAAAGATGCCAGCACGACTGTATCCCGGCCAGGCGTTAGGCAATCGAGGGGGGAAAGATTCCCATCCCCACCATTCCTGCCCTTTACCCGCCATTCCCATGCCCCACCTCGCCATTCCCGCGCAGGCGGGAATCCAGCGTATAAAGCGCGCGCTTCGCGCTCCTTCATGACGGCTCGAGGGAAAGGCGGACGGCCAAAGATTCGCGCTTTCCAGTCTGTGCAGAAACCCCGCGGGCATCCAGCGAATAAAGCCTACGCCGCCATTTATATGTTGCTTTCCGTCATTCCGGCCTCCTCCATGTCATTCCGGCGAAAGCCGGAATCCCGCATAGAAAGCGCGCGCTTCGCGCTCCTTGTAAGGGAGCGGCAGGCTGGCGGCGCTGCAATGTGCGCGTTCCGCGCTCTATTTGCGCGGGATTCCGGCTTTCCAG
>JAPPPX010000022.1 GCA_028817305.1 Gammaproteobacteria bacterium | reverse complement strand
CTCCTGGCCGGCGGCGGAGGATTGATCCGCAACCCCCGGAAGGAGGCGCCGCTGTCTTGGCCGAACCCCCGTGCGTCCTTTCCCATAGATTAAGGCGTTCTTCTCCCTCAGTGCCATATGCGCCGGCCCTCGACGGCACTGTGCAGAATTCTCGTGTTTCCGCTATAATAGCGAATAGCGGCATTGCACAAGGGGTTGGGCAAATAGTGTACGAGAGACCGCGGCAGAGAGCGCACCGGGGGGCTGGAGGTTCCGGCGCCATGAACGAGATTGAGAGTCGGCGCCTGTTGCGTCGCCACGGCATTGTCCCCACCGCGCAGCGGGTGCGCATCGCAGCTTTGTTACTGATGCGCCACCGGCATGTAACGGCCGATGGGTTGCGCGCGCAGTTGGCGCTTCGGGGCCAGGCGGTTGCCAAGGCCACCGTGTACAACACCCTGAATCTCTTTACCCACCGGGGGTTGTTGCGGCAGGTGGTGGTTGCGCCGGGGAAGGTCTTTTTCGATTCCAATACCTTCGCGCATCACCATTTTTACAACGAGGATACGGATACCCTGGAGGACTTCGACAGCGGCGGCGTGGCCATCCGAGGGCTGCCGCCGTCGCCGCGGGGCACGGTGGTCGAGCGGGTGGATGTCGTCGTCCGGGTGCGCGGCGCAGCTGGCCCGGTCGCCGGCCAGGGCGAGCGCGGGGTCGAGGTCGAAGCCGAAGAGGAGCGGACACGTGGCCGGGGTAGCTCAACCGGTAGAGCAACGCATTCGTAATGCGTAGGTTGTGGGTTCGAGTCCCTCCTCCGGCATTCGATTCTATGTGCCGCGATTCCGCGCGGAGCAGGGGATATGAACGCTAAGCAAGTGCGGAGACCGCCCGGGGCAAAACCGCCCGGCGCAAAACCGCGCGGGGCGGCAAAGCCTCCCGCCGGGGCGAACCCTCCTGCCAGGAAGCAGGGCGCCTTCTCCAGGGGTTTGCCCCTGGATGCCGTGCTGGCGGTGCGTCTGGCGTCCCGGATCGGCAGGGCCCGCATGGAGAATATAACGGAGCGCCAAGTCGTGTTGTTGCAGGCCGTCCTCGGCGGCGGCGCTGCGGCGCTCTTGCTTGCCGGCGCCTTGTTGTTGAATTTCCTGGCCGGGCTGTTGCTGGTCGGGTTCAGCTTTTTCGGCGAGTTCGCCAAAATCGTGGCGGGTGGGCGGCCGTCCCATCTGGTCCCGCTCTGCAAGGCGGGGGTGCTGGCCGCGGTGTTTATCTGCATGGGGTTGGGGCAAATCTTCAGCCTGGGCGTACTCGCCGTGTTCGTCGGTTTGCTGGCCGGCGTCTTCCTGGCCGCCTATGTGGGCTTCGTCGCCTATATGCAGGACCGGGTGGGGCAGGCGCTGAAGCATAAGTCGGGAGGGAAACCGCCCCGGATGCCTACGCTGTTCGGTTATTCCTGGGACGACTTGCTGTACCTGATGCCTGTTTTCGCCTTGTTCAAGGGCGGCTTAAGCTGGGTGCTGGTTGCGGCGATTGTAGGGGCGCCCCTCGCTGCGCTGCTGGCGGCCTGGCATTACTACCGGTTGGAGCACGCCGACTCCGGGTAGGCCCCGCGGGCGGCAAGCCCGCCTGCGTTCGGGAACTGCGCCGCCCGGGCACCGCGGAGAAAGGCCGGGCCCCCGGTGACGAGCCTGCCCGCGGTTTGCGCGGCGGAGTTGCCGATTTTCCCCGGTCTCTTATCAGCCCTCGAAATTGTCCTCGAAATGGACGTAATCAATAAGGAACACCGCGCCCAGGAACACCGCCTTCAATTTGATGTCCCATTGCGCCGGGAATTGGATGCCGAAGTTGTCCGCGTCCGTCCAGGCCTCCTTGGTCAGGCCGCTCCATTTTTTGACGATCTCGCCGTACTCGCGGCTGTTGTCTCTGATCTTGAAGGTCCACGGTTTTAGCAAGGGGCCGAATAACCGGTATTTCTCCCTGCCGGAAACGTCGTACACCGAATAGATGCGGCGCAGTAGCGAGAACTGTTTCTCGACTGCCCCCAGCCGCCGCCCCTTCGCGTCAAAGATATCAACCCGTTGATAGTAGAGGCGGAATGGCCGCACGATTCGTATGGCCGTCTGGGCGTCCTCCGTCATGACGAGCATATTAAAAGGGCGCCTGGATTTCAGCAGCTGGCGCCGGCCCCATTCGCCCATGCCCTTTGCGGAGGGTTGTTCTATGGCCAGGAAAAGCATACGTCCGGCCCCGTCCAGAACGGTGTATTTGTTGCGGGTCTCGTAGAAGTCCGCGAGGGCCTCGAACAATTCCACCTTCTGGCTTACCACGAGGCTGCTGAGTTGTTGCAATTTCTCGAGCATGAAACTCCCCTCCCTGCCGTTGCCGGCAACGCATGCCGTTGTTCCCAATAGTATATAGGGCGCCCTGTTCCGGGCAACGTCGTTGCCTGGCGTCGCCGGCGCGCTCCCGGCCCCGGAACCGCGGCGGATTCTTATGCCCGGGAGCCGCGGCCCCGCTTCATGAGGCCCGCCCCAGGTAGTAGAGGAGCATCAGGGCGGCGAGCGCCGCCAGGGCGCCCAGGGCGGCGGCGCCGCTGGCTGCGTAGCCGTCCCGGACGGCGGCGCGCAACAGGCGGCGGCCCCCGCGCGCGCCGCGCGCCTGCAATGCCGCCAGCGTCCCCGCCAGCGCCCGTTGCGGCACCGAGGCGGCTGCGCCCGCCCGCCGCCAGGCGGCGGGCAACAGGCGCCTGTAGGTCCATTCCGCATCCAGGTTGACGGAAGGCAACTCCGGCGGGTAGAGGCCGGTTTGCCGCAGCCATACGAAGGCCAAGGCCGAAAAGCACAGCAGCTGCAATTGCGCGATGACGTGGCCGGTCTCGTAGGGAGAGTAGCTCACCGGGAAGGGCAGCAGCGCGTACAGCGGCCCCGGGAAGCAGCCGATAAGTACGCAGAGCAGGGCCGCCGCCGCCATGGCGAGCAACATATTGGCGGGCGGGTCGGCGCCGCGAATCCCGGAATCGTGGCCGAAAAAGGCGAAGAAGGGAATCTTGATCCCGGCATGGTGGAATACCCCCGCCGAGGCGAACAGCAGGGCCAGCCACAGCCACGGATGCCCCCCGGCGAGCACCGCTTCCATGATCAGGGACTTGCTGACGAAACCGTTGAACAGCGGGAAGGCGGAGATGGAAGCGGCCCCGATGACGCACAGGAACGCAGTGCGGGGCATGCTCCGGTACAGCCCGCCCAGCCCGGCGGCGTCGCAGCGCCCCGTGGCCTGCAGCACCGCGCCCATGGACATGAACAGCAGGCCCTTGAACAGTACGTCGTTGCAGGCGTGGGCGACGGCGCCGGCCAGCCCCAGCGCCGCCCCCGTCCCGACCCCGCAGACCATAAATCCCAGTTGGTTGATCATGCTGTAGGCCAGCACCCGCCGCAGGTCGTTCTCGATCACCGCGTAGAAGATCGGGAAGCAGGCCATGACCACGCCCAGGTAGAGCAGCGGCTCGCTGCCGGGGAAGCCGCGCACCATCGCATAGACCGCGACCTTGGTGGTGAAAATGCACAGGAAAACGGTCCCCGTGGGCGTGGCCTCCGGGTAGGCGTCCGTCAGCCAGTTGTGCAGCAGCGGGAAGGCGCACTTGATGCCGAAGGCGAGGAAGATCAGCCAGCCCGCGGCATCGTCCAGGCCGATGTAGCCGAACCCCGCGTCGCCGGTCGCGCCGATGCGCCAGAGCAAGCCGCTCAGCAGCAGCAGCCCGGACAGCAACTGGGCCGCCAGGTACCGGCAGCCCGCGGTAAAGGCCGCCGGGGTGCGCCGCGCCCAGACCAGGAAGGTCGAACTAAGGGCCATTGCCTCCCAGGCCAGGAACAGGGTTACCAGGTCGCCGGCGCACACCGCCATCAAGGCGCTGCCGATGTAGGCCAGGGCGGCGGCGTGCTGCATTCGGTCGCGCACATGCATGGCGAAGAGCAGGCTCATCAGGGCGGCGCAGTGGAACAGCAGCGCGAAGACGCGGCTAAGCGGGTCGAGCCGGTAGGGAGTGAGCGCGACCCCGAACAGGGAGAACTCCAGCAGCGGCCCCTCCGGGGCGCCGAGCAGGCAGGCGGCGCCCAGCAGGGGAGCGAGCAGCAGCAGCGCCTTGCCGGCGCGCTGCCGCAGCAGAGGCAGCAGGCAGGCGGCGGCAAAGAACCAGAGCCAGGGCGGCAGGCTACTCGCGCTCATAGTAATCCTCGGAACGCATTACCGCCCGCCGCAGCAGCCGGGCCGACAGCACCAGGGCGACGCAGGCGACGAAACCGAACAGGCTGTAGAAGCCCCACAGCCCTTCCCAGGCGTGGCCCCCGTGGCGCCAGCCGCCGAACTCCAGCAGCAGCAGGGCCGCGCATACGGCATACAGCGCCCGCCGCCCGCGGGCGCCCGTGCCGGGGCGCGGCGCCCCGCTCATCCCGCCGCCCCTGTCGGCGCCCGCACCGCCGTCTCCCACAGGCCGTGCAGCAGGTCGTACAGCGGCTGCGGCAGGAAAAACAGCAGGATGCAGCCGCCCGCGGCGGCCGCGATTCCAATGCGGCAGGGCAGCGGCGCCCTGCCGGTCGCCCTCAGGTCCGCCCCTGCCGCCGGAGCCAGCAGGAAGGCCCGCACCGGCACGGCCAGCAGGTAATAAACGCTGAGCAGGGAGCTGATCGCCATCGCGGCCACCGGCACGTAATACCCCGTTTCCAGGCTGCCGAGCAACAGGAACCATTTGCTCCACATGCCGCCGGTCGGGGGCAGGCCGATGATGCTCAGGCTGCCGATCAGAAAGGCGGCCATGGTCAGCGGCATGCGGCGCCCCAGGCCGCTCAACTCGCTGACGCGGGTCTGGCCGCCAGCCAGCAGGATGGCGCCGGCGCAGAAGAACAGCGTGATCTTGCCGAAGGCGTGGGTGGCGATATGCAATCCGCCGCCGACCCATCCCACGGAGCCGGCCAGGGCGGCGCCCAGGGCGATATAGGCCAGCTGGCTGATCGTCGAATACGCCAGCCGCTGCTTCAGGTGATCGCACTTCAGGGCGATGACGGCGCCGATCACGATGCTGGCGGAGGCGATGTAGATCAGCAGCTCCGCTGCCATGCTGCCGTCCAATTGCGCCGGTCCGAAGGTGAACAAGGCGATTTTCAGCAAGGCGAAGCCGCCGGCCTTGACCACCGCCACGGCATGCAGCAGGGCGCTGACCGGCGTCGGCGCCACCATCGCCCGCGGCAGCCAGCGGTGCATGGGGATCAGGGCGGCCTTGCCGATGCCGAAGGCGAACAGCAGGAACAAGGGCGCGGTCACCGTCTCCGGCTGGCCCGCGAGGATGCCTCCCGGCACGAAGTCCAGCCGCCCCGTCAGTTGCCATACCCACAGGATCGCCAGCAGCATCAGCCCCATCGAACTGCCGAGCAGATAGGCGAGGTAGCTGCGCCCCGCCCGCCGCGCCTCCGGGGTGCGCTGGTGCGTGACCAGGGGGTACGTCGTCAGCGTGAGCAGCTCGTAGCACAGGAACAGCGTCAGCAGGTTGGCGCTGAAGGCGATGCCGACGGCGCTGGCCAGGGCCGCCGCGAAGCAGGCATGGAAAACGGGCTGTCGGGGCAGCCCCTTGCCGTGCGCGTAGCCCACCGAGTAGATCGCGGTGGGCAGCCACAGCAGGCTGGACACCGCGGCAAACAGCCAGCCCAGCGGCTCTACCCGGAACGCGATGGCCAGCCCGGCCAGCGGTTCGCCCAGGCTCCAGGAGGGGTATGCGCCGCCGGCCGCCGCCGGGTACAGGGCCGCCACCGGGAGCAACAGCAGGGCCGGAGCGAGCAGCGCCCAGGCGTCGCTCAGGCGGGGCCGCCGCCGGCTGGCGAGGATCAGCGCCGCCCCCAGCAGCGGAACGGCCAGGCAGCAGGGAATGAGCGCGGCGGCGGACATTACCCCGGCACCAGCAGCATGGCGGCCCGGGTCGCCCACCGTATCGGCAGCGAGGAATCAATCCCCAGGGCCAGTATGGCCGCCGCCAGCAGCCAGAGCGGGATCAGCATACTCGGAGGCGCCTCCCGCAATTCCCGGTCGCTGGCGGGCGCCGGTTGCAGGCAGATCGGCTCCAGGAACTTCCAGACGTAGCAGGCCGCCAGCAGAGAGCCGCCCAGGATCAGGAGCGCCAGCCACCACCATCCCCGATCCAGCATGGCCTGCGCCAGATACCACTTGCTGACGAAGCCGGCCGTGAGGGGGACCCCGACCAGGCCCAATCCGGCCAGCGCCAGGGCCGCCGTAGTCCAGGGCATGCGCGGGCCGATGCCCCGCAGCTGTTCCAGCCGGGCCGTGCCCGCGCGCAGGTACAGGCAGCCCACCGCCAGGAACAGGGCGCCTTTGATCAGGGCGTGGTAGAAAAGATGCAACAGGCCCGCGGCCATGCTGCCTACCGTCGCCAGGCTGGCCCCCAGCACCATGTAGCCGATCTGGGCGATGCTGGAGTACGCCAGCAGCCGCCGCAGATCCCGCTGCAACAGCGCGGCCAGGGAACCGAACAGCACGGCCAGAGATGCGGTCGCGATCAGCACCTTGTCCAGTTGCACCTGCTCCAGGACGCTTCCCTGGTCGAAGACGGTGAAGCCGATCCGCAGCCAGGCGTAGAGATACACCTTGGCGCCGGTGGCGGCGAAGAAGGCCGCGATAGGCGAAGGCGCGTAGGTGTAGGCGTCCGGCAGCCAGACGTGCAGGGGGAACAGGGCGAACTTCAGGGCCAGTCCTACGGTGATGAAGGCGAAGGCCATGACCGCCGTGCGGGTATGGGCTACCGGCCCCAGCCGCTCGGCCAGATCGGCCATGTTGAGCGTACCGGTCAGCGCGTACAGGTAGCCGATGCCGACCAGCAGGAAGGTTGCGCCCAGGCTGCCCAGGAGCAGATAGCGGTAGGCGGCAAGCAGGGCCCGCCGGTCGTGTCCCAGTCCCAGCAGGGCATAGGAGGACAGGGAGGCAATCTCTACGAACACGAACAAATTGAATATGTCGCCGGTGCCGACTACGCCCAGCAATCCCGCCAGGTGCAACTGCAGCGCGAGGTAGAACAGGTACAGCCGGTCGGCGGCGATCTCGGCCGCGGCGCAACGGCGGGAATACCACGCGACCAGGGCGGCGACCGCCGAGACCAGAAACAGCAACGGCGTGTTGAGCGCATCCAGGCGGTACTCGATCCCCCAGGGGGCCGCCCAGCCGCCGAAGGCATAGGTAATTTCCCCCTCGGCGGCCACTTGCAGCAGCAGCGCCCCGGATATCGCCAGGCAGCCCAGGCATACCGCCTGGGCGATCCGCCAGGCCCATCCCGCGCGGTGCGCCAGCATGCACAGAGGGGCGCCGAGCAGGGGCAGGATCACCTGCAATGCCGGCAGATGCGCGCCGCTCACCGCCCGCTCACCGCCTGCCCGTTCACCGCCTGCGTTGCCGCGCGCGCAATTCGTCTTCCCGAATGGTGCCGAATGCCTGGTAGATGCGAACGACCAGCGCCAGCCCCACTGCCATCGTCGAGATGCCGACCACGATCGCCGTCAGGATCAGGACATGCGGCAACGGGCTGGCATAGACCGCGTATTCCGCCGCCAGGACGGGCGCGGTGCCGCCCCGCAGGTATCCCAGCGAGATATACAGCACGAACACCGAGACCTGGAACAGGTTGAGCCCGATCAACTTGCGGATCAGGTTGTCCTGCGCGATGACGATGTACAGCCCCGTCATCATGAGCAGAATGACCATCCCGTAGTGGTAATACGTAAGCATGGGCGCATTATCTCCAAAACGGCGCGTCCCTGTCCGCGCGGGGGCGCCGCGGTTGCATGTAAAAAGGCCGCGCGGTGGCTTTGCGCGGCGGTTCCCCGTACAGTATATGCGTTTCCACGTCGGTTTCGGAGACATGGGGTTTCGGAGATATGGGAGGAGGCGACCGGATGCAAGACGAATCGTTGACGGGATTTCTGGACGCGCTGGCCAGCGAGCGGCCGACGCCGGGCGGCGGCGGCGCCGCCGCCGTCATCGGCGCGGTGGGCGCCGCGCTGGTCAGCATGGTTTGCAACCTGACGGTGGGCAAGAGCGCCTACGCCGACGTCGAGCCGGAAGTGCGGGCGCTGCTGGAGGACGCCGAGAAACTGCGCCGCCGGCTGTTGCGGCTTGCCGCCGAGGACGTGGAGGCGTTCCAGGGCGTGATGGCCTCCTACCGGCTGCCGCGCGCCACCGACGAGGAAAAGCAGGCGCGCAGCGCGGCCATCCAGGAGGCCCTGCGCCGGGCGACCGAGACGCCCCTGGCCTGCGCCGAGGTCTGCTCCCGCCTGTTGCGCCTGAGTTACGCGATTACCCAGAAGGGGAACCGCAACGTGATCAGCGATGCCGGGGTGGCCGCGCTGGCCGTCGCCGCCGCCCTGCGTAGCGCCGCCCTCAACGTCCATGTCAACACCGGCGCCATCCGGGATGCGGACTTCGTGGAGGCGGCCCACCGCCGCTTGCAGGAATCGCTATCCGGCAGCGACGAATTGCTGGAGGAGACCTACCGCAAGGTGCGGCATCGAATGGAAGGCGAGGGTGCGTGATGAGCTTCCCGTCGCGTGCTCGTGTAGTCTCCCCCAACACCACTCCCCTGTACAATGCAAGCCGTTACGCAATCGAAGGGAAGAAAAGCAGCTCTCTCTTATCTGCCATTCCCGCGAAACAGGCTGTGCAAAAACTTCGTGGGCACCCAGCGAATAAACCCTACCCCGCCATTCCTGCGAAAGCAGGAATCCAGCATAACAAGCGCGCGCTTCGCGCTCCTTTTAAGGCAGGGGCAGGCCGGCCAGTCCCTGCAATGTGCGCGTACCGCGCTCAATTTGCGCGGGATTCCTGCTTTCGCCGGAATGACGAAGAGAGGGGCGGGAATAAGGAACGCGAATTGCGCGCTGCCGTTTTAATCGGAGCATCCTGAAGTATAATCCCCCGGAATCCCAAACCGGCCCGCGCTTGACCGATATGAACAGCGCCCAACACGGAAAAATTGTCAGCTTCATCTGGGGCATCGCGGATGATGTGCTGCGCGACGTGTTCGTGCGGGGGAAATACCGGGATGTGATTCTCCCCATGACCGTTCTCCGCCGTCTGGACGCGGTGCTGGAAAGCAGCAAGCAGGCCGTTCTGGATATGAAAGGCGAACTGGACAAGGCCAAAATGGTTGAGCAGGATGTCCCTTTGCGTCACGCTGCGGGACATGGCTTCTACAATACTTCCAGTTTCACGATGCGAGACTTGAAAGCCTGCACCAGCCAGCAGCAACTTCGCGCTGATTTCGAGGCATATCTCGCCGGGTTTTCCCCCAACATCCAGGACATTCTTGACAACTTCAAATTTCGCAACCAGATTCCCGACCTCTCCAAAGCCGATGCATTGGGCACACTGATTGAAAAATTGACCTCGCCGGATATCAATCTGAGTCCTTATCCGGTGAAGAATAGCGATGGGTCGGTTAAACACCCCGGTCTCGACAATCATGGCATGGGAACCATCTTTGAGGAGTTGGTGCGCCGCTTTAACGAGGAAAACAACGAAGAAGCCGGTGAACACTGGACGCCGCGCGATGCGGTCCAGTTGATGGCAAAACTCGTCTTCCTTCCCGTTGCCGACAGGATTAAATCCAGCACCTACCTGCTTTACGATGGCGCTTGCGGCACCGGCGGCATGCTGACGGTCGCCGAAGACACATTGCAGGGACTTGCCCGGGAACGAGGCAAGGAGATCAAGACACACCTCTACGGACAGGAGATTAATGCCGAGACCTACGCCATCTGCAAGGCTGATATGCTGCTCAAGGGCGAAGGCGAGGCGGCGGACAACATCATCGGCGGCCCCGAGCATTCCACGCTTTCCAGCGACGCCTTCCCGTCCGACGAGTTTGATTTCATGCTCTCTAATCCCCCCTACGGCAAGAGTTGGAAAAA
The DNA here is from genome assembly GCA_028817305.1 of Gammaproteobacteria bacterium. GTDB lineage: Bacteria > Pseudomonadota > Gammaproteobacteria > Porifericomitales > Porifericomitaceae > Porifericomes > Porifericomes azotivorans. The sequence goes on along the minus strand of JAPPPX010000022.1, from coordinate 9,304 downwards.
TGACTTAGAACGTATGGGCGGCAAGGGAGAGATAAGCGACCCCAGATTTTTCCCCGCTCATGCCAAAGACCCCGGCTATTCCCTGGTTACCCGCTCCAGCGATGGTCAGATGATGTTCCTGGCGAATATGCTGAGCAAGATGAAACGGCGCACCAAACTCGGCAGCCGCATTGCCGAGGTGCACAATGGCAGTTCGCTTTTCACCGGCGATGCCGGGCAGGGCGAGAGCAATATACGCCGGTGGATTATTGAGAACGACTGGCTGGAGGCCATCGTCGCATTGCCGCTGAACATGTTTTACAACACCGGCATTGCCACCTATATCTGGGTGCTTAGCAACCGCAAGCCGGAGCATCGCAAGGGCAGGGTGCAACTGATTGACGCCACCGAATGGCATCGGTCGCTGCGCAAGAATCTGGGCAAGAAGAACTGCGAACTTGGAGAGGATGACATCAAGCGCATTTGCGACACTTTCATTGCCTTTGAGGAAACAGAGCAGAGCAGGATTTTTGACAACGAGACTTTTGGTTACTGGAAGATTACCGTCGAGCGACCGCTTCGCATTGAGGGTGCCGACCCGAACCGGGCTTACAAGCCGAAAGAAATCAAGGATTTGAAAGAAAACGGCAAGCGAAGCGAAGACGCCCCGCCCATCATCAGGAAAATTCACAGGAAAGGGGCAGTCCCCGACCCATTGCGAGGTCTTTTTAAGGCCGCCATCAATGGCAAATCTGCCGTAGTGGAATACGAACCGGACACCGACCTGCGTGACACCGAGCAGGTACCGTTGCAGGAAAAGGGCGGCATTGAGGCGTTTCTGGAGCGTGAGGTATTGCCGCATGCTCCCGATGCCTGGTATGTCGGGAACAGTATTAAGATTGGCTACGAGATTAGTTTCACTCGCTATTTCTATAAGCCTCAGCCGATGCGCTCGCTGGAAGCAATCCGCGCCGATATTCTGGCGCTGGAGAAAGAGACGGAAGGGCTCTTGACGGATATAGTCGGAAGCCCTGTCAGCGGAACCTCGAATTAGGCAATGCCCAAGGTATTGGAATGATTGCTGACCTTAAACCCTATCCTGCAATGAAAGACTCTGGCGTTGAATGGCTGGGGAAGGTGCCGAGGCATTGGGACGTTGTTGCAGTTAAGAGACACTATTCGATTCAGCTTGGCAAGATGTTACAGACTCGTGCAAACCAATCAACGGATGTTGAAGTGCCTTATTTAAAAGCGCAACATGTACAGTGGTTTTCTGTTCAAACAGCAGATGCTCCGAAGATGTGGGCAAGCCCTAGTGACATTGAACAATTTGGTATCCGTAGCGGAGATCTTCTTGTTTGCGAAGGCGGAGAGGGTGGACGGTCTAGTCTAGTTAAGGATATGGTCTCTGGTTATATCATTCAAAATGCACTACACCGAGTAAGGGCGGCGAACAGTTGCGGGAATGACTATTTGCAATATGTGATGAATTCTGCGGCAGCAGCAGGCTGGCTCGCTGCGATTAATAATAAGGCCACTATTGCTCATTTCACGAGAGAGAAATTTGGTTCATTGTGTATCCCTTTCCCATCCTTCGCCGAACAAGCCAAGGTTGTGCGCTATCTGGATTATGTAGGGCGACGAGTGCAGCAATTTGTGAAGGCAAAGCAGAAGCTGATTAAACTGTTGGAGGAGCAGAAGCAGGCCATCATCCACCACGCCGTCACCCGCGGCCTCGACCCCGATGTTCCTCTCAAAGATTCCGGCGTCGAGTGGCTGGGGAAGGTGCCGGAACATTGGGACGTTGTTGCAGTTAAGAGACACTACTCGATTCAACTTGGCAAAATGTTGCAGACTCACGCGAACCAATCAACGGATGTTGAGGTGCTTTACTTAAAAGCGCGACATGTGCAGTGGTTTTCTGTTCAAACAGCAGATGCTCAGAAGATGTGGGCAAGTCCCAGAGACATTGAAAAATTTGGTATCCGTAGCGGAGATCTTCTTGTTTGCGAAGGCGGAGAGGGTGGACGGTCCAGTTTGGTTAAGGATATGGTCTCTGGCTATATCATTCAAAATGCACTACACCGAGTAAGGGGGACGAACAATTGCAGAAATGACTATTTGCAATATGTGATGAATTCTGTGGCAGTAGCGGGCTGGCTTGATGCGATTAATAATAAGGCTACTATTGCTCATTTCACGGGAGAGAAGTTTGGCTCATTGTGCATCCCTTTCCCATCCTTCACCGAACAAACGGCAATTGCTGAGTGTCTTGACAAGGCCATTGCCAGCATTGATGCCGCCATCGCCCGTACCCGCCGGGAAATTGAACTCCTGCAAGAGTACCACCCCCGCCTGACCGCCGATGTGGTCACCGGCAAGATTGATGTGCGGGATGCAGCGGCAAATTTGCCTGATGAGCCTGATGAGCCAGAGCCAATACAAAAAGGCGGCTACTCTGCCTGATACAGACAAGAAAATCGCGGCAGCGGATGAACTGAATTGACTGCATTGTCCTTGCCAAATTGGGCAAATAGAGCATATTGGCCATATTTATTGCGCTGAAAAGCCCATAGATAGCGAAACCTGATGCGCCATAAACGCCAGAGGGACACATCAAAGCAGGCGTTCCAGTTGAAAATTACTGAAATAGATGTATAAAATGGATTACAGCCTGTCAGGTCAGGACAAAAGGCCCTGGTTGTTACTTGCGCTCACATGCAATCGAGGCATTATGGCAAAAAAATGTTAGAACCAGAATCTACGCACAAGTCCCCGAAAGAAGACATTGAGGGCTACGATTCCTCTGGGAACGGTCAGGCAGGTTATCCTCTCGACTCTCTCTTCATTCGCCAGGAAACAAGATCGGTCTCGGAGGTTCTTAAACGGGTCAAGCAAAATCGCTGGATACTCGATCCGGATTTCCAGCGTGACTTTGTGTGGGATAAAAAAAAGCAGTCCAAGCTGATTGAAAGTTGCATCATGCGAATCCCGCTTCCGGTTTTTTATGTCGCGGAAAGAGAAGAAGGTGAGATAGTTATTGTGGATGGATTGCAGAGAATCACTACTTTTCTACGTTATGTAGATAACGAATTCAAGATTCAGGGCACCAGTTTCAAGGAAGAAAGAAATAAAAAGAGTCTCATCGAAGGGCAGTACTTCCATGAATTGTCCCTGAACCTGCAAGAGCGGATTCTGGATACGCAACTTATCATGTATATACTTGATGCCAACGCGCCAGAGCGTGCCCGTCTCGACATTTTTGAGCGTGTGAACAGCGGTGTCGCATTAAGTCGCCAGCAAATGCGTAATGCGGTTTATAATGGCCCTGCAACGCGCTGGCTTAAGGAAATAGTCGAAAGCAGATTGTTCCATGTGGCAACGGGACGTGCATTGAACACTAAAGTTATGAGGGATCGCGAGGCAGTTAATCGCTTCTGTGCGTTTAGCGTTTTCGGAGTGAAAGCATATCGTGGAGACATGGACGAGTTTCTGGCCCGGACTCTGCGGTATATGAATGATCCTGATAATGCGGGAAGTTTGGATAATCTCAGAAAGAAATTCGAGCGGTCATTGCAGTCCAACAAGCAACTTTTTGGGAAACATGCATTCCGGAAGTCACTTGTTTTTGACGGGCCTGGATTCAGGCGCAGCACTTTTAATATTTCTCTCTTTGATGTTTGTACAGTGGTATTGGCAAAATTCACGGAAGAAATCCAACGTGAGTCAGCATCAGGGAGAGAAATCCGCAAGGCGCTAATTGACTTGATTGAATACGATGAGAGATTCAAAAACGCCATCACGCTCTCTACCAATAGCACCAAGTCTGTAAAGGCCAGATTTACACTTGCTGAAGAAGCATTTGGGGTCGGGAGCTGAAATCATGGTACTACGCTCACTTGAATTTTCCAATCTAAAATGTTTCTCGGCCCTGCATCTTGAGTTGGCACCCCTGACGTTGTTCACTGGCTTTAACTCGGCAGGGAAGTCAACGGCGCTGCACTCTCTTCTTTTGTTGACCCAGGGTCTCAGTCTGGACCCCGACTCGGAATACTTGTCCCCCAATGGGCCAATTGTTCGGCTTGGGCAACCAGGGGACGTGTTGTCAAGTAAGGCGGAAGAGCGCCGGATTGAAATTTCAGTCTCTACCATGAGAGAGCAAGCTTCATGGAGTTTTACTCCTGTAGATACTCAACTGCGCCTGTCTGAACAGAGAAAAGCTTTGTTTGATGTTGAGAAGGTGGCATATAGAAGACAGAATGCCAAACTGCGGAAGTGGGTTGGGAAGATGTGGAAAGACCCAGGCACTGGTGCGCCCTCAAGCGGTTTAATTTATGCGCTCAAGAATATCGTATTCTTGAATTCCGAGCGCGGGAAGATATCCGATGTGTATCCATCTCCGGACAATGCAAATATCACTTACGCGGATGTTGGGCGCGAAGGCCAATATGCTTCGTGGTGGTACGAGTGGGCAGCAGACGAGGAGATTGATTCGGCCCGGCGTCATCCCGGCAAGCATGTGGCAAGTTTGCGGCGGCAAATGGATGCCTATCTGGGCGATCTCTTCCCCGGTACGCGGGTCATGATAAATAAAGTAGAAAAAACTTCTCTCATGCGGCTGGGGTTTAGTATTGGAGCAGAAAACGACTGGCGCCGCCCAGCCAACGTTGGATATGGGCTTGTATATGTGTTTCCAATTCTCGTGGCGGCTCTTCTGGCCAAAGAAGGCCAGATTTTGATTATTGAAAGCCCGGAGGCCCATCTGCATCCGCGCGCGCAATCCCGCATGGGAGAGATACTCGCACGTATCGCAACCGCTGGCGTTCAGATATTGGTTGAGAGCCACAGCGATCATATTCTGAACGGGATTCGTTTGGCAGTGAAGAAGGGAGTTATTCCACATTCGGATGTTGCTGTTCATTTCTTTTCAGGTGCCGATTCTGACACCGGTCATGGTGTGACTTCACCGGCTATTGATGCAGAAGGCAATTTCGATGCTTGGCCGGAAGGCTTTTTCGATCAGAGTGAATCCGATCTTGCAGCACTTACAGGTTGGGACCAGTCTGCGTGAGGTGGTACATTAACGATTCATCGCTTCAGGGGCAGTTTAAGACGAGAGAAGCGTTTGTATCTACTCTGCGGAGAGTAGCCTCGATTCGTTTGATGTTTGGAGAGAAACAGCCTCAGCTTTTTTGTGCGCGTCAAATCTGGCAGCGCCCGGCGACCATCCGAATGAATGTTCTCAAAGCCGTACAGGAAAGTAAGCCTGATGAGAGGCGGCTCATTCTTTTATGGATTATAAAATCGGGGCCGTTCATTGATACTGACCGACAGGAAGAGCCAGAGGATTATTTTGAGTTTGAGGGTCAGGATGTCACAGATAGCGGCTTGGGAGAGGCAGCTAGAAGGGAACGCATAGGCGATTCGTCCGGTGTCTTTAGTTTTGCTGGCGGCGGCCCAATCAACTTTGAACGAACACCTCTGACAGTCTTGCACGGCATTCCTGAAGAACGATTGGGGGATATTAGCGTTGGCAATATATGGGATGTGCAGGAACTGGAGTCTCGCTTGCGTGAAAACCGTGTTGCACGAAATTGGGCAGAACTAATAGAAATCTGTCAAGAACGTTTTAATCTTCTGGAAATTCCGAATTATATTCCGGAGAGCACTTACCTTGCAAAAGAAGCCTTCTGCAGAACTGTTGCGGATGGTATAGAGCGTCGCTTGGACATTCTGCATCAAATTATGTCGGGGCGTAGTGTTTCCGATGGGCAGATGACAGATGATGCCCACAGGCTATGGCAGAAGCATAGTCAGGGCGACAGGGCATGGTTCAGTGATGAATCAGCCCGCAACAAACAAAGATTTCGACAAGAATTGGAATTCAAAGACCCTTCGGATCCTTCCAGGCTATTGTTTTGCCCTTGGCATGGAAAAATTAATCGGGCAACTTTTCGCATCCACTTCGAGTGGCCGGTTCCACCTGGACAAGCCCGGCTCAAAGTTCTCTACATTGGTCGAAAAATTACCCGGCGATAGACTTGGGGATAACGGCTGACAGAATACTGTATGACCACTGACACCTCCGAGCGCGGCCTTGAGCGCCTTATCTGCATGGCCTTGGCCGGCCAGCCCTGCGATCCGCCCAGAGAGGGCAAGATGTCTGAACTCCAGGCCAGTTATGGCGGCGTAGGCTGGATTTGCGGGAATCGGCACGACTACAACCGCGAGTATTGCGTTGATTTGGCTCAACTGTCGGCTTTTCTGAAGGAAACGCAGCCGGAAGCAGCCGAGGCGCTGGCACTGGATGACGACGGCCCCGTGCGGCGGAAGTTTCTGGCGCGGCTTCAGGGCCAGATTAGCAAGCGCGGCACCATTGATATTTTGCGCCATGGAATCAAACACGGCGCTCACGACCTCATTCTCTTTTACGGAACGCCATCGCCAGGAAACGAGCAAGCCCGGATATTGTTTGATGCGAACCGCTTCTCAATCACGCGGCAACTGGGTTACAGCCTCGATGAGACGCAACTTGCGCTGGACATGGGGCTATTTATCAACGGCCTGCCAATCGCCACTTTTGAACTGAAAAACAGCCTCACCAAGCAGACGGCAGATGATGCGGTTCGGCAATACATGACCGATCGCAATCCACGCGAGAAACTCTTCGAGTTTGGCCGTTGTGTGGCGCATTTTGCCGTGGATGAACAAGAGGTGCGCTTTTGCACACATCTAAAAGGCAAGGCATCGTGGTTTTTGCCTTTCAACAAAGGCTGGCAAGACGGCGCCGGCAATCCGCCGAATCCCGACGGCCTCAAGACCGACTACTTGTGGCTCGAGGTGTTGGCCCGCGAGAGTCTCGTCAACATCCTTGAGAACTACGCCCAGGTGGTGAAGTCGAAGGACGAAAAGACCGGGCGCAAGAAGAAGGCCCAAATATGGCCGCGTTACCATCAGCTCGATGTCGTGCGAAAACTTCTGGCCGATGCCAGGGCCGAAGGCGCGGGCAAGCGCTATCTGATTCAACACTCGGCGGGCAGTGGCAAATCCAATTCCATCGCCTGGTTGGCCCATCAGTTGATTGGGTTGTCGAAAGCAGACAAGCCCGTATTCGACTCGATCATCGTGATTACCGACCGGCGTATTCTCGACAAGCAGATTCAGGACACCATCAAGCAGTTTGCGCAGGTTGGGGCGACAGTGGGGCACGCCAGTAATGCGGGCGACCTGCGGAAATTTATCGAAGCAGGCAAAAAGATCATCATCTCAACATTGCAGAAGTTTCCGTTTATTCTTGACGAAATTGGAGACGCGCAACGGGAGAGAAGTTTCGCCCTGATTATTGACGAAGCCCATTCCAGCCAGGGCGGCAAGGCCGGTGTGGCCGTGGCGAGGGCGCTTGCCGAGGCGGGCAGGAAAGAGGAAGAGGAAACTTTTGAGGACCAGATTAACCGGCTGATGGAGTCGCGCAAGTTGCTGCCCAACGCCAGTTACTTCGCGTTCACGGCCACGCCCAAGAACAAGACGCTGGAACTCTTCGGCAACCCGGAGCGGCGGCCGGACGGTAAGGTCAAGCACCACTCCTTCCATACCTACACCATGAAGCAGGCCATTCAAGAGGGCTTTATTCTGGATGTGCTCCAGCACTACACGCCGGTAAAAAGTTACTACAAACTGGCCAGGACCATTGAGGCGGACCCGGAGTTTGATGCGAAGAAAGCCAGAAAGAAACTGCGCCGCTATGTCGAGGGGCACGAACATGCAATTCGTTACAAGGCCAAGATTATGGTTGACCATTTCCACCGGCAAGTTATCGGCCAGGGAAAAATCGGCGGGCAGGCGCGCGCGATGGTGGTAACCGGCGGCGTCCAGCGCGCGATTGAATACTACCACGCCATCCGCGCCTACCTGATCGAGCGCAAGAGCCAGTATCGGGCCATCGTGACTTTCTCGGGTGAGCACGATTACAACGGCGCAAGTGTCAGCGAGGCATCGCTCAATGAGTTTCCGGCGAAACAAATCGAGGACAGGATTCGGGAAGACCCGTACCGGTTTCTAATCTGCGCCGACAAGTTTCAAACCGGCTACGACGAGCCGCTTCTGCATACGATGTACGTTGACAAAAGGTTGTCCGGAATCAAGGCGGTGCAGACGCTGTCTCGTCTCAACCGCTCACACCCGAAAAAACACGATACTTTTGTGCTGGATTTCATGAATGATGCTGACGGCATTCGGGAGGCGTTTAACCCCTATTACCGGGGCACCATTCTGGCCGATGAAACCGACCCCGACAAACTGCACGACATGCAGGCGGACCTCGACGGCTATCAGGTTTATTCGCCGGAGCAAATAGACAGTTTTTCCCGGCAGTATCTGGGCGGAGTTGAACGTGATCGACTCGATCCCGTGCTGGACCAATGCGTCGCGGTTTATCTGGCCGAACTGGATGAAGACGGCCAGATAGACTTCAAAGGCAAGGCCAAGGCATTTACCCGTACTTACGAGTTTCTCTCGGCGCTTCTTCCGTACAGCAATCCCGAATGGGAGAAGCGAACCATCTTTCTCAATTTTCTGATCCCGAAGCTGCCCGCCCCGAAGGAAGAGGATTTGTCCAGGGGCATTCTGCAAGCCATTGACATGGACAGTTACCGGCTTGAGATAAAGGCCAGGGAACAGATTGCGCTGCAGGACGATGACGCGGAGATTGACCCGATACCGACCGGCGGCGGTACGCACAAGCCCGAAACCGAAATGAGTCCGCTGACCCGCATCATTCAGGAGTTCAACGACCGGTTCGGAAACATTCTGTGGAAAGACGAGGACAGGGTTCGCCAGTTTATTGAGGCATTGCCTGAAAAGATAAAAGCGAATTCCGCCTACCGAAACGCATGTCAGCACTCCGACAAGCAGAACGCACTCATTGAACACAACAAGGTTCTGGGCAGTATCATGCTTGAAGCATTTCAGGACTTCGCCGATTTATACAAACAATTCAGCGACAATGAATCGTTCAAGCGATGGCTCTCCGACCGCATGTTCAATCTTACCTACGATGATATCGCGCGGCTGACGGACACCGCATCGCGGTAACCTGCGTTCTCCTTGTCTCTCAATCTCTCCCAGCCGCGACCCAATCTCCCCCAGCCGCATGTTTCTCCGTACCGCGTTGATCGAGGTCGCGCCCCGCGAGGGGCGCGTGGATTGCAACGGCCATCCACAATAACAAGCCGTTACGCAATCGAGGGGAAAAGATTCCCACCCCGCCATGGAGGGTAGATTCCTGCCCCCGTTAATGCAGTAAAGACAAGCCAGGGGCAAGCCTGCG
>JAPPPX010000075.1 GCA_028817305.1 Gammaproteobacteria bacterium | reverse complement strand
GTGGTCTGGGATTTTTAATTGTTGGCATGGTGGCAGTGCCTACGACCGCGGTTATGGCTTTATGGCGCTACAGAATTGCAGACAAACACTCCAAAATTGCAGACAAACAGACAAATATTGATCAGCAAAGAAACAGGGCGGAGGCTTTGGCCAAGGCATCCGATCTTTTGGGCAATGGGGAGGTGGCAGCACAACAGGGTGGTCTTTTCGCACTTGGACAGCTTGCGAGAAGCAGCAAAGAAGATCACCCGGACATTATGAAAATTGTTGCTGGGTTCATCAGGCACCGTGCACCTGTTCCTCCCCCTCCCTCTCCTGCGCCAGTTAGAGCAGTAGAGGTTGAAGCAGCAGCAACTGTTATTCGAGATCGAGAGCTGGACCACGATACTAAACTTGATGATTTGGTAAAAAGGAAAGAAGATGGTACTTTAGAAGAAAAAGAATGGCGCTTTGATCTTTCAGGCATTCAGCTGAATAATATTGATTTTACAAGGGTTGATATGAGCGTGGTCAATATGTCTGACTCAGTTTTCAAGGGTTGTATTTTTGAAAGGGCCAATTTTTCAGAAGCAAATCTTACTAAGGCTAATTTAAGCGATTCTGATCTGGGAGGCGCAACTTTAAAGAATGCTGATTTAACGGGCGCGGATCTGTCTTCGGCTCAGGGTCTGACGCAGGCCCAAGTTAACGATGCATTGGGAAACAAGAAAGGGGGCGGAACAGAGGAGGCAACAAAATTGCCTGACAATATTCAATTTCCTGAAAAATGGCCAGAATGCTCATAAAGGAGAAAAATGCGAAGCGATGTTATCGCAACTTGCCTTTTATCCTGACTGGTGGTGTTGCACTTACTGGTTGAATTCACGAGGACCGCGCTCTTGGAGAAATAAAAGTTCTGCTTGATGTTTTTATTACGGTGTATTCCTACACGAGCTCGAAATCTTCAAAATGCGTCTTGCCAAAGGTCTTAAGTTCATCGCAGCAGGACACGATAGTGAAGCAACTGCCCCAATCGTGGCGGCGAAGTCGGGTGAGGGCGGTATAGAACAGCGCTTTGCTATTAGTATGGCTGATTTTATCGACAAACAGTACCAACAGTCTTGCCTCCCATCCCTTGAAACTGTGCGGGGTCGTTGCCTTGACTTGGGCGGCGCCCTGAAAGAAAGCGCGCTTTTGTCGCTGCTTGTCAAAAGTATTCAGGACATGAATATTTTTTTCCTTGAGGCGTTTAACAACTTTACGCCCTATATTTCTGTTAGATAGAAATGTGATATCTGTGACAGCGGTGTTTGGTGGAAGTTCCTTCATCATCCGAGTCAGTTCACGCGCACATATGCGTGCGTTGCGGTCTTGATCGTTGCTTCGAACCTGAATCCAGCGGAGCTTTGTTGGTTTGAGCTCTTTTTGCTGGTCTTTTTCTTCTAACGAAGGTACGTCAATTTCTTCTTTTCCAAGGAACTCTCGGGCGAATGCACGAACAATCGGGATCACCGATGATGGAAGCCGGTAGCTGGTTTTAAGCTCTGTCCACCGTCCAGTGAAACCGGCCTTTTTCATGACATCTTCCGTCCATGTTGCGGCTGTCGAGTAAATGTTTTGAGTCTTGTCTGCAACCATCACCATTTCGCCGCCGTCCACAAGCGCGCACCGGAGCGTCTGCTGCCACGAAGGCAGGAAATCCTGCCCTTCGTCAACCAGGATCGCATCGTATTGCGGCAATAGATCATTACTATCCGTGTTTTTGTAGAGGCTCTGTACGAGTTTCGGCAGTTTTTCATCGAGTACTGAGCTAGGTTCTTGCTCGGCATCTTTTGACTCGTCACTATCAGAAAATAACGAAGCCCAAAGATTTTTGTATTTTTGATAGTGCTCTTCGTCGTTGTAGCAGACGCGCCATTTGCACCAGCCATGGAAGTGTAGAAAGGCAACTTTTCTGCGGATCGTGTTTCTAGAGGCGCTATGTCGCACCGCGAAGTCTCGAAGATAGTTCAGTAGCGTGATGTTGTAACATACCACCAAAATGCTCTTGCCCTCTGAGGCAAGCTCAGCTGCGCGGGCAGCTAGCACAAGGCTCTTGCCGGTTCCGGCTGGCCCCTTAATTCGTCGGTAGCCCGTTTTAGTGCGTGTCGAGGCCAGCATTTTCTGTTGCTCATCGAGCGGAAGAGGCATTCGCTGTTCCTTGCTGAAAGCCGGCTCCTGGAGCCACCCTCGAAGATCAGACGCCATTCCTAGGGTCATGAATTTGGAGGATGGGCGTTGGTACTCTGGAAAGATGCGCTTTATCGCTCCCTCTTCCAAGTCATCTGCGCCGCCGATCGGATAATACTGTGGATACTTTCGCATTCCATCGTCACGGAAGCTTTCGAATACCTGCTCAACATCGCTACGGTCGGATTTCGTAAATACGAGGCCAGCGGTGATCACGGCCAACCCAGCTTTGTCATCAAGCCGCGGACAATACAATTCGAACAATTCTTCCTTGTACTGTAGGATTTTTCTGACCGGATTCTCCTTCTGAAACTTTTTCCCATACTTGTCCTCTACCATAAGGCGGAGAGGGGAACCAGAAGCGAAGTACCGCATGGCACTCAGATCCCAGTCTTTGACTTCGAAGATGGCTATTCCTATATGCGGATTAAGGAGCACAAGGTCAGGCCGCAGTCCGTTGAGATGCGGCTGAACGTATATTTCCCAATTGGGGTCCAGTTCCTCGTCAAAAAGATCGATCAACTGCCGTTCGCCGGGCGTGAGCGGCGTGAGCAGTCGTTCAAAATCTTTCCTTGGTGGCTCAATGAGGCGTGTCATGTGGAAACCCTCTTCTCAAAAATGGGTCTCGTCAGAAAATTTTGTGTCAGACTTCGACCAGCAGCCAGCCTTTTGCCACCAGTTTCGGGATCGCCTGATCTATGGGGCGGTCGGCGAAATGCGGATCGCCGGACAGTTCTTCGATGAGTTCGTCCAGTGCGGGCGCGCGTGTCGCTTCCTGCAAAATCAGGTAGTCGCCGTCTGTAATTTTTTCGATCCGAGGCGTGGTTTTTTCGCGATAGACGCAGATTCGCTGCGGTTGCGGCGGCTGCTCGAATTCGGCGGGCGGCTTGGCGTGTTGGTGCGCCCGCCAGATTTCATAGACGGGGAAGTCGGAACTCAGCAACGCGACGGTGTGGTTTAAAGACAGTCTCGGTTGCCGCTCCCTTTCGCCGCAGCTTTCTTTTAGCAGGGCATAGTCAGTGCGCGCATCGTCTTCCCGGTAGTAGCAGCGGTGGTGCAGGTATTCGAGACGGGCCAGGTCGGGCAGGTAGGCGAAGTCTTGCAGCTCTTCGCGGGCCTGTGCCAGTTCGCTTATAAAAGTGGACATTTCCGCGCCGTAGCGGTTGAGGTCGGGGTGCCTTGACGGATGCGCCCGGATGAATGCCTTTGCCAGTTGGCGAAAATACCGCCCGCCGAGAATCCGTACGCAAACGGGATAACACTGTTCCAGCGCCTGAATGCGCGTGTTGTCCGCGTTGTTGCGGTAAATCGAGATCTGCGTCGGCGGCGGCAGCTGGGGCAGTGTGCGGATGTGCGGTCGCAACGCGGAATCGTCGTGCTTCAATGCCCGCAAAAAGCGCTCTTGCAGGGCTTTGACCGACGGAGGGTTCCCGTCCCGGCGTTGCCGGCGCGCGGGCGCCATTTCCGGGCCGGCGGCGCCGAAGGCTTGCGGTTTTGCCCGCGGTTTCGCCTTGCGCCCCGCCGTTGCGCCCGGGTTTGCGCCCGAAGGCGCCTCCCGCGCCTGCTGCGGATACCTGACCTCGGCCTTGCGCGCTTCCTCCAGCAGCCGGTCCAGACCGGGGATATCGAAGTCCCATTCGATCAACGTGGGAATCCGCGGATTCGCGGCTATAAAGGATTCGTAAAGCTGCCACACATTTTCCGAAACCGGGTGATTGTGCGCGTCAATCACAAAGCCTTCTTTTTGCTCGAATCCCGCCAGGTGAATCTCCCGGATGCGCCCGATGTCAACGGCGTCCAGAAACTCCTGCGCCGGGGTTCCCAGGTTCACCTGGTTTACGTAGAGGTTGTTGATGTCCAGCAGCAGGAAACAGTCGGCCCGTTCGCAAACGGCGTTGACGAATTCCGCCTCGCTCATCGTCGAGTGCCGGAAATCCAGGTAGCAGGAAACGTTCTCGATCAGGATACGCCGCCCCAGCCGCTCCTGTATGCGGGCAATGCGGTCGGCGGCGTGCCGCACCGCCTCCTCGGTGTAAGGCAGCGGCAACAAGTCGTTTTGGTATTCGCCCTGCGCGGACACGAAACACAGGTGGTCGGAAACCCATGCCGGCTGGTAACGGTCGGCCAGCGCCTTGATCGCGTCCAGGTATTCCAGGTTCAGCGCGTCGCCGGAACCGATGGACATGCCCACGCAGTGAAAGGTGCATGGGTGGTTCGCGCGCAGCCTTTCCAGGTCGCGGCGGCAGCGGCCGCCCTGCGCGAGGTAATTGTCGGCCAGGATTTCCAGCCAGCGAATGCCGAGGCCGCCGGCCAGGATTCGCTCTACGTGCGGCGAACGCAGGCCGATGCCGACGCCGCCTATTCCTGTGTCCGGGGCGGCGTCCGGGGTTTTTGCCGATGCCCGCATTGTCTTACGGGCCGTGCCCCTCCCGCAGCGGGGGGAGGGGCACGGCGCTTACGGTGGTGGCGAGAATTACTTCTTTGCGGGCTTGGTCGCCGCAACCACTCCCCCGGTAAGCTTGGCGCAAGTGCCCTGGGGCACATAGACCCACTCGTTCGGGTCGTCGTCTGCGGTCGCTTGCCCGGCGCACTGGTGTTTGCCGTCCAGCGAGCCGCAGTCGTTCATGCCTTTCTTGGCGATACCGGCGCATTTTTCCCAGGTTGCGGGCGCGTCAGGCACCGCCGCCCCCGCCTGGGCGGCGAAAGCTGTAGCGCCCGCGGCCAGGATGCCGGCCAGGGTGGAATGGAACAATTTTTGTTGAGCCATGATTTTCCTCCTTAAAGTTGGGCTTCGATGCGGCAGATGCGGTAAAGAGAACGGTTCGTTCGTTCCGCGTCCGCGCATAATACCACAAGCGGGCGACGGATTTGCCGGCGTGGCCGCGCGCCCCGGGGCCCCGGGAATGGGCCGCCGTGTCCCGCCTGCCCTGCGATTCTCAGCCGGCCTGGGCGGCGAAGTGCGAACGGAGGCGCTTGAGGGCTTGCGCCTCGAGCTGGCGCACCCGTTCGGCGGAGATCCCGAAGCGCCGCGCCAGTTCCTGCAATGTGGCCTTGTCCTCCGACATCCAGCGCCGGCGGACGATCTCAAGACTGCGCGCATCCAGCGTCTCCAGGCCCCGGCGCAGGCAGGTGCGGTTCTGTTCCTGGTCCTGGGTCGTTGCCAGGCTTTTTTCCGGGTCCGGGGACAGCGGGTCCGTCAAGCTGGCGGCGGGATTTCCGGTATCCGGGCGGGCACCCTCGATGGAGAGGTCGCGGGCCCCCAGGCGCTGTTCCATTTCCTGCACATCGGACGCGGAAACCCCTAGCGTATCGGCAATTTGGCAGGACTGGGCCTTTGTCAGAGGGCCTTCCAGCCCCTTGCACTGCGAGCGCAGCTTAAAGAACAGTTTCCGCTGGGCCTTGGTGGTGGCAACCTTGACGATCCTCCAGTTGCGCAGTACGAAGTGATGGATTTCCGCCCGGATCCAATGCACGGCAAAGGAGACCAGGCGCACGCCCTTGTCCGGGTCGAAACGCTTGACGGCCTTCATCAGGCCGATGTTCCCCTCCTGGATCAGATCGGCCAGCGGCAAGCCGTAACCCACATAGCCGTGCGCGACTTTTACTACAAAACGCAGGTGGGCGAGCACGAGTTGCCGGGCCGCCTGCAGGTCGCCGCGGTCACGGAGGTTGCGGGCGAGGTCCTGTTCCTCCTGCTGGCCGAGCAGGGGGATGCGATTGACCCCCTGGATATAAGCATCCAGCGAGCCTGCCGGGATGGGCAGGGCCGCCCCGGGGGCCGCGGCATAAGATACGACGTCAGTCATCGAAAAACCCCTCCAAAAGATTTAGCACTCTATGTCTTAGAGTGCTAGTTTGCTAGCTAAGTTCCTGCTTGTCAAGGCGAAATATGAGGTCGGCGCATATGATTCGATTTAAGCGCGACGGGTTTCCTGCATCATTTTGCGGATGACGGGGGTAAGAATGAGCTGCATGCAGAGACTCTTTTTACCTGCCGGGACCACGATGGTGTCGGGCGTGGACATAAAAGACCCGTCAAGCATTTCCAGCAGCGATCTGAAATCCGGCTGCAGTTTTTCCATGTCCTGAATGTGCACGACGGAAAAACTTTCGTCGTTGGTGGGGATTGCAATTGCGGTAAAAGGATTCGATGTATCCACGGTCGGCACCCGCTGAAAGTTGATGTGCGTTTGGGAAAACTGCGGGACGATGTAGTGCACGTAGTCGTGCATGCGGCTCAGGATCATGTTGATCGCGTTTTCAGCGGAATATCCTCTGACTTCCCGGTCGCGGTGGATTTTTTGCGCCCACTCCAGGTTGATAATTGGAGTTACGCCGATTAGGAGATCTACATGCTTGGCGATGTCCGCTTGCGGGATTGTCAGGCCGCCGTGCAGCCCTTCGTAGAACAGGAGGTCCGTTTCCTTCGGCAGCGGCTCCCAGGGAGTCAGCGCCCCCAACGGGAGGCCGTGGAGGGCGGCTTCCTGCTGATTGTGTATGTAATACCTGCGCCGGCCTGTCCCGTGCTCCGAATATTCCCGGAACGTCGCTTCAAGATTTTCGAAAAGATTTCCCTCCGGGCCGAAATGAGTGATCCGTCCGCCGCTTTTCTCCGCCTTCAGGGTGGCCCGCTCCATGGCGACGCGGTCATAACGGTGAAATCCGTCCCCCTGGATAAGGGCGGGGCGGATCTTCTCCCGCCGGAAAATCTGCTCGAATGCGATGCGCGCATTGGTAGTGCCGGCGCCAGACGAGCCGGTTACGGCGATGATGGGATGTGCTTTTGACAACGGCGGCAAAAAATGCGATTTTCTTTAGCTTGCGTTAAAGAGTAATTTTGCAAGAAACAGCCGGCTTTTGTAAAGTGGGCCGGCGCATATTGTCCCGGGCCGGAACGGTTCGGGGCCCATGTTTCTGGATGCGCTATAAAGAGTCCTTGTCAAGAATGTTCTTCATTCGGAATATCGCCGCCGAAACCAGACTCCATTTGCGGGTCCTGAAATATCTGAAGCCTTATCGGTGGCTGTTTGCCTTTGCGATGCTGTCTTTGGTTTGCTTCGCCGCTACCCGCCCCCTGATCGCCTATTTAATGAAGCCCTTTTTCGACAGTGCCTTGCTCGAGAAAAACTCGCACCAGATGGTGTTGATCCCCTTGTATCTGGTTCTTCTGACCATTGTTGGAGGCTTCGCATCGTTCTTCAGCGCCTGGTCCATGCGCGGGATTGGAGTGCGGATGGTCAAAGATATCAGTTGCCAGTTGTTTCGCCACTTTGTAAGTCTTCCCATGAGCTATTTCGATCGCCAACCGAGCGGAGGGATCATTTCGAAATTTTCCCACGAAGTCCAATTGCTTCGCAACTCCATGACGGAAGTCATGATGACGCTGGTGCGGGAAGCTCTCGTTGTGTTCGGGTTGGTAGGATGGCTTTTGTATCATAATTGGCAGTTGGCCATGCTCATGCTGTTGATGTTGCCGATTGTGGGGCGGATGATCGTCCAGTTTCGCGGCTGGTTCAAATCTCTTTGCCACAAGGAGCAGGACTCCATGGCGCGGATCACTCAATTTCTGAGCGAAACGTTTTCCGGGATTCGCGTGGTCAAATTGTACGATATCAAGCAAAAAGAGAACGAAAGGTTTCGGATAAGAATGGAAGAACATCAGCGCCATATCATGAAGTCGATCGCCCTGGGCGCCGCCAGCGCTCCATTGGTACAGGTGATAATGGTGATTCCCATGGCCCTGATGATTATTATGGTCGAGGGCCAGCTGTTGGCGGGAAAGATCACGGTGGGCGACTTTGTCGCCTTTTTCAGCGCTTGCGCCCTGATGGCAGGCCCGTTGAAGCGCCTGATCGGCGCCAGCCAGGCGTTGCAACAGGGGGCGGTGGGAGCGGAGAGGGTTTTTACCATTATTGACAAGCTGCCCGAGAGCGATAAGGGGACGATAAAAGCGGAGGGTATAGAGGGCAGTCTTGCGTTCCGCGATGTGTGCTTTTCTTACTCCGAGGACCGCCTCCCCGCCCTGTACGATGTCAGCCTGGAGATCCGGGCAGGGGAAAAAATCGCCTTTATTGGCCCGTCCGGCAGCGGCAAGTCCACCCTGATTCACTTGATTGCCCGGTTTTACCGCCCTAACGAAGGCCAGATTCTTCTGGATGGCGTGGACGTGGAGCAATATACCCTGGAATCTTACCGGAGCCAGATCGCCATCGTTAGTCAGGAGATCGTTTTGTTCGACGAGACGATCGGCTTCAATATCAGTTACGGCGTTTCCGGAGGCGTTGCGGAGAAGGACGTGCTGGCCGCCGCCGAAGCGGCGGGCGTCATGGAATTCGCATCGCAACTGCCTGCCGGGCTGGATACTCTCGTCGGCGAAAATGGCATGCAGCTGTCCGGTGGACAGCGTCAGCGCATAGCCATTGCCCGGGCGCTATTGAGAAAGGCCACCATCCTGATCTTCGACGAGGCCACTTCCGCGCTGGACGCCGATGCGGAGCGGGGTGTGCGCCAAGCGCTCAATACCGTGGGCCGTGACCGCACCTGCATTATTATTTCTCACCGCATGTCCACGGTCCAGGTCGCGGACCGGGTCGTGGTTCTCGAACGCGGGCGCATCCTGGAAATCGGCACTCGCGCGGAGCTGTTGCGCCGCAGCCTCGGCAGCTCCCGGGAGAGCGCGCCCGGGGGGATGGCTGTCACCGGTTGAGAGGGCCGGTTGAGAGGGGGCTTGGCCGCGGCGGGAGGCGCCGCGACAGGGTTATGCCGTTGCTTGTTCTGGAAAGGACCTTACCATTCGCTTTAGTAATTCGGTGTTGGAATTTTCAGTTCCGTAGCGTAAATGTATGTACGCATCGGTGATGGCTGCGATCTCCGGCGCGCAGGGCGGCAGGCGTTTCTGCGCGATTTGGGAGAGGTCGAGCGGGCCCTGGTGCGGCAATATCTCGACTCCCTTCTTGGCGAGTTTCCGGCAAAAGAGATCGTAGATCTCTTTTGCCGGGTCGCGCCGCACCGAGATTCGACGTAGCGCCCACAGGTGGAATAGCAGCAACAGCGTGGCCGACAGGAGCACGAGAAGTCCCAGGGATTCTATCGCGTTGAGTTCTCCTATTCCGATTTTATTAAGCAGATACCGCTGCTGATCTTCGCCGAAGAAAAGGATCCAGTGATTCCAGTTGTTGATCATCGCATCCGCCAGGTCCCGGATGTTTTGCCACAGGCGAACGGCAAGATTACCGCCCCGGAGTTGAAACAAGAGAGACTGGGAAGGGTTGAAGGTGGCCAGAAAGTCTTCCATTCCTCTTTGGATCCTTTCCGGGGCCACGGCCGATGTGGGGTCCACCCTGTCCCAGCCTTTTCCTTCAAGCCATACTTCCACCCAGGCATGGGCACTTTGCGAGTGTATTGCGTAATAGCCTCCGATCGGCTTGAAATCTCCCCCCTGGTAACCGGTGACGATGCGGGCGGGTATGCCTGCCGCCCGCATCAGGACGGTAAAGGCGGCGGCGTAGTGTTCGCAGAAGCCCTCCCTGGTATCGAACAGGAATGCGTCCACGGGGTCTCCCTGAATGGCTTTCGGCGTCAGGGTATAGAAGAATCCCTCGTTGTGCATCATGCTCAGGGCTTTTCGCATAATCTGCTTGTCGCTTAGATTTTCCTCCCGCCAACTCCTGGCCAGCGCGACGGTACGGGGGTGTTTGCCCGCGGGTAATTGCAGGCCGGGGTGAGCGTCGCGTTTCACGGGATGGGGCGAAGATATCCGGTAGTTTTGATAGGCGGACAGCTGAAAAAATTGCCTCTTGTTGACCGGGGTGGCGGACAGGAGTTGCAGATCGGCATTGAGCCGCGTCCCCGAAGGGGCATTGGTGGGAATATCCAGCGCAAAGATCCAATTCTTCCCGTGTGGTTCCAGGGTGATAGAATAGGGGATCGGCTGCGATTCTCCTGTGATTTGCGGCAGTCTGCGCTCCTTATTGGTGCCGAATGTTCCTGGTGTCCAATTCTTGCCGTCCGTGTACCAGAACACCGGGCCTCTCCAGTACAGACTGCTGTTTTCCGGGCGGCGGTCGTAGAAATCGGCACGGAAAACGATTTCTCCCGCGGATTGGGCAATGCGGCTGATGCTGCCCAGTGTCATTCGGTCGCTGATGCCGATCTTGCTGGCGAAACTGTCCGCGGGCAGTCCCCACAGGGGGCCGGGAATTCTCGGAAAAAGGATGAAGGCGGCCACCATGAGCGGCGTGGCCTGTGCCAGAAGCTGTACGGACAGCTTGACGCTTTTCCAAAGCCCCTTGCGCGGCCCCCCGAAGTGCAGCAGAGCCAGGCCTACCGTCAGTATTACGAGATTCAGGAGCGTATAAAGGGCCGCCAGGGGCGAATCGAAATCCAGGAACAGAAGGGCTCCCAGAAAATAGGCCATGAAGGTGGCGATATAGAAGTCGCGCACAGCATATATCTGGCGCAGCTTGAATATGCACAGCACGGACAGGGCGACTGTGCCCGAGTTTTTGCCGAAATCGCCGTAGCCTGCATATATCGCCAGCAAGCTCATGAGCATTAACGCGTTGTCCGTATAGCGGCGGAGCCTGGTCCGTTTCCTCATATAGGGAAGGTACGTGCTGAGAAGATGTATGCAGGCCAGACCGTAGAAGAGCGCGGTCGCCCATGCCGGCGTATGAAAAGCATGGCCGCTTGCCGCCAGGAGCGTGCCCAACCATACGCAATACAAGGCCGGTCGGTTGACGGTCATGCGCTCAAACTCCGAACAAAGCCAGGGCGGCAAGGCAGCGGCCGTGATGGGCATTCCCCTGTCCCGGAGGAATATCGGCGCCCGGCAGATTCATTCCGTACTGACTGTCTTTTGCCTCGGCATCCAGAAGCCAGAGGCATAGTTGCGACAATCTCGGCTCGTTGCCGGGCAAGGATGCCACATGCTGCCAGTCCAATATGATTTTTTCTTTTTGGCCCTTGGTAAAGTGCTTGACCAGGATCTCCTGCCCCTCCAAAGTTTTCCATACGATGTTGCGCGGCGAATCCCCGGGTTGGTACGGCCGGAATCCCCGCAGGTCTTCGACTCCGATGGCGTTGCCGGGGTTTTCTTCTCCCACGACCGGGTTGGACCGCGGCAGAGGCAGATGTCCCTCGGGGCGGGGGTAAACCAGACAACGCTGGCGTGTTGGGATTCGCGCCCAGGCTCGGAACAGGCCTAGCGGATACCTGGTGCCGATCCGGATGAGTTCCAACTCCAGCCAGCCTCTCTTCCCGGCGGTGACGGGCAAATCGGAGGAGACCCTGCTGCCTGCGGGGATTGCTATGAGAACCGGCGCCGGGGGCTGGTCTTTGCGATGCGGGGGCGACAGCCTGCCGACCTGCAACTGGATCGCATGGCGGTCTCTGCCCCGCGGATTCTCCAGGTGGACCGGAAAGGAGATGGAGTCGCCCGCAAACCCTGGCAGCGGATTGGCGGTGATGCTGATTATCAGGCCGCGCAGGTTCTTGTATGCATGCAACGGACACAGCGCCGCCACTCCGCCCAGGAGAAATGTGGCGCCGTAGATCAGGCTGTTGCTGTAGTTGATGGCGCAGGTGAGCATGATGCTCAACATGCCGAAATAAAAACAGCCCTCCCGGGTCGGCAGGACGTAAATGTTCCACAGCCCCAATCGCGTCCGTTGCCCGGGCGATGGGTTGCCGACGGAGTTTCCCGCGGCGTCTGCGTTTGACGGTTTCCGGGGATGCTTCCCGTAGCGCATCTTCAGGGAATGGGGACCGCTTCCAACAGCGCCCTTACGGCCTCCTCCTTGCTGTCTTTGCTGCCCCCTCCCTCCCGGTACTGCAACCGATGGCTTGCGACGTATGGCAGGATCGCCTGGATATCCTCAGGCAGGGCCATGGTCCTGCGGTTGCTCAGTGCCCAGGCCTGAGCGCATTGCAGAATCGAGACCCCGGCTCTTGGGGAGAGGCCGTGAGTATAGTTGGGCGATTCGCGAGTATGCAGGATGATTTGCTGCAGGTAATCGAGCAGGGCGTCGCTGACGTGGATGTCGCGCGCCAGCTTTTGCAGGGATATCAGGCGCTCGACCGTCGCGATCGGCTTCAGGGCGTGCAGCAATTGTCTCCGATCCTGCCCGCGCAGCAGGTCCCGTTCCGCGGCTGTGTCGGGGTATCCCAGCTGCATGGACATGGTAAAGCGATCGATCTGGGATTCGGGCAGCGGGAAGGTTCCGATCTGGAAGAACGGATTCTGGGTCGCGATTAGAAAGAAAGGTTGCGGCAGGTCGCGGGTCTTTCCCTCTATGGAGACTTGCCGTTCCTCCATGGCCTCGAGCAGCGCGCTCTGTGTCTTGGGGGTGGATCGGTTGATCTCGTCGGCAAGCACCAGTTGCGCGAAGATCGGCCCGGGCTGGAACTTGAGGCTGTCTGTCTGGCGGTTGTATATGGAGAAGCCGAGTATGTCCGACGGCAGCAGATCGCTGGTGAATTGAATGCGCTGAAAACTCAGCCCGAAAACTCTGGCCAGCAAATGCGCCAGGATGGTTTTGCCGACGCCGGGGATGTCCTCGATTAGCAGGTTTCCCTGGGCGATCATGCAGGCAATGGCAATCTGCAGGGCCCTCTTTTTTCCCAACAGGATTTCTTCCGACGCAGAGAGGATCTGCGCGATGCATTGTTCCGCTTCCTTGACGCGGGCCTCGAATTCCCCGGTTATTTCACTTGCCCGCAATGGTGAACCCTTCTATCAGCACCGACCCGGTCTGGATGTTGCCGCGCCTGTCCGTATCGCCGGAAATCAAGCGAACCCCGCGAAATATTTCGCGCAGATTCCCCGCGATGGTGACTTCCTCGACGGGGAAGGCCGTCGCGCCGCGTTCTACCCAGAAACCGGACACTCCCTGGGAGTAGTCGCCGGTAACCAAGTTGGTCCCGGAGCCCAGCAGGTCCGTCACCAGGAGCCCCGTGTGCATCGTCTTCAGCAGGGCGGGCAGATCGTGGGGCGCATTTGCCGCCGACACGAGCAGGTTGTGAACGCCTCCCGCGTTGCCGGTGCTGCGCATGCCCAGTTTGCGCGCGGAATACGAGCCTAGAAAATAGCTTTTCAATACGCCGTCCTGCACGATTGCCCGCGGCTGGGTGGCCACGCCTTCATCGTCGAAAGGAGCGCTTCCCAGCGCTTGTTTTATCAAGGGTTCTTCCCGGATTCGCACGGCTGGAGGAAAAATTTCTTGTCCCAGCGCGGCGGCCAGGAAAGAGGTGCGGCGGTAGAGATTTTCCCCCGACAAAGCCCGGACGAGGGCGCCGAACAGGCTGGCCGCTACGGGGGCTTCAAAGATCACAGGCGCCCTGCGGTTGCTGAGAGACCGCGGAGAAAGCCGCCCCAGGACGCGCTCGGCCGCTTTTTCTCCGATCGCCCGGGGAGAGAGCAGACGGCCCCGGTCGCGCGCCGCATCGTACCATCCTTCCCGCTGCATGCCGGCTTTGTCCTCGGCGATCACCGTGCATTCAATGCTGTGCCGCGTGCCGCGCCAGCAATCCAGAAAACCGTGCGTATTCCCGTAAGCCAGGGTGCCCCGGTAGCTGTGTATCGAGGCGATATCGGTTTTGCAGATCCGCTTGTCTTTCGCCAGGGCCGCCGATTCCGCCTCGCAAGCCAGGTTTATGGCCTCTTCGGGAGATACCTGCCAGGGATGATCCAACTCCAGATCTGGATTCTCCCTGGGCATAAGATCGGGATCGGCAAGTCCTTCGCATTCGTCCTCCTCCGTGCAGCGGGCGATGCGGCAGGCCGCCCGTACCGCCTCCTTCGCTCCTTCGATACTGAGATTCGAGGTGGAGACAGAACCGGCACGGTTGCCGTCATAGACCTTAAGGTTAAGTTGCATGTCCTGCTGATGCTCAATAGACTCCACTTCCGCCATGCGCACGTTCACCGACAGGCCGTTACCGCTGCTGCAAATGGCCTCTGCGCTGCTTGCCCCCGCCGCCAGGGCTTCTTTGAGGGAGAGATCGATCCGTTCCAGCAGTCTGGTGGTTTCTGGAGACCGGTCGGTGGCGGCGATAGCCCGAACCATGCTCCCTATTCTACCTGACGAGGATTGCCCTGTCTCTAGCATTTCATGGGCACGGAGATACAATCCCGGCATGGATTTGCGGAATATTCTGGCCCCGCTCAATCGGGAACAGCACGCTGCGGCCACGGCCGCGCAGAGAAACTGGCTGGTTCTCGCCGGGGCCGGTTGCGGCAAGACCCGTGTTCTGGTGCACAGGATGGCGTGGAGCATCGTCACCGGCAAAGCCCGTCCGCACTGCATCCTGGCGGTTACCTTCACCAACAAAGCGGCCCGCGAGATGCTTCAGCGGTTCAACGACCTGCTGGGAGGGACGCATGACGACATGTGGATCTCCACGTTCCACGGGATTGCGCATCGCCTGCTGCGAATTCATGCGCAAGATGCCGGATTGGCCGGGGATTTTCGGATTTGCGACAGCGAAGAACAGCTCCATATCGTGCGGCGCGTTATCCTCCAACTGCGCCTGGATGAAGAGGTATGGGTGCCCCGGCGCGCGCAGGCGTTTATCAATGCCCGCAAGGAAGAGGGTCTGCGGCCCCGGCATTTGCGGCAATCGCGTACCGCGCCCGAAGAATTGGTGCGGATATACGAAGAATATCACGGTATCTGCGAGCGCGAGGCACGGGTGGACTTTGCCGAGTTGCTCTTGCGCGCCTTCGAATTGTTCCGCGGCAAGGCCGATATCTTGTCCCGGTACCGGGAGCGGTTCCCGCATGTTTTCGTTGATGAATTTCAGGATACCAACGCGCTGCAATATGCATGGCTCCAGTTGCTGGTGGGCGACCGGGGCCAGCTCTTTGCGGTGGGGGACGACGACCAGTCCATATACAGTTGGAGGGGAGCGAGGCCGGAACATGTATATCGGTTCCGCAAGGATTTTCCTGACGGCGGCCTGTTGCGGCTGGAGAGGAATTATCGTTCCACGGGGCATATCCTGAAGGCGGCCAACCAGTTGATCGCCTACAACGAGAGCCGCGTGGGCCACAAGCAATTATGGACGGACAGGGGAGACGGGGAACAAGTCGTTTTATACTCTGCCTACAACGAATGGGACGAATCTCGCTACGTTGCGGAGGAAATCCTGAGATGGAAAGAGTGCGGCCGCGATTATGCCGGCGTGGCCGTGCTGTACCGGGTAAGCGCCCAGTCTCGCGCCCTGGAGGAGGCGCTGCTCCGTACCGAAATCCCCTACCGTATTTACGGGGGGCTCCGTTTCTACGAACGACAGGAGATCAAACATGCCCTCGCCTATTTGCAACTGGCGGTATCGCCGGGGGAAAATGCGTCCTTCGAGCGGGTGGTCAATTTTCCTCCGCGAGGAATTGGCTTGCAGACCCTGGAGACCTTGAAGGCTGTCGCGGGTCGTCGGAGGTGTTCGTTATGGCAGGCGACGGCGCATGTCGTGGAGGAAGGCGCCATGTCGCGCAGAGCCCTGGGCGCCCTGGAGAAATTCCTGCAATTGATCGGCGCGCTGGCGGCGCGGATTGATGCGCTTCCCCTGGCCGAGGCCGTAGAGACGACGACCCGGGTCAGCGGCTTGATCGATCATTACCGCAAGGACGAGAAGGACTCGTTTCGGTTGGAAAACCTGGAGGAATTGGCCGCGGCGGCTGCAGCATTCGAGGAAACGCACAAGGAGCAGATGCCTGAAATGTCGCCTGTTATCGGCTTTTTGAGCCACACTACTCTGGATTCGGGCGAAGAACGGACAGCCGACTCCGTCCAGGACCACGTGCGCCTGATGACCCTGCACGCCGCCAAGGGTCTGGAGTTCGACAAGGTGTTTCTGGTAGGGATGGAGGAGGGATTATTCCCGCACCATCTGTGTCTGGAAAGCGCGGAACAAATCGAAGAGGAAAGGCGCTTGTGTTATGTCGGCATGACCCGGGCGCGGCGTTCTCTTACCTTGGTCAGGGCCGAGCGGCGGCGCCTGCACGGCAAGGTGCGCGACAGCCGCGCCTCGCGTTTTTTAAGCGAGATCCCCGTGGCGGAGGCCGTTTCCGCACCCGCGGAACAGGATCGGCGCGGCCCGCTGCCGGAGGAAAGCCGTTTGGAGCTCGGCCAGCGGGTACTCCACGCCAGCTTTGGAGAGGGTGTGGTCCTGGCTATGGACCGGCAAGGTTTTCAAACCCGGGTCCAGGTAAGATTCGAGGCTGGCGGCAACAAGTGGTTGATTGCCGAAGTGGCGCCGATGAGCGTCATTTGATCCTGGGCGGCACGATGAACGGCGGCGCGAAGACAATAGATTGCGGGGCGGGGAAGGGGGCGATTCGCATGGAATTCGCTTCGATACCCCGGTTTTCCCTGTCCCGTATCCTGCCTCGTATGCGGTTTTTGTTGCCGCTGCTGGGGCTTTTTCTGAGCGCCTGCGAAGGCGGTGGCGGCCCGGAGACCGGGGCAGAAGACGGGCAGTCCCGCCAAAGCTTTCGCTGGAGGATGGTAACGACCTGGCCGGCCGGTTTCCCGATATTTCAAGAGGGGGCGGAAAAGTTCGCCGAAGATGTAGCGGTCATGAGCGACGGGCGGCTGCAGATTCAGGTCTTCGCCGGCGGCGAGTTGGTCCCCGCCCTGGAAGTGTTCGACGCCGTTTCCCAGGGGGTGGTGGAGATGGGGCATGGCGCCTCCTATTACTGGGCCGGAAAGGTGCCGGCGGCGCAATTTTTCTCTACGGTGCCCTTCGGCATGAGCGCGGACGATATGCGGGCATGGCTATATGGCGGCGGCGGTCTGGAGATTTGGCGGCGCCTGTATGCTCGGTTTGGAATCGTGCCTTTCCCCATGGGGAATACGGGCCTGCAAATGGGAGGATGGTTCAAGCGGCGCATTGATTCGATTGACGACTTGAGAGGGCTGCGAATGCGCATCCCGGGACTGGGCGGCAGAGTCCTGAAAAGTGCGGGCGGCGCCCCGGTGTTGATTGCCGCGGGAGAGTTATATACGGCCCTGGAGCGCGGCGTGATTGACGCCGCGGAGTGGGTGGGGCCTTTCCACGATATGCGCCTGGGGCTCCACCGCGCGGCCAAATATTACTATTACCCCGGATGGCATGAACCGGGGACCGAATTCGAGCTGCTGGTGGGGACCGCGGCCTGGGAGCGGCTGCCGAAAGACTTGCAGAAGATTGTAGCCGTAGCCGCTACGGCGGCGGGCAACTGGCTCTACGCCCAGATGGAGACGCGCAATCGGCAGGCCCTGCAGGAGATAAAAGAGCACCAGAGAGTGCAAATCCTGGCCTTCCCGCCCTCCGTGCTGGCAGAGCTGAGAAAGCTGACGCAGGCGACGCTGGACGAAGAGGCCGGGCGCGACGCGGAGTTCAAAGAGGTGTACGAGGCCTATTCCCGGTTTCGGGAAGGGCTGCGGGAATGGGACGAGATTGCCGGGGAGGGTCTGTAGGAGGAATCTTTTTAGTGGCCGCGGCCCGGCCGCTTGCTATTGGCTGTTCTCCACGATGTAGTCCACGGCGGCCTTCACTTCCTCGTCGGAGAGTGTCGCATCGCCGCCCCGGGCGGGCATCGGCATGATACTGCCCTCCCCCTGGTATCCGTTGATCGCATTCTTGTAGAGGACCTCGATGCCCCGCGCCATTCGCGAAGCCCAGGCCTCCCGGTCGCCCAACTGAGGGCTCCCCGGGATGCCGGTTCCATGGCAGGATAAGCAAAGCCGGTTGTAAATGTTCATGCCGACGGAGCCGCCTGTGGCCGCCTCCTGGGCATCTCCAGGAGCCTCCGGGGCGGCCGCTACGACGGCCATCGCCTCCGGCGCCGGGCTGGCAGGAGGCTCTTCGCCGGCTATGGCTACCCTGCCCACGGGCGCCGTGCGCTCCATGACCGCGGCCTGGCTCAAGGCGGGGTGATCTACCCGCTGTCCCAGCGCCCTGGCAACCGCCAGGAAAGCGATCATCATACATGCCAGCAGGGCAACTACGATCGCGAAATTCTGAAAAAAAATCCGGTCTCTTTCCTTGCTCATGCTCGGGGCCTCATTTTCCGCATGTTCGTTTGTGTCCGATGCGCATCGTGTACACTCTTGCCGGGCGGGTGTATTCTTAAAGGCCGTCACGGCGCCCTTAGCTCAGCTGGATAGAGCGTCGGCCTCCGGAGCCGAAGGTCAGGGGTTCGAATCCTCTAGGGCGCGCACTCTGAATCGCGCATGACCCCCCCCCGCCCCGTTAGTTGCCGTTCCCCATCCTCCGCCGTTCTTTCTCGATTAAGCGATTGACGACCCGAATCATGCCGTCGTCGGAACCTGCCAGGCGGCCGGAAGTCAGGTACCTGCCGTTGACCACGAGCACGGGCACGCCTTCGATCTGGAAGCGGCTGGTCAGCAACAGGGACTCCTTGATCCTGGATTGCACCGCTTGCGATTCGTATAGCCGTTCAAAATCCTCCTCGGCGACGCCCTGCGCAGCGAAGAATGCCTGTAACGAACTTTTGCTGTTCGTCTGTTTTTTCTTCTCGTGTATCCTGCGAAAGAGAGGAGAATGAATCTTTTCTTCGATGCCGAGCTCTACGGCCAGATAGTACGCTATCGCGTGATGTAGCCAGCGTTTGCTGAGGATGGCGGGGACGCGCTTGAATACCACATCCGCGGGCTTTCGGGACCGCCATTTCTCCAGATGCGGTTCAAGGCTGTAGCAATGCGGGCACCCATACCAGAAAAACTCCACGACTTCGATCTTGGTTTCGTCCGCCGGCGGGCGCGGCGTGGCAAGCGCCTGGTATCCCTGCCTCTCCGGCGGCGCGGCCTGCACGTTTATGGCCAGGAAGAGAGCCAGCGACAGGAGCGGCAACTTTGCTCGAAGGTACATATCTGTTTGGAAATCCGGCCCGGCAAGGGGCGTTAAGGGAAACGAAGACCCTTTGCCTGGCAAAGGGGACAGGATACCGGGCGTAGCGCAGAAAATCCACCGCTTGGCAAGGCGTCGGCGCCTCCGGTTTCTGGCGTCTCGGCATGGCCAGATTTTGCCGGCG
>JAPPPX010000040.1 GCA_028817305.1 Gammaproteobacteria bacterium | reverse complement strand
CAGAGTCAGGGTGCCGCGGTCCTGGTGCGGGACCGAAGGATTAGCGAGATCATTCAGCGGCACGTCGAGGACAAGGCGGCGTGCGGTATTGGTTACAACGGCGGGGCGCATGCTTCTTGCGACGGCAGGACGCTGCAACAGCGCGTAACGGGACTGAGCGGCAGGTTCACGGAGAACATGCTGGCGGGCGGCCCCGGCCGCGCCCGTGACCGGATCGTGGGCGCCGCGGAGCTGGGGACCAGAGGCGGCTCCGTCAGCGACTGCAGTACGCGCAGGTTGACCGGGCTTGCCAGCGGCGCCTTCGTTTGCAGGCAGGGCGCTAACGTGATCGAGCCCGGCTTTATAGACCGCTGGGCCCGCAGCCCCGGTCATCGCGCCAATATGATAGACGCTGCGGTCAGCTTTGCCGGGATCGGGTATGCCGAGGGGATTATTGACGCCGGAGGCAGTTGCACGAGTAGTCGGGACGCGTCAGGGCATATCGCCGATCAAGCCGGATGCAATACCGGCGTCCTCGCGGGGCAAATGTTCGGCAGCATGAGCGTGGCCGGAGGCTTCCACAATACCGCAAACCAGATGTCTTCCGGAGAAACCGCCGCGCCGGCGATGCATCCGAATATGCGACAGGTGGATACGGCCGTCGCGGACCTGTACCGGCTTTACGGATTGTATAGCTACGTAGCTGCGCAGCGCGACGCGGGGGTGGAGCTCTCCGCGATGGAGCAAAACACGATCAACCAGAGACTGCGGGAGTCCGGATACGGCGATTTGAGGCACACGGATTTGGCGGCGAATCCGCAAGCCCTGGATGTGCTGGGGCCGTACTTTTTGTTCCTGGGCGCCAACGTGGTGGATACGTTTACCAGCTACCTGTTAAGCGACGATGACACCGACTTGAACCGCGCCGTGGCGGAGATCGAGCGGGTCATGCAAGAGACCGCGCCCGGGCAGTACGACGCCCCGGTCGCGGGCGCCGTCCTGCTCGATCTGTCCATGACCGGGGTCGTTGCCAAGCGGCTCGCCGGGGTGCGGGGCTCGCTAGTCGGCGGTCCGGCCGCCCGGGGCGCGGCTGGGCTGGCTGCGGGCCAGGCCCCGGGAGGGCAGCCCCCCCTGCTCGCGGCCGCGCGGGAGGGCGACGATCCGGCGGAGTTGATGGGACTGGGGGCGATCCTGGCCGATTCCGTCTTTACGGAGTCGCGGAGCGGGTCGCGCCGCGACCGGGAGTTTTGGGCACGGGGCTATAGCAGCCGCGGCACGCAGGATGCCGAGAACGTTATGCCGGGCTTCGATCACAGGCAGAACAGCGGCTTGCTGGGGATTGATTTCCCCGTGGGGCGGCAGTTCCGGCTCGGGGCCTATGTGGGGATAGGGCGCTTGGACGTTGATTTCGACGGCGACAGGGGCGATGGGAAGACCGATCATTATTCTACGGGGTTCTATGGGAGCTGGTTCGGCGGCAGGGACCGGCGTGTCTATATGGACACTGTCTTGAGCGTCAACTATCTGGATCACGATTACCGGCGGCGGATCCTGTTGGGGAGCCAGACCAGCGAGGCGCGTTCCAACTATGGCTCCTGGATGATCGGGGGGCACTTCACGACAGGGATGTTGTTTAACCTCAATGCGCTTGCCGTGGACCCCAGCCTTTCCGTGTATTACAACTATCAGCGTTCCGACGACTACCTGGAACGGGGCGACAGTCCGTTGCGGATGCGCGTGCGAAGCCGCAACATTCGGACCTGGGGGCTTCGGGGGGGAGTGCGCTTTAGCAGGGCATTCCGCATCGCCAACAGCGTTCTGCGTTCGCGCGCCGGGTTCCACTATCTATTCGAGGATCCGCTGGACCGGCGGGACATATCCGCCCGTTTCGCTATTGTGCCGGGCAACGGCGGCAATCCGCTGGTGTTGCAGGGGCGCGACCACGACCGCAGTTCCTACCAGCAGGAACTGGGATTTGACCTGGAGGTCGGAAGGAATATGCGCCTGGGAGGCGACTACCGGCTGACCAAGCGCTCCGACCTGGAAGATCACCTGTTCAGCGTGGGTCTGCGCTACCTCTTCTGATTCTCCCCAAAGCTTCCGGGTCGCCTTTCCTTGCCGAGGCGCCGCTGGCGCTGCCAGCCGTTCCGCAATCGAAGGGAAGAAAAGCGGCTCTTACGCACCACTCCCCCCTTGAGGGGGAGTCGGCAAGACGAGGGCGCAAGCCC
>JAPPPX010000178.1 GCA_028817305.1 Gammaproteobacteria bacterium | reverse complement strand
GGGCTTGCGCCCTCGTCTTGCCGACTCCCCCTCAAGGGGGGAGTGGTGCGTAAGAACCGCTTTTCTTCCCTTCGATTGCGTAACGGCTTGACGCGCCCCCCGGCAGGCGCGGCGCAGGGAATGCGGCTGCCGCCGCGAGGGCAGACTCAGCGCTCCAGCGCCCGCTGCAGGGCGGCGATGCAGCGGCGGTTTTCTTCCTCGCGGCCAATAGTAACCCGCAGATGTTGCGGCATCCGGTATTCCTCCAGGGGCCGCGTCAGGACACCGGCGCGCAACAAGGCCTCGAAGACCGGGCCGGAGGGGCGCTCCAGGTCCAGGGTAACGAAGTTGCCCTGGGAGTCGCCCTGGGAGGATATGCAGCGCAGTCCCAGCCGCGCGCCGGCTTCGGCCCATTGCTCGCGCCCGGCCCGGTTCAGGGAAATGCTGCGCGCGATGTGGTCGGTGTCTTCCAGCGCCGCCTGCGCCGCCGCCAGGGCTGCCGCGTTGACGTTGAACGGCTGCCGGGCGCGGTTCATCAGGTCGGTCAACTCCGGGTGGGAAACGGCGTACCCCACGCGCAGGCCGGCCAGGCCGTGTACCTTGGAAAAGGTGCGCGTAACCGCCAGGCGCGGGAAATCGGCGATCCAAGCGATGCAGGAGGCGTACCCGGGCGCCTCCACGTACTCGGCGTATGCCTCGTCCACCACTACGGTCACGTGCGCAGGCAGGAGCTCCAGCAGGCGGCGCAGCTCGGCGGCGGGCAGCCAGGTGCCGGTGGGATTGTTCGGGTTGGCGATCAAGACCAAGCGAGTGTGGGGGCCGACGGCGGCCGCCAGCGCCCCGGGGTCGCAGCCCCAGTCCCGTACCGGGGAAGCCACCGCCTCCGCGCCCTGTGCCTGTGTCGCTAACGCATAAACGATAAAGGAATACCGGGGATAGACGACCTGCAGCCCCGGCCCCGCCAGGACACGGATCGCCAGTTCCAGCGTCTCGCTGGAGCCGTTGCCCAGCGTGATCTGCTCCGGCGCCACGCCGTGGCGATCTGCCAACGCCTGCTTGAGCCGCCTGCCGTCGCCGTCCGGGTAGCGGCCGGGCGGCGGCAGGCGGCGCAGGGCGGCGCGCGCCCTGGCGCCGGGACCCAGCGGGTTCTCGTTGGAGGCCAGGGCGGTCAGTTCGGACAGTCCGTAGCGACGCGCGAGCGCGGCGGGGTCGCCGCCGGGCCGGTAGGGGGCGAGGCCGGCGATGTTGGGGGCGGCCCGGAACAGGCGCTCGCCGCTCATGACTCCCCCAGGTGCGTCCATGGGTGCGTCCATGGGCACGGCGATGGGCGCGGCCGCGGACGCGGCGGCGATGGGCGCGCGGGCATCCGCGGGGCGCCCGCGGCGGCGACGCTCGCGCAGGGACCGGCCACGGCTACGGCGCCGCCCGCGGATAAGAGCCCAGCCATTTGCACATGACGGAGCATTCGCGGAGCTTTTCCAGGGCGGCCCGCACCGCGGATTCCTCCATGTGCCCTTCCAGGTCCACGAAAAATACGTAGTCCCACATGCCCCGCCGGGAGGGGCGCGATTCGATGCGGGCCATGCTGACCTGGTGCGCGGAGAAACAGCCCAGCGCCCGATACAAGGCGCCGGGACGGTTGTGGGTCGCAAACAGCAGGGAAGTCTTGTCGTCGCCGCTGGGCGGGACCGCCTCGCGGCCGAGGACCAGGAAGCGCGTGGTGTTGTCGGGCTCGTCCTCGACGCGACGGGCCAGGACCTGCAACCGGTAACGTTCGCCCGCCTCTTCGCCGGCGAGCGCCGCCGTGCCCGGCTCGGCCGCCGCCCGTTGCACGGCCTCGGCGCTGCTGGCGACGGGGACGCGCCCGGCTCCGGGCAGGCGGGCGTCCAGCCACCGCCGGCACTGGGCCAGGGCTTGGTCATGGGCGCAGACCCGGCGCACTTCCTCCAGGGCGCCGCCGACGGCCAACAGGCAATGGTGAATGCGCAGCTCCACTTCGCCGCAAACTTTCAGCGGGGAGCGGGTCAGCAGATCCAGCGTGTATCCCACCGCCCCCTCGCTAGAGTTTTCCACCGGCACCACGCCGAATTGACAGGTATCCGCTTCGACCTCGCGGAATACTTGATCGATGCCGGCGCAGGAAACGACGCCGGCGGCATGGCCGAAGTGCTTGCGGGCGGCGGCGTAGGTATAGGTGCCCTCCGGCCCCAGGTAGGCGACGCGCAATTCCTGTTGCAGAGACAGGCAGGCGGACATGATCTCCCGAAACAGGGCAGCCACCCGCTCCGGGGCAAGCGGGCCGGGATTTTCGGCGACGACCCGGCGCAGGACACGGGTCTCGCGCTCGGGGCGGTAGCAATTCGGATTGCCGTCGCCCGGGACTTCCCGCTTGACCCGGGCGACACGGGCAGCCAGTTCGGCGCGCTCGCAGATGAGCGCCAGCAACCGACCGTCCAGCGCGTCTATTCGCCCGCGCAGGCGCTGCAACTCGGCGGGCTCGCCGTTGCCGGCCCCGTCGGCTGTCTCGGCACCGTTCTTGTCCTCAACCATGGCGGCGCTCGAACTCCTCCATAAACCCGCACAGGGCGCGGACGCCCTGTTCCGGCATAGCATTGTACAGGGAGGCGCGCAGGCCGCCACGGCTGCGGTGGCCGGCGAGCCCCAGCAAGCCCTCCCGGCCGGCCCGTTCCAGAAAGGACTCGGTCAGCTCAGGGACAAGCAGGCGAAAGACGACGTTCATGCGCGAGCGGCAATCGGCGGCGACCTCGTTGCTATACAGCCCGGAGGCGTCTATGGTCGCATACAGCAATTCGGCGTTGCGGCGGTTCTTCTCGGCAATAACCGCCAGCCCCCCCTGTTCCCGCAGCCAATCCAGCATCAAGACGGCGACATACCAGGAGAAGGTGGCAGGCGTGTTGTACAGCGACCGATGCTCGGCCAGCAGCCGGTAATCGCACAAACTGGGCAGCTCGGGAGGAGCGCTGCCGTCCAACATTCCCTCGCCTATGATTGCTACGCTCAACCCCGGAATACCGAGATTTTTCTGGGCGGCCGCGAACACCAGGCCGCCGCGCAATGCCACCGGACGCGACAGGAAATTGGAGCTCATGTCCGCCACCAGAGGGACGGCGCCGACTTCCGGCAGCGACGGGAATTCGATCCCCTCGACGGTCTCGTTGGCCGTGCAAAAGACGTATGCGGCCTCCGGGTCCAGGCGCCATTCTTCGCGGGGCGGGATAGCGCAAAAGCCCTGCCCCCGGCCGCTGGCAGCCAAGCGCGCCCGGCGCAGCCGTTGCGCCTCGGCGAAGGCGCGCCCGGACCAGTAGCCGGTGTGCAGGTAGTCCGCCGAGGCGCCGCCGCGCAGAAAGTTCAGCGGCGCCAGGGCAAAGTGGGCCGAAGCCCCGCCCTGCAGAAACAGTACCCGGCAGGCGGCGGGAAGCGCCAGCAGTTCGCGCAAGCGGGACTCCAGGCGTTCGGCCAGGGCCGCGAAAGCAGGGTCGCGATGATGCAATTCCAGCACCGGCAACCCTTCGGGCGCCCGCAACTCCTCGGCGATGCGCTGCAACACCGGCCGGGGCAGCATCGCCGGGCCGGGGCCGAAGTTCAGCGGCGCCGCAACCATGGAGGCGCGGCAGCAAAAGATACGCAGAACGAAACGGAAGCCGGGACGCCGCCGCTCACGGCGCGGTCATTCCCCTGCCCCGTTCTCGCTACGCTCCTCGACAATGCGTTCCAGCCCGGCCACAAGTTCGTCCTTGGCCAGTTGGATCAAGCGGACTCCCTGGGTATTGCGGCCCTGCGTAGAGATGCCCTTCACCGGCGTGCGCACCAACCGGCCGCCTTTGTTGATCAGCATGATCTCGTCCCCCGGGGACACCGCCAGCGCACCCACGACCTTGCCGTTGCGCGCACCGGTGCGGATGGCGATCACCCCGAGGCCGCCGCGATGGCCGGCGACGGGATACTGGTCGAAGGGCGTACGCTTGCCGTAGCCTTTCTCGGTAACGGTCAAGACGTCGGTGTCCGGTTGCACGATGAGCATGGAGATCAAGCGCTCGCCCTGGCGCAGGCGAATGCCCCGCACCCCGCGGCTGGTGCGGCCGGTGGCGCGAATCTCGTTCTCGTGGAAACGCACCGCGCGGCCGCCGCTGCCAAACAGCATCAACTCCCGGTCGCCGTCGGTCATTTCCACCTTGACCAGGCGATTGCCGGGGACCAGGCCGATGGCGATGATGCCGCTGGCGCGGGGCCGGGAAAAGGCTTGCAGGGAGACCTTCTTCACGGTGCCGTCGGCCGTCGCCATGACCAGGTAGCGATCGGCGGCGTATTCCCGCACCGGCAGCACGGCGCCGATCCGCTCGCCCTTGCTCAGGGGCAGCAAGTTGACGAGCGGCTTGCCGCGGGCGCCCGGGCCGGCCTGGGGCAGTTCGTACACCTTAAGCCAGTACACCCGCCCCAGGCTGGAGAAGCACAGCAGCACATCGTGCGTGCTGGCAATAAAAAGCTGATCTATAAAGTCCTCCTGCTTAACGCCGGTGGCCGAACGGCCCTTGCCGCCGCGCCGCTGCGCGCGGTAGTCAGAGACCGGCTGGGACTTGGCGTAACCCACATGCGAAAACGTGACCGCGACATCTTCCTCGGCAATCAGGTCTTCGGTGCGCAGATCCTGCTCCTGCTGCAGGATGCGCGTACGGCGCGGCTCGCCGAAGCGCTTGCCGATATCCTGCAACTCTTCGCGGATAATGCCCAATACCCTCTCCGGGCGCGCCAGGATATCCAGCAGGTCGCCGATCTGCGCCACCAGCTGCTTGTATTCGCCGAGAATCTTTTCCTGCTCCAGGCCGGTCAGACGCTGCAGCCGCATGTCCAGGATCGCTTGCGCCTGCGTCTCGGAGAGCCGGTAGCCGTCGTCGCCAAGACCGCAATCGGCGGCGACATCCTCCGGGCGCGTGGCATCCGCCGCGGCATGCGCCAGCAGGGCGCGCACCGGGCCCGGCTCCCAGGCGCGCTGCAGCAGGGCCTGGCGCGCAGTCGCGGGATCCCGGGACTCCCGCAGCAACCGCACGATCTCGTCCACGTTGGCCAGCGCCACGGCCAGCCCCTCCAGGATATGCACCCGGGCGCGCGCCTTGCGCAGTTCGTGCAATGCGCGGCGCGTCACCACCTCGCGCCGGTGGCGCAGGAATGCCTCCAGGACCTGCCGCAGGTTCAGCAGCCGCGGCAGGCCCTTGTCCAGCGCCACCATATTGATCCCGTAAACGGACTCCAGGCGCGTGTGCTGATAGAGGTTGTTCAGCACCACTTCCGCCACCTCGCCGCGGCGCAGCTCGATGACCATGCGCATCCCGTCCTTGTCCGATTCGTCGCGCAGGCCGCGAATGCCGGTAAGCCGCTTGTTTTTCACCAACTCGGCGATGACCTCCAGGAGGCGCGCCTTGTTGACCTGGTAGGGCAACTCGGTGACCACGATGCGCTCGGTGGCGCCTTCCTGCTCGAACCGGGTGCGGGCCC
This sequence comes from Gammaproteobacteria bacterium, assembly GCA_028817305.1. GTDB lineage: Bacteria > Pseudomonadota > Gammaproteobacteria > Porifericomitales > Porifericomitaceae > Porifericomes > Porifericomes azotivorans. The sequence goes on along the minus strand of JAPPPX010000178.1, from coordinate 1,383 downwards.
GCAACCGGATGCGCCCGCGGCCGGTACGGTAGGCCTCCCGGATGCCGCTGGTGCCATTGATCAAACCGCCGGTGGGGAAGTCCGGGCCCGGGACGTGCCGCAGGAGCTGATCGGAGTCCAGTTCCGGGTCGTCAATCAGGGCGGTAGCCGCAGCCACGATCTCGGACAGGTTGTGCGGCGGCATATTGGTGGCCATTCCCACCGCGATGCCGCTGGCGCCGTTGACCAGCAGGTGCGGGAAGGCGGCCGGCAGCACGGTGGGCTCCTCGCAGGAATTGTCGTAGTTGGGAGCGAAGTCCACGGTGCCTTTGTCGAGGTCGGCCAGCAAGGCGTGAGCGAAGGGCGTCAGGCGCACCTCGGTGTAGCGCATGGCGGCCGGGGCATCCCCGTCCACGGAGCCGAAATTCCCCTGGCCGTCTATCAGCACGCGGCGCAGGGAAAAGGGCTGCGCCATGCGAACGATGGTGTCGTACACGGCAGCGTCGCCGTGCGGGTGGTAATTGCCCACCACCTCGCCCACCACCTTGGCGGACTTGCGGTGCGGACGGTTCCAGACGATGCCGGCATCGTTCATGGCGTAGAGCACGCGCCGGTGCACCGGCTTCAGGCCGTCGCGGACATCGGGCAGCGCCCGGCTGACGATCACGCTCATGGCGTAATCCATGTAGGAGCGTTGCATCTCGTCTTCGAGATCGACCTCGAAGAGATGCCTGGCAATAGGAGGTTCGTTCACTGGCAAATCGGGGGACGGAGGTTGGCGCAGAGGCTCGGGTCGCTATCGGTTGAGGCGCCTATGGTAACACATCCGGGGGCGCAATTCCGGGGCGCCCCCGCCGCCCTGCCGCGACTCCCCCTCCAGGGGGGAGTGATGGGAAATCCGCGAGAATCCGCTCCTGTCCGCGGATGCATATCTGGCCTGCCCCGCCCTTTTTCGGGTACCATCCGTACCCACTCCATGAGAGCGCCCGCAAACACAAACACAGTACGCGCCGCGCCAGGGCAGCGGCAACGCGGCGCATGGCAGGGAGTTCTGCTCGGGGCGATCGCCGGGATGTTCGCCGCGGCCGTCGGACTCTACCTGCTGGTGGAAGCCATGATAAACAGCGAAGTCACGCTCGCGGTGCGCGCGGACCCGGCAGCGCAAACGCATCTGGGAACGGTACGCGAATGCACGCTACAGTTCTGGGCAAGCGGCGCGGATCCGCGGCCCGATCACCTCCACTACGCATGCACGGGCACCCAGGGGGACGCAATCGTGGAAGTGCACACCGAAAGCACGGGGCCGAATGCCAGCGAGGAAATCGTCAGCGGAGAGCTGGTCCTGGCGAACGGCGAACGGGTGCCGTTGCAGGGCAAACAAACCGGGCAACCGCCGTAATACGC
>JAPPPX010000047.1 GCA_028817305.1 Gammaproteobacteria bacterium | reverse complement strand
GCCGAAGTTTGTGCAAATCGCGCAATAAATCGCCGCTGGAAGAGCGCAGCAAGGGCCTGTAGAGCGCCTCGTCCAAATCCGCCGCGCCGGTCCCCGACACGGGCTCCTCGTCGAAAGCGATCAAGCCCGCCCCGCGCCGCTGCCGAAAAAGCTGCGTCAATTCCTGTGGCGGCAATTCGCGCTTGCTACTGCCCTGGCGACGAAAATAGCCTCCGGGACTCTTGTGCACGAACAGCGACCGCGGGATTGCGACCTGGAGGACCGCCCGCATATCCCCAGCCGAGTCCGGTAGTTCCACGCGGCAGGTCTGCAATTTCAACGGCGGCTCAATACTGCTGCTGCCCACTTCGGTAACAAACCGCTCCACCGTAGCGGTGTGGCCAGACGGGATCCCGAGGATTTCGCGCTGCCGGTCCCGAACCCCGAGAACGAGAATGCCGCCGCCGGAATTCGCCATGGCCGCGATCTTGTCGGCAAGTTCGTTGCGAGACGGCGCAGAGACTCTGGAATCACCGATACGAACCTCTTTCAATTCAAGGAAAGAATCCCTGCCCAACTCGACCCTGCGCAACAGTTCTCCTGCGCTACGCATCGCCGCCCTTCCCGACGATACGCTGGCAGCGATACTTGAATGCCTTGCGCTCGCACCTCAGAATCTCCTGAACCCTAAGGCACATCTGAACAATGCCAGCCCCGCCCGCGAACATCTTTGAGTGCCTGAATCAGGGTATCCCCAGGGGACATGGCTTTGCAATCAGTGCCCCAGGATTCCCTAATGGAATGTCACTGTGGGAAGATGTTCCCCGATGTAACCTATTTCCAGAGTTTTATCCTTTTTAACTATTCGAAAGTGAATGCGATAACTACTGCCCAGCATTGCATGTAATGGAAATGACTCCTCCCTGCCGCTGGCGCCCTTGAAATTGCGCCGATGGCCATATCTCCGCATGGTAGCCTGACTCTCGGGATGAACTTCAGGTAATACAGGCTCCTGCGCGCCGCTGCGCCGCCAATCTCGCACCGCGCCATCCAAGACGGTCAGCTTGGTTACAACACAAGGCCAAATATCATTTGGCAGCGCAATTACTTGCTTCTTCACATCCAGCCCGAATTCCAAATGAGGGAAACTATCGGCTAATTTTCTATCCGCCGCCCCTGGCCTCTCTCGCAGTCTCTCCCTGGACTTCTTATTTATTGCATCGGCAACGAACTGTACATGCTCCATCTCCGAGAGATTAATGACCTCGATGTCCTGTTTCCGCTCCGTTCCATCGCTCTCCAGCCATATGTGACGCAACCCGATATTCGCTTGCCGCCAATATTCTTCGGACGGCAAGCTGAGCGCAGCCGTATCCAAAAGATATGCAAGACCCAATCCGCGCGCCTCCCGATTCCGCGAATGAAATTCAGAAAGCGAAAATCGGTCTCTTACGGCCTCGGATACGTCTTTATCCAGGTGCAATTTTGTCAAAATAGTTCGGAGATAGTTTCGCCGATCGCGATCGACATCTCTGTCGCCCAACCACTGCGACAGCGTGTAGCCTTCTGCCAACAGCGCCCCATATATATCGAAACATTCTACTGCAACGAGACTCACGGTACGCCCTGCCGCCAATTTCGCTACGGCCTGCGAAACGCTCGTCATGCGTTCCCTGGCATCGTGGAGAGAGGGTGCGGTCTTATCCATGGAAAGCTCATTGAACACCAGCATCATTTCAGGGGCTATCCGTCTCTTGGCGCGACCAGAGCGGACAGTATCTTTTCATGCTGATCGAAGAAACCATCGGGCCAGATATCCATTCTGCCATCTGGATTGATGACAGGCGTCTCTACGCGAACATTCAGGCCCTCCCGTTGAAAATAATGAAAAACGGTCTGTTCCGGTTTTATGATGCCTTCGCGGACCGCCAGGCGCAGGCCGTTAAGAATATGGTCGCTGTGCGTTTCTAAAATGACTTGCGCTCCCGCTGCAACGGCTTTGGCTGCCAGTTCCGCCAACTTGACTTGGCCGCCCGGATGCAGATGGGATTCGGGGTTTTCAATTATAATAAGGTCATCGTCTTTGGCGTACAAAAACGCGACAATTAAAGGCAAGGTATAACTCAAGCCGAAACCGACATTCGTAGCCCGAAAGGGATTCGTCGAAACATCTTCCTGCCGAGAAAAGGAAAAGCCCGCCCGTACAAGATCCGCTTTCGGCATGGATTCGATGGCAACTTCAGCGCCCGGACTGATCACCTTAAGCCAAGCATTGGTCTGGAAAGCAAGGGTATCTTTAGGCGAATTCGGGTAGCGCAGAGCAGGTCGTACAGTCCTGTTGCCGTATTCTTCAAGGAACCAAAGAACATGCTCTCCCTGCTTCCCCAGCGGCGTATTCGCCTCATGCCCCTGCCCGAAGAACGGCAACGTTTTCTGCGGCCCCAAGCGGTCGGCTCCCAGGTAAAACATGGACCACCTATACAAGGAGGTTCTTCCCGCGCCAGCGAAACCTTCGCCAGTCTCCTGAGGTATTTGGGCAGTGTCTAAGCTAATCTTCGACTTGACACGCCTGGATGAGTCAAAGTTTGCCTCCAGTTCAATTGTGTCTTGTTCGGCGTCTTCATAAAGCGCATCTCTGAACGAGCCTACATCAACGAGTTTGCCCTGCCAGCGCAAATTTCCAGGCTTCCCATCTCGCTTCCCATCTCTGCATAGACCCGACTGACGAAGCAACAGTAGCGCTTGTATAACACTGCTTTTGCCCGTTCCGTTCAAGCCGGCAAGAACGGTGAGCGGTCCAAGAGGAAATATCTGCTCTTGAAAGCATTTGAAGTTTGTGACTCGTGCTTGATTAATCATGCCAATACATCATCGAGGAGTTCCTTAATGCGGCTAAAGCGAATATTTACTTTGGCTTTCCATTGGGTTCCTATGCTGATACTCTTCTCGAATTCCTCATCTTTCATTAAAGAGTCAAATTTGACTTTAACGGCTTCTTTTCGTTCTATCAGGCGTTGGTGTTGATGTCCTTCCAGCCTGGCCAAATTAACCGACCAGGCTTCAAAAAGCGGTTTGTTAACGGGGTTTGTTCTTCCAGGTAGAGGTTTACGGAATGCCCAAGTTCCGAACAAACTAGCCGCCGCCCGCATTGCACAACAAAAATCGTTGTGCAGCGAATCCAGTTTCTCCGGCGACATGTCTTTATTCAGGGATTGCATGGCTTTCACAAGAAAAGTATCCAAATCCCCTTTGTATTTATCAAAAGGCTGTAGGTAGAATGCTATAAAACGAAGTACGCATTCGCGATCTGCCATGCGCGTACTATCCACACTATGGTTGGTTGCATCTAAAAAAGCATCGTCAGTTGCTAGTTTGTTGATGAACTCCCGCGCTATACCGGGATTCAAGGCATGGCGAATCTCCTGCGGCAATAAAGGCTTGCCGCCAGTATTGATGCGTTTAAAAACATTGTACATAACTTCTGGAGGCGTACCCGGTTGAATGATGTGACAAGAAAGTTGCGTCTCGTCAATGCGTCGCCGCATAGGACGAGGAAGTTCGTCACAAGAAAACCCTTCAAAATTTTTCAGGTATTCCAATCCCTGCAAACGAAGCTTTTTATCAATAATGAAATTTTTTAATGTATCCAACCTCTGGAGACCGTCCACGACCTGCCATTTGTCTTCTTTATCCGCCGCCATGTAAAACACCGGTATGGGAATGCATAACAGAAAGGACTCAATTAACCGGCTCTGTCTTTTTTTATCCCAAACTCCCGAGTGGCGTTGAAAATCAGGGTTTAAGTCTATTTCGTTCTGCTCGATTCTTGTCACTATCAGATTAACCACCGGATTTTTTGTTTCGATCTTAATTGACGTCGGATCGAAAGGTTCCTTAATACGCTCGCTGCTCTCCGAAGTGTCTTCTCCTTCGAGGTCTTCTTCTTCAATCCCTGCATCTTCTTCGGTATCTTTTTCGGCAGAAACCAGTTCGAATATGTCTGGATGTTCTTTTGCCATCGTGGTGGCAACCTCCTCCGGAACGAGTTGCACGTCACTGCTTCCCTGCCAAACAATGTCTGAGCCGTACAAACTGTCCTTGTACTCCTCCTGCTTGCCGATATATCTTACTTGGAGCTGGCTCATCCGTTCTCTCCGAGCATGGCGGGCATACAGAACCGGTATTGCAGGTTACTCCCGAAAATCGCGCTCTGACACAGCCTGTACAACATCCTGGGCGCTCGCTTTACAACCATCGTACCTCCTCTTTTCCGTCATTCCACTGCCCGGGTTTTTAGCCAGGGCAGTGCCAAGCGGCAATGCACAGACACCCATGACAATCACGCCGCAATCCAAATGCGCGCGCCATCGCATTGCCGTAAGCGAATCTTGGCTTTCCGAGGCGTGGAAATCAAGATTCTGCCATTCTGCTTCCCGCGCAAAGGAAACCCGGTCTCCCCTCCTCGCTGGAGTTTAGACCACATCGCCTTCCGCTGCCTCCAGCAGGGACTTGGCGGAAATCGTGTGGCTTTCCGCGTTGCGACTCCGGGCAAGCAGCTTGGCGAAGGGGTCGCGCACCCGGACCAGACAGGGGTTGGAGGTGGCGCAGTCGAAGACGACGTAGAGCCAATAGCGGTCTCTGAGATGGCAGGCTTGTTTCCACTCGTTGGCCTCCATCTGGATCGCGCCTCGCTCCGCCCTGCCCTTGACTTCGATATTGCGGACTTCGCCCCCGGGGCGCTCACAGAGCAGATCGAAACCCGGCCAGTCGGGCAACCCGGCGCGGCGCGCGAGTTCGGGCCTGGAGACGTCCCGCACGGAGGCCCCGCGATCCTTCTCCCACCCGAGCGCGATGCGGACGGCGGCCTCTTCGATACGCAGGTCGTAGCGCCGGCTTTCTTCGGTGCCGTCGGCGGGCACGGCGAGGGCGTGAGCGAGAAAGCGGATTTCGCCCGCTACGATGCGTTCGGGGTCGTTCTCCAACTGGGCGAGGGCATGCCTTCTCTGCGCCGAAAGCAGGTTTTGCTCCTGCTTGACCGCTTCGAGCTCGCCCTCTTTCGCGGCGCCGGTGCCGTGAAGCCTGGTGCGGTCGCGGGCCAGTTCGGCGGCGCGGAGGTCGAAGCCTACACCCAGCCGGCGACGGCGCTCGGGCAATTCGGCGCGCAGGGCGGCGCGGCGATCCTCGACCAGCCGCTCCAAAACCTGCCGCTCGGCGTAGCTTGCGGCTTTGGCGCGCAAGCCCGGCCCATGGCCGGCCAACGCGACGGCGCCGGGGGCAATGCCGGGGGCGCCGCGCAACAAGAGCAGGTGCTCCACGGGGCATTCGACCGGCGCGCCGTCTTCGCCCTGGCGTAGCGCCAGCAGCTGGCTGTCCAGGATTTGCCGCCCTTGCGGCGGCGCTACAGCCGCAAACAGACCCGGCGCCGCCGGCTGGCCAGGCCCCTGCTCCACGGAGATCAAGGCGAGGTGAAACAGGTACGGGGCTTGCGCCCTGTGGTCGGTGAAGATGCCGCCGCGCAGCGCATCCCGGGCGAAGGCGCTCATGATTCGTTCGGAGAGGGCATCGAAGACCGGCTCGCCGGGGTGCAGCCAGATGCAGGGCGCGTCCGACTCGGGACGGCGGACGCAAAGGCGCCCGCGCGCCACGGGCGGATAGGTCTCCAGCGCGGGAAGCAGGCAGTCGAGGGCGCCCGGCCGCCGGGGGGCAAGGGAGAAGCAGCCGTCCAGGTCTCCGCGGAGCGCCAAGTCGAGCAGTTCCGCGCCCTTCTCGACCAGGCGCCTCACGTAGCCCGGCAGGAGTTGCAGATAGCGCTCGCATTCCATGTCGTTACGCAACGTGTCCAGGCGCCCGGCCACCTCTCCCGGCTTGCCGTAAACGAGTTCCGCTTCTTGCTCGAGGTCGCGCACCCGGCCCCTTTTGACGGCGTTTTCGACGCGGGCCAGAACATTCCGCTCTCCCTCGTCGGTCAGCGCCTCGATCATGTACTCGCGCAAAGATATGTTCTCGAATAGCCGGCCAATGACGTCAAACACTTTGTCGGAGCTAAGCTCCTGGCGTACCGCTTCGAGTTTTTGCAACAGCACTTGCAGCACGCGGCCTTCATGCGTGTTGCCCGCGACGAGGTTGACGATGCGCACATCGTGCTTCTGGCCGTAGCGGTGGATGCGGCCCAGGCGCTGTTCCAGGCGCGCCGGGTTCCACGGGATGTCGTAGTTCACCATACGCCGGCAAAATTGCAGATTGATGCCCTCGCCCGCGGCGTCGGTGGCGACGAGGTAGCGCGCGCCGTCCGGCTGGCGGAAAAGCCCGACCTGCTCCTCGCGCTCGGGCCATGCCATGCCGCCGTGAACCTGTGCGATGCGCCCCGAGAAGCCCAGCCCCTCCAGGCGGCGGATCAGGTAGTACACCGTGTCGCGGTGCTCGGTAAAAATGAGCCACTTTTCATCGGCGAACCGCGGGTCCTGCAGAACCTCTTGCAGCTTTTCGAACTTGGATTCGTCGCCCCGTTCGCATAACGCGCGCGCCTGGTCGCGCAACGTCTCGAGTTGCTCAATCTCGCTCTGCAGATCTTCAATGGTGACGGCGACCGTGACGCCCAGAACCGCGAACTCGTATTCCTCGTGCGCTTCGCTGCCCGACTCTTCCCCCTCGTCCTCGTCTGCGCCATGCGTCTCGAAGAAGTCCTCTTTGAATCGCGCAAGAAGCGCCTCCTGCTCTTCCCGGAGGCGCCGGGAGTCGGCCGCGCCGCTCCGCAACCTCTCGATACTGGCCCGGAGCTTCTCGATCCGGCGCTCGAAGGAACGCAACAGCGCCCAGGTCGAACTGGCAAGCCGCCGCTGGAAGACGCTCATGGCGAGCCGTGCCGCCGGGCGCTTATCCAGGGCGCGGCCATAGGTGCGGAGCAGATAGTCGGTGGTCTGGACGTAGAGTTGCCGTTCGCTCTCGTTCAAGTCGTAGCGGAAGGTGTCGCAGGCACGTTGCGTATAGAGCGGCCTGCCGTCCAGGCTGACCATCTCTTCCTTGGTGCGGCGAATGAAATAGCGGTCCCGGGCCTGGGCCGGGAAGCGGCGAAACGCCTCCCCGGTGCTGAATATCCGCTGGTCAAGCAGCCGCCAGAGATGGTGGTAAGGCGAGTCCTTGCCCATATGCGGGGTCGCCGTGAGCAACAGCAGATGTCGCGCTGTCCAACCCAGGCCGGCGAAACGAGCCGCGGGGGCTGCGCAACCAGCCAGCGCCTCTGCCAGCTCATAGCGGCGCGTCTTGCGGATGCGGCGGTTTTCCGCCGCGGCGCTCAGCTTGTGCGCCTCGTCGAAGACGACGAGGTCGTAGGGGGCTACGCCAGCCTCCCGCAATGCCTCGAAAATCTTCTCGCTCGCCAGGGTGTCCAGGGATATGATCGCGAGGTCGCGCCCCGACCCCCGAAAGGGATTGCCCGCCCGCAGGTCCGCACTGGAGGCGATGTGGAACCGCAGGCGGAACAGGGTGCGAAGCTCCCGTTCCCAATTCCCGACGAGACCGGCAGGCGGGACAATGAGCACGCGCCGAATGCGCCTGCGCGACAACATTTCGCGCACATACAGGCCGGTCATGATCGTCTTGCCGGCGCCCGCGTCATCAGCCAGCAGGAAACGTAGCGGCTCCTGCCGCAACATGCGTTCGTACACCGCGATGCGCTGGTGGGGCAGAGGATCGATGCGCGAGATCTCGCTGGCAAAGGCGGGATTGAACTGGTGCCCGTGCGCCAGGCGCAGGACCTCCGCCACGGCCGAAACCGCAGCCGGGTTGCCGGCGAAGTCCAACGGTGGCGCGGTTACGGAGGCCTTCGGCGCACAAGATTCCAAGTGCGCCGCTTGCCGCCTGGCCAGTTCTTCTTCCAGCTCGCGCAAACGCTCCGTCGCGATCCGCTGGGGGCGTGACTGACCGGATTCCCAGCGGTGCACCGTGATGGGAGTGACGCCCAACCTCTCGGCGAACTGGGCCTGGGTCAACTCCAACCGCTGCCGAATGCGCCGGATATTCTGGACTGCCTCTGGCGACGCCGCGCCGCCATGGCTTGATTGCTGCAAAGTTTTCACGGCTGAGCAGTATAGCAGAAACCGCCCCCGTGCAATATTTGGATTAACTTATCATTTGATAATTAAATCGCGACAGCGCGCGATCCTTGCCTACAGCTCTTCCTGCAGGGTTTCGATGCTGGCCCCGGCGCGCAACCAGTTTTCCGCCTCCTGCCAATCGCGGGCAGGGTAGAAGACCGACAGCTCCTGCCAGCCGGCATCCAGTTCCTCCGCGTCCAGCGCGGAGTCGTCCTCTATCTCGTTGACGGCCAGCAGGGCTATCAGCGCATAGTCGCCGCTGCCCAGGGTGCCCCCCCCAAACAGCGGTTTGCCGTCGGCCGCCGGACGGCCCAGGCGAAAGGCGAAGCGCAGCACGGCCAGGCTGACCTCGGTGGAATCGCGCAGAACGCCTTCCTTGCGCTGCCACTGGAAATCCTCCTCGGCGGCCACCTCCTCCATGTCCTCGCCGGTTTGCAGGCGCTCCACGATCTCTTGCCCGCGCTGCCGCACTTGTTCGGCGGCGCGCTCTGCCTTAAGCGCCGCCTCGATTTGCCCGTGCGCGTCCTCCAGCGGCAAGCGGTGCCGGGGGTGGTGCTCGTCAATCCGCAATACCAGGACCCGTTCCTCGCTTAACTCGATCAGAGGGCTGTTGTTGCCGGCACTCAGGACCTCCCCGGAGAACGCGGCCTCGACCACCGCGGCCTCGGCGGCAATCCCTTCGCCGCCGGCGCGGGAAAAGTAATCGCTGTAGCGAATCAAAAGGGCCAGTGCCTCGGCGGTCGGTTCCAGCGTGCCGGGCTCCTCGTAGGCATAACGTTCCAGCAATTCCGCCCGTTCGAGGAACAGACGATCCGCCTCTTGCTCGCGGAAATCCTTTTCCGCGTCCTCGCGCGAGTTCTCAAAAGTGCTGACCCGGCCTTCCTTTTGCTCGTCCAGCCGGATGATATGAAACCCGGAATCGGTCTCGATTACGCCACGTACCTCCCCGGTCTCCATAGCAAAAGCGGCCTCGTCAATCTCCGCGGGCAGGGAGCCTTTTTTCAGGAACCCGTGCGTAACCAACTCCACCGCGGGCGGCGGTTTGTCTTCCGCCGGCTCCTCCGCCGCCGCGGTCTCCTCCGATTCTTCCGCCGCCGGCTCCTCCGCCGCCGCAGTCTCCTCCGATTCTTCCGCCGCCGACTCCTCCGCCGTTGCAGTCTCCTCCGATTCTTCCGCCGCCGACTCCTCCGCCGCCGCGGTCTCCTCCGATTCTTCCGCCGCCGGCTCTTCCGCCGCCGCGGTCTCCTCCGATTCCTCGGTCTCCGATTCCTCCGCTGCCGCTTCCTCGTCCTCGGCGGCAGCCCGTTCGGCAAGGTCCTCAAGGCTATCGCCCGCCTCCGCATCCGCCAGCAATGCCTCGACCCGAGCCCGCGCCCGCTCCCGTTCCGCCTCCTCCGCGTCGCCCGGAGACTGGATGTAAAGCCGGGTTAACTTACGTTCTTCCTCTATGTCATAGTCATCGCTACGTCGCTCGTAGAAGGCCTGCAAGGCCTCTTCCTCCACCGCCACCTCTTCCTCCAGGCCGGCGGCGCTCAGTTCCAGGTAGGCGATGCGCACTTCCTCCGGGCGGTGGTATTTCTCCGTGTGCTTCTGGTAGTAGTTCTCGATGTCTTCGTCATCCACCGCCATTTCCTCGCGCAACTCGGCGGCGGGAAAAACCACATAGGCGATATCGCGGCTCTGCAAACGCATGCGGGCGCCCCAACGGGCCTCGTCTTCGAGCACGAAACTGCTGCGCACAAGCGCCGCCTGCACCTGCCGCCCCATCAGGTCCTGGCGCATCTGCTCCTCGAACTCGGCCGGGCGGAACTGCCCGCGGTAACTCAGCACTTGTCGGTACAGTTCCTGGCTGAAGAAACCTTCCTCCTGAAAAGACTCCATGCCCTGGATCTCCCTGACCACGTCCCCGGCGCTGATACGCATCCCGCTATCGTCGGCGAAGCCCAGCACCAGCTGCCCCAGGACCAGGGAGTCAAGGAGTTCCCGCTTGAGCGCTTTTTCCTCCTCCGGAGAATCCGGCTTGACGGCGCGCCGCTGTTCGTCCATGAGACGGCGAAAATCGTCGAGGAGGATCTCTTCGCCGTTCACCGTGGCGACAGCGGGGTTGACGTTGGCGTCGAAGTAGTAGTTAACGCCCCACAGGGCGAAGGGAATGCAAAACAGCAGCACGACCGCGGAGGCCAGCCACCCGGAGAGACGATTGCGGATCAGTTGCAACATGATCGTGCTTGTTCCGGGGGGCGAATCGGGAAATCGGGAGCGGCAGGCCTATCCGCGCAGGCGCAGGACGCGCCCCCAGGCGCAACCGCGCCCGGGGCATTGGCGGAGTGGACGGGACTCGAACCCGCGACCCCCGGCGTGACAGGCCGGTATTCTAACCAACTGAACTACCACTCCTGGCGCCACTCCCAGCGCAAGCGGGAGGCGTGTGGGTGCTGAGGGGCTCGAACCCCCGCCCTTCGCCGTGTAAAGGCGACGCTCTCCCGACTGAGCTAAGCACCCCCAAGGCGGGGTCAGTTTATGTGATCTTTAAAGCCCTTGCCGGCCCGGAACGCGGGCGTCTTGGAGGCCTTGATATTGATCTTCTCCCCGGTCTTGGGATTACGCCCGACACGCGCCTTGCGCTTGCGCACCTCGAAGGTTCCAAACCCGGTTAAGGTCACTGAGCGCCCCCGCTTCAGCTCTTTGCTAATCACCCGAATGCAGGCATCCACAGCCCGCCCTGCCGCCTCCTTGGGCAAATCGGAAGTATCGGCAACCGCCTCGATAAACTGAGTTTTATTCATCTTTAGTTTCCTCTCCAAGATGCTGCGAATTGGAACACGCGCCCCGCATTGGACTCCCCTTGCTGGACGAATCGGTTTTCAGACATGCAGGCTTATAACAGAGGCTGTTTTTTTTCGTCAAGCAAGGGAGGCGCGCCCCGGTGCCGCGCAACGGCCCGCAACGGCCCGAATTATATGGGAAATACCCTGCAACATAAGAAGATATGGCAATCTTAGCAGGGCAAATCGCGAACAAGCGGATCAGTTCCGCCGCCGGTTCTCGCCGCTGTTGGCGGCCCGATCCCCACGCACCGGGGTCGAATCCGGCGCCGGGCTCATGCACAAATCCAGAAACAGCAGCGCCGCGCCGACCGTGATCGCCGCGTCGGCCACATTGAAGGCCGGCCAATGCCAGTGCCGCAGGTACAAATCTATGAAGTCCACCACCCGGCCATACGCCAGGCGATCATAGAGATTGCCCGCCGCGCCTCCGAAAACCAGCGCCAGGGCGCAGGGCAGCCGCGCCGGAGACGGCGGCAACCGCCGCAACCAAAGCAGGATCAGGGCGCAAACCAGCAACGAACAGCCGCTTAGAAACCAACGCTGCCAACCCCCGGCATCGCTCAGGATGCCGAAGGCCGCGCCGGCATTGTAGCCCAGGGCCAGACGCAGGCCGGGCAACAGCGGCATGGCGCCGCCCGGCCCCAGCCATTGTTCGGCCAGAACTTTGCTGGCACGGTCCAGCACGACCACCGCCAGCGACAGCCACAGCCACCTCACGGCAAGGAGGCCCGGCCGGGGCGAATGCCTTGCCGCAGGCGCCGCCGTTGGTCGTGGTGGTACTCCCTGGCGCGGCGAATATCGCCGCGCATCCGCCGCACCAGGGTCCCGGTGGAGGCAAAGGGCTGGTCGCCGCGCAGCCGGGCCAACAGCAGCACCTCGACCCGGCGGCGGTACAACTCGCCATCGAAGTCGAGCACATGCGTCTCCAGAAACGCCGGGCCGCCACCGAAAGACGGCCTCGTGCCCACGTAGCTGACGCTGTCCCGCCAAGCCCCCCGCTCCTCTTGCGGCCCCGCCGCCAACCGCAGCCGGGAGACAAATACGCCGGCCGGCATCGGCGGCTGACGCCGCAGGACGATATTCGCGGTGGGGACACCCAGCTGCCGGCCGCGGCCAGCACCGGGAGACACCCGCCCGCAGACGCCGAATTCCCGCCCCAGCAGACGGCGCACCCCGGCGAGATCGCCGCCGCGCAAGGCGGCGCGAATCCGGCTACTGCTAACCCGCTCCCCGTCCAATTCAAGATGCTCCACGGGCGCCGCCCGGTAGCCGCACTGCCGCTGCAGCGACTCCAACAGGGCCCGGTCGCCGCGCCGGCCGCTGCCGAACCGGAAGTCGGCGCCGAAAACCAGGCACCGCGCGCCCAGTCCAGCGACCAGGAATTCCGTCACGAAACGTTCCGCGGACACGCCGGCCAACCGGGCGTCGAAGCGCAGGCATATCGCGCAATCTACAGGCACCGAGCGCAGGTATTCCAGCTTGTCGCGCAGGCGCATGAGCCGGGGCGGCGCCCCGGCGGGATCGAACCACTCGCGCGGCTGCGGTTCGAACAGCATGACCGCGGACAACAATCCCTGGCTCGAGGCGCTACGGCGCAGCCGCTGCAACAGGGCCTGGTGGCCGAGATGCATGCCGTCGAAATTGCCGACGGCCACCGCCGCCCCGGCGGCGGACAACGGCGCCACGCGGCGCAGGATGCGCATATCCGCCCTTACGCCTCCAGCCGCGGCGGGCGCCCGCCCAGGAGCGCGAACGCGGCGCCGTAGGCCGCCGCCCCGGCCGCGACAACGCCCGCCAGCGCCGCCGCCCGGCGCCATGCCGGCCACTGCAGCCAAACGTCGCCGGGCACCGCCTGCCATTGCAGCAGCAGGACCATCGCCAGACAGGCCAGCGCCACGCGCAGCAGGAACCGCCCCCAGCCCGGGCGCGGCGCGAAAACCGCCAGCCGTCGCAAACCGCGGTACAGCAGGCCGGCATTCAGCGTGGCGGCGAGCGCGGTAGCCAGGGCCAGGCCCACATGTCCCAACGGCCCGATTAAAAGGAGGTTCAGCAGCAAATTGGCGATCACGACGAACAATCCGATCCGCGCCGGCGTCGCGGTATCCTGCCGGGAATGGTACCCGGCAGCCAGGATCTTCGCCAGGATCATGGCCGGCAGACCGAGCGAGTACGCCGCCAGCGCGGCGGCGGTGCGCCGGGCGTCCTCGGCGGAAAAGCGTTCGTACTGAAAAATCGTAATGCCGATCGGTTCCGCCAGGACGACCAGCCCCAGCGCCGCCGGGACGCCGATCAGCAGCGCCCAGCGCAACCCCCGGTCCAGCAACCGGATATGCGCCCCGGTATCGCGCCGCGCGTGGTGCGCCGCCAGGGAGGGCAGCAACACGGTGCCCAGTGCGATCCCGAACACGCCCAGGGGGAACTCCATCAGGCGGTCCGCGTAATACAGCCAGGAAATACTGCCCGCCGTCAGGAAGGAGGCCAGCAGCATGTCCACGATGCCGTTGAGTTGAAAGACGGAGGCGCTGAAAAGGGCCGGCCCCATCAGCCGGAAGATGCGCCGTGCCCCTTGCGGGTCCCGGCGCAGGGCGGGCCGCGGCAACAGTCCGAGACGGCGCAGGAAGGGCAACAGGAACAGAAACTGCAGGACGCCGGCGAGCAGCACGCCCCAGGCCAGGGCATGCACCGGCCGCGCCAACAGCGGCGACAGCCAGAGGGCGCAGCCGATCAGCGACAGGTTCAGCAGCACCGGGGCGAAGGCGGGGGCGGCAAAGCGTCCGTACACGTTCAGCACGGCCCCCGCCAGGGCGACCAGCGAGATCAGCGGCAGGTAGGGCAAGGTCAGCCGCAACATGGCGACCGCCTCCGGAAACTGCGGCGTACCGAGAAAGCCGGGGGCGAAAAGGGCGACCAGCAAGGGCGCGGCCGCCACGCCCAGCACCGCCAGCAGCGACAAGCCGCCGCCCAGCACGGCGCTGACCTGGTCCAGCAGGGCGCGGATTTCGTCGCGGCCGCGCCGCTCCCGGTATTCGCCCAGCACCGGGGCGAAACTCTGCACGAAGGCGCCCTCGGCAAACAGCCGGCGCAACAGGTTGGGCATCCGAAAAGCGACCAGAAAGGCGTCCAGGCCCGCGCCGAAGGAGACGGCAAGCACGATGTCCCGCACCAGCCCGAAGACGCGCGACACCGAGGTCATGCCCCCGGTTACCAGGGTGCTTTTCAACAGCCGTGCGGCCATAAGTTACGGTAAAGAGTTACGGTAAAGCGCGCGGGGCGGGCGGCCGCTTCGGCCAGATCATCCCCCGATTATACCCAATGTATGCCCAATGCGCGGCAACGGACCATGCGCCCTGCACGGCATCCGGCGCGGGCGGAAGCGCCATCTGTTCCCCAATCGCAAACCCGAACCCGTACCTGCGCATTGCGCGCCCGCGACGGCGCCTCTTACAATGGGGCGGCGTCGGCGCCACTTCGCCGGCATGGGGGTAACAATGCACGCTTCTCTCCCCGAATCCGGGGCAACGCGCCATCGAATCGTGATCGTCGGCGGCGGCGCCGGCGGCCTGGAACTCGCCTCTGCCCTCGGGCGCGGCCCCGGTCGCCGCCGGCAGGCGGATATCGTGCTCGTGGACTCCCACATGAGCCACCTGTGGAAACCCCTGCTGCACGAGGTGGCGGCGGGCACTCTGCTCACCCACGAAGACGAGGTCAACTATCAGGTACAGGCCCACCACAGCGGCTTCATCTTCCGCCTGGGCCGCATGGACCGCCTGGACCGCGGCCGGCGCCGGATCGAGATCGCCCCCAGCATTGATGCGGCGGGACGGGAATACATCCCCCGCCGCGGCATCGAGTACGACACCCTGATCCTCGCCGTCGGCGGCGTCACCGACGACTTCGGCACCGACGGGGTGGCCGAGCACTGCTACTTCCTCGACCACTACGAGCAGTCTCACGATTTCCATCGGCACCTGCTGAGCAACTGCTACCTGGCCCAGACGGAGCAAGGCGAGCGGCCGCCGGGCCGGCTGCACATCGCGGTGGCGGGCGCCGGCGCGACCGGGCTCGAACTGGCCGCGGAGCTGCACAGCTCCCTGCGGCTGCTGGTGGATTACGGTCTGGACCGCATCCAGCCGGACCGGGATATACGGATCACGATTATCGAGGCCGCCGAACGCATCCTGCCTGCATTGCCGGAACGGTGTTCGCGGGCGGTGACGGCGCAGATGCAAAACCTGGGCATCCAGATGCTGATGGGCGAACGAGTCGTGCGGGCCACGCCCGAGGGCTTCGCCACCGACAGCGGACGCTTCGTCCCGGCGGAACTCAAGGTGTGGGCGGCCGGGATCAAGGCGCCGGAGTTCGTAAAGGAACTGGACGGGCTGGAAACGGACCGGCGCAACCGTCTCCTGGTGCAGCGCACGCTGCAGACGACGCGCGACCCGGACATCTACGCGCTGGGAGACTGCGCCGCCTGCCCGTGGCCGCAACACGAGGAACCGGTGCCGCCGCGCGCCCAGGCCGCCCATCAGCAGGCGCAGTTCCTGGTCAAGGCCATGAAGCGCCGCCTGCGCGGCCGGCCGCCGCCGCTGTATTCCTACCGGGACTACGGCACCCTGATCAACATGAGCCGGTACTCCACCATCGGCAACCTGATGGGCAACTTCGCCCGCCGCTGGCGCGCCAGCATCTTCATGGAGGGCGTCCTGGCGCGCCTTTTCTACCTGAGCCTGTACAAGGCGCACCAGGTCGCGCTGCTGGGGATGCTGCCGGTGGTCATACGCACCCTGACCGACTTGCTGTTGCGGCAACTGAAGCCGCCGGTAAAGCTGCACTGAGCGGGGGCCGCATCGGGCGCCAGCGCGCGCGCAACGCCCCTACCCGGGGAAACGGCTCGTTTCATGACATTGCATAGCGCTATAATACGGATTCGGCTTTCGGCAGAACCCCGAATGCACTGGCTCGTCTGGAAGACGCGCTTCGTAAATTGATTTGCAACGCTTGGCAAAACCGCTTTCGCCCCGGCTGCTTCGACGCATGAGCCGCACCTTCGATTAGCGATGAAGTCATTCCACGTAAGACACCGAATGATCCGCTTCGTTCAGGAACTCCTCAACCCCTACGGCGACCGACTCATCCCGGCCGGCAGCGCGGGATATGGCGCAGAAATCGGCAGCCAGCGCGAAGACGACTTGGACCGGCTAGCGCTTCAGGAGGCAACAAAGCTGGCGGGCATTGCCTCCAAGCGCAAGCCGGTAGGCTACGACATCGGGTGCGGGCGCGGGACAATGGCAATGAAATTCGCCCAAGCGGGCTGCACCGTCGTTGCCTGCGATATCGAACCGATGCCCGCGCTTGCCGCGTTTGTCCGAGATAACGGCGCTATTCCGCCTGTACACATCGTAGAGGCGGACGCGCGTCATGTTGACTGGGACGCCTTTCCCAGACCGGATATCTTCTATTCTCAACGTTTTTTGCACTATCTTCGATTCCCCGAGGCGGCGAAATTGGTGCGTGCCTTGACCGGCGGGGAGCGCGATTGTCATGTGTATCTGTCCATGTCCGGCCTGCACAGCGAGTTAGGCACGGACTACCCCGGCGCGGCGCTGGAGACCCGCTTCAGTTGCCTTGCCGACAAAATGGCGAAGAAACACGGCATCGCCCAAAAGCTCTGCCTCTACTCCCTGGATGATGCCGAGCGACTGGCTAAGAGCTGCGATTTAGAGATCGTGCGGTTATGGCTATCCGAATTCGGCAACGTAAAACTGATAGCAAAACGATGACCTCGGCCAAGGTTCTGGTCATCGGTTCGGCTCATCTTGATATTCTGGCAGAATTCGACGATACCAATCAGGAAAATGCGGTTGATAAAATCGGCAGCGGCGTTAACTTCGGAATTGGCGGCACAGCGATCAACATCGCTGCCTGGTTGCAGGAGTTGGAACACAAACCATACCTGCTCACCGCAATAAACAAAGCGTCTTTCACCGGGCAGGCCGTCTTGAACGCCTTGCGGGCAGGGCGGCTGTCCCCAAAATACATTCTTGACGATCCCAAGTTGCGGGACAGTGCCTTTGTGGCCGCTGTCAGTAACAAACGCCTTCACTCCGCCATTTCTTGCATGGGCGTGGCCGAATCTCGGCGCCTGATCGGCAGACTGGAAGCGACTATTCCACAATTCCATTGGGTTGTGTTTGACTGCAACCTGTCCAGAGGGGCAATCGAAAAAATCGCCGAAATCTGCCGGCGCCGTCACATCCATGCGGTTGGAGCGGCCACGTCCGACACGAAAGCAACACGGCTAACCGTCACACGGCCTTACGGCACGCGCGCTTTGTGCATGAACCGTCACGAGGCCAACGCGCTGACGAAGGAACTGGGGCTCCCCGACGGGGAGTTGCGCGAGCTCAGAACCGCGCTGAATACGAAAACCTTATTGGTTACGGCCGGCGACGAAGGATGGCATCTGGCAGAAGAAGATGACGTAACCAAATATAAGGGCCCCGAGGGAATCGTTCCCGAGACCGACATTGGCGCCGGCGATGCCGCTTGTGCAGGTCTGGTGCATGCCCTGGCGCAAGGAGAATCCATCCAGGACACGGTGAACGGCATGGCCGGCGACGCTCTGCGCTCGAGATTGCCCACGAGTTTTGCCGAGCGCATTTCTGCCGATGCACTGCGTAAATTCGTTCGCAATCGCCGTAAATACCGGATCATACTGGGCGTACTGGGCATCGTTGCCGTCGCAACTCTGGGATGGTTCGTCGAGAAAATTCTGGAGTGGTTGCTAACTCAAATCGAGATGTCCTGAACAAAGCGGGTCGGCCCCTCGCGCATGTGCCACAAGCAGTAATCGCCGCCCTGTTCCGCCTTGTTCCGCCGGACTCCCGCCTGTTTGGAAATGGGGCCGCGAGTATGTCTATGGGCGCGGCGGCAAAGCCTCTTTAATTCAAGCCGTGCTTCTGCATGCGGTAGCGCAGGGTCATGCGCGTGACGCCCAGCTCCCGGGCGGCCCGGGAGACATTGCCCTCGCTACGCTCCAGGGCATCCGCAATCAATTTGCGCTCCATCGCGTCCAGGGTGTTGCCGGCGGCCGGCGCATCGGAGGGGGGCGGCGCGGCGGCTTCGGGGGCAGCTTCCGGGGCGGCCCCCGCGGCCGGCGGCGCGGCGCCGGCGCCTGCCGCCGCGGGCAGGGCCAGCCCGGCCGCATCTATGACGCCTCTGCCCAACAACACGGCCCGCTCGATCATGTGGCGCAATTCGCGCACGTTGCCGGGCCAGTGATAATCCTTGAGCCGCTCCCGCGTCCCCGGCTCGAAGCGCGCCGACGACAGATTGTAGCGGCGGGCGGTGCGCCCGGCGAAATGATCCGCCAGCAGCAGGATATCGTCGCCGCGCTCGCGCAACGGGGGCAGGCGCACGTTGAGCACGTTCAAGCGGTAGTAGAGATCCGAACGGAAACTGCCCTCCCCGGCCATGGTCATCAGGTCGCGGTTGCTGGCGGCGATAAACCAGGACGCCACCGGCCGCTCCCGCGTGGAGCCCATCCGCCGCACCGCGCGCCGCTCCAGCACCGCCAGCAGCTTGGCCTGCAACTCCAGCGGCACCTCGCCGATCTCGTCCAGAAACAGGGCGCCGTCCTCCGATGCCTCGATCAGACCGGTGCGGGAGACATGCGCGCTGGTAAAAGCGCCCTTCTCGTGTCCGAACAGCTCGGCCTCGATCAGATCCTTGGGCAGGGCGGCGCAGTCCACGTGCACGAAGGGGCTCTCCCGCCGCGCGCTCAGAGAATGCAGCAGGCAGGCGGCCAGGTCCTTGCCGGCCCCGGTCTCGCCGGTGAGCAGCACGGTGGGCGGCGGCCCCTCGGCGCCGCGGGTCAATCTGGCGATATTGCGCAGCTGCTCGCGCGCCGCGGCCATCGCGGGGGATTCGCCCAGCAGGCCCTCCCGTTCGGCCCCCCGGCGTTCGCGGGCGCTGGAGTAATCCAGCCGGCGGCGCATCTCGTCGCGGCTCAATACCCGCTCGATATGGATTTGCAGCTCGTTCAGATCGAAGGGCTTCTTGAGGTAGTCCGCGGCCCCCAGTTTCATCGCCTCCACGGCGTCCTCCACCTCCCCGTAAGCGGACATCACCAGCACCGGGATGCCGGCGGCGTCCTCCTCCTGCCGCTCGCGCAGTTGCTGCAAAAATTCCAGCCCGGAGCCGTCGGGCAAACGCATGTCGAGCAGCACCAGGTCCGGCGCGAAGGCGCGGAGGCCCTCCCCGGCCTCGCGCAACGTGCCGGCGCATTCGCTGACGAAGCCGTTCCTGGCCATGCGCTTGCGCAGGGCCTTGGCGAACACTTTTTCGTCCTCGACGATCAACACCCGGCGGGGCTGGTCGGCGGGGCGCCCGGAACCGGCGGCGGGCGCCGCTGCTTTTGCCGTCACGCCGCCGCTCCCGCCGCCGAGGCGACGATCCGCA
>JAPPPX010000143.1 GCA_028817305.1 Gammaproteobacteria bacterium | reverse complement strand
GCCAAGCCGCCAGGCGCCGGCTGCTGCGGTGGGGGGTATGCGGCCCTTGCGGTTCTCCTGGGCGGTGGGGCGCAGGAGGCGCTTTCGATGCTCCCCCCACCGGCGCGACCTCGGGCTTGCGCCCTCGTCTTGCCGACTCCCCCTCAAGGGGGGAGTGGTGCGTAAGAGCCGTTTTGCTTGCCTTCGATTGCGTAACGGCTTGTGAAGCCAATGACCCTTGCGCCCGGAGCGGACGCGCGGGCGCCGTCGGCGCCGCCGTACAACATGAGACCGCGCTGCCGGGGCGCCGCGTCAATCACGCAACTCAACCCTGTGCTCCATGTGCTCCAGGCCGCCGCCGCGGCACAAGCGGTCCAGCCAACGGCGTTCGATAGCCAACCGCAGGATCCACCCCCCGGTGCCGTCGCTGCACTCGCTCAGCACGGCGCCCTGGGAAAACAAAGAGGAACGAATGCGCACGGCCTCGGCCGGCAGCCGCAATTCGTAGCGGCGGCGGCGGCCCCACAGCAGTTCGGACACAGTCGGCGCCAGCAGTTCCCAGCCAATGCCCTGGCGGGCGGAGAGATAAACGGCAGGCTGACCGCCGACGCGGCCTATGCCCGGCTCGACCCCGGGCACCCGGTCAATCTTGTTGAACACCAGAATCTGCGGTATGTCGCCCGCGCCGATCTGCCGAATCAGCTGATTTACTTGCGCGATGCGCTCATGACGCTGCGGGTCGCCGAGGTCCACCACGTGCAGCAGCAGAGTCGCCTTGCAAGTCTCTTCCAGGGTGGCCTGGAAGGCCGTCACCAGGTCCGCGGGCAGGTCGCGCACGAAGCCGACGGTATCGGCCAGCACGGCGTGTCGGCCGGGACCCAGGCGGTAGCGGCGCAAAGTCGGATCCAAGGTGACGAAAGGCAGCGGCGCCACCCGCGCCGAAGCGCTGGTCAGCCGGTTGAACAAAGTAGATTTGCCCGCATTGGTATAGCCGACCAGCGAAATGGCCGGCACCTCGCCGGCCTGGCGCGCGCGCCGGTTTTCTTCGCGGCGGCGGCGCACCTTGCGCAACCGCGCCCGGATGGCCTTGATGCGGGCGCCGAGCAAACGGCGGTCGGTCTCCAACTGCGTCTCGCCGGGACCGCGCAGGCCAATCCCTCCCTTCTGCCGTTCCAGATGGCTCCAGCCACGGACCAGGCGGCTGGACAGGTGCCGCAGTTGCGCCAATTCGACCTGCAGTTTGCCCTCGTAGCTGCGCGCCCGCTGGGCGAAGATGTCGAGGATCAGGCCCGTGCGATCCAGGACCCGGCATTGCAACAGCCGTTCCAGGTTGCGTTCCTGTCCAGGCCTCAGGGGGTGACTGAAGACGACCAGCCCGGCCCCGGATTCCCGCACCCGTTCGGCGATCTCCGCTGCCTTGCCCGCGCCGACGAAGGTCCGGGGATCCGGGGCGCAACGACAGGCCGTGATCGCCCCGGCGCCTTGCAGACCGGCGCCTGCGATCAGGGACAGAAATTCCTCGCGGTCCCGTTCCCACTCTCCTGCCGGCAGGCGCACATACACCGGGAGTGGCTGTGCAGTGGCGTTTGGGATTGTGTCGGGAGGGCGCAGAACTACAGGCCCGAAGCCAAGGTCTTATTCGGCACCCTGCTCTTCGCTCCCCAGCATCCGGGGGGGACGCACATTGCGGGACGGAACGACCGTAGAGATCGCGTGCTTGTAGATCATCTGGCTTACGGAATTACGCAGAAAGATCACGAACTGATCGAAGCCTTCGATCTGGCCCTGCAACTTGACGCCGTTGCTGAGGTAAATAAAGACCGGGATTCTCTCTTTGCGCAGAGTGTTGAGGAAAGGATCCTGCAAGGTATGACTTTTACTCATTATTCTCCCCATCCGGGGGGGGCGGGCATCGTCCATATGCAACCGCCGCCCTGCTGGCGAAAGTATAAGGCAATTTTCCCCCTGCCGCCATATGTGTCTGATACATATGCGCGCCCCCCATCCGCCATTCCTGCGAAACAGTCTGTGCAAAAACTCCGAAAATCCAGAGCCGCGCGAAAACATTTCCCACTGGCATGGCAAATATCCGCCATTCCCGCGCAGAGCCTGCCCCTGGCTTGAACAGGGGCGGGAATCCAGCGCAAATAGAGCGCGGAACGCGCACATTCGCGCAATGGCGCCGGCAGGCGGCGGCGCGAGTATATGGCTGTCCGCCGCGCCCTCGCTCCGCCCTGAAGGAGCGCGAAGCGCGCGCTT
>JAPPPX010000035.1 GCA_028817305.1 Gammaproteobacteria bacterium | reverse complement strand
AAGGGGGGAGTGATGGGAAAAATGAGGCGAAGGCAGGAATCTACCCTCCATGGCGGGGTGGGAATCTTTTCCCCTCGATTGCGTAACGGCTTGGGGGCGCGTACCAGGGGATGCGCGTGTGATAAACTCCGTTCCTATCGCACAGATTGACACGCTCAAGGCGCCGCACGTTGAGCCGAGCCCCTCCGGTCAGGCGCGCGCGGCCCCCGCGGCGGTCTCATAAGGAGGGTAGCAACGATGTCCGATTACGAAGAAGTGAAGTATGCGGGCTTTTGGCTCCGCACCCTGGCGGCGATTGCCGACACCATCTGGCTGGGTATCGTCATTGGCATCCTCGCGTTCCTGTTTGCCGGACCGCAGGTGCCTGTTGCGGGAAGTCCAGCGGCCCCTGAGGGCGGCGGCTTTTTCCTGAATTTCGTTTTTCCGGCCGTCGTGTGCCTCGGGTTTTGGATGTGGAAGGGCGCCACTCCCGGCAAGATGATCGTCTCCGCCAAGATCGTGGATGCGACTACGGGAAATCACCCTTCGCTGGGCCAGTTTATCGTGCGCTACATCGGTTATTTCCCTGCCTTGCTGGTATTGGGCCTGGGGATCATATGGGTGGCCTTCGAGCCCAGAAAGCGCGGCTGGCATGACATGATGGCCGGCACGATGGTGATCCGGGAATAGTGGCGGCCGCCCTCCGCCGGGGAGATTTCCCGCCCCGGCGGCAAGAAGCGCCCGGGTAAGCGTTCGGCGCATGGAACCGGCCCCGAAGGACGGAGTGGAATCCCGGCCTCCTGCCGGGGCGGGCGTCTCGCCGCCAGCGGCACCAGCGTTTGGCGGCGGCGAGCCGCGCTACGCGGGTTTTTGGATCCGCGTCGTGGCGCACCTGGTGGACGCGACCTTGCTGGCGTTCATCGTTACGCCCCTGTTGCTGTTCGTGTACGGCCCGGAGGTTTATATCGCCGCCGTGGTCCGGGAGGCGGCAGCGGGTCGCCCCTCCCTGCTGGGCCCCGCGGACTTTCTGATCACCTGGGTGTTGCCCAGCATCGCCGTTCTTTTGTTCTGGTTTTCCCGCGCCGCCACTCCCGGCAAGATGGCGGTGTCCGTGCGCATCGTGGACGCGAAGACGGGAGGCAAGCCATCGTTGCGCCAATTCGTCGTGCGCTACATCGGTTATTTCCCCGCCTCGCTGGTATTGGGCCTGGGGTTGCTATGGGTGGCCTTCGACCCCAGGAAGCAGGGCTGGCACGACAAGATGGCCGGTACGCTGGCGGTGCGCGAATAATATTGGGTTCCGTCCTTCGGGGGTTTCCGCCCTTCGGATTCTTCCGGCCGCGGCCGCTGCGCCGATTTGCCGATTTGCCCCTGGCGCCGGTTGTCATGAACGGCCTGCTGCGTAAAATGGCCGCCATGGGCGTATTCGACGCAGTCCCGGCGGCGCAGGTATTGATTGCGGATGCCGCGTTTGGCTACAGGGCAGGGAGGCTCCCGGCGAATGTTCCCGGCGGCCCGCGGCGGCGGTTCGGGCAGTCGGCACGATGAAGCGTCTCAAACCTGGCGGCGTTGTTGCGGTCGGAATTTTCCTGCTTGCGGTTGCGGCGGGCGCGTATCTGTACCTTGCGCGCAGCGCGGCGGATTTTGCCGGCCAGGCTTGCTCCGCGGGAGAGGTGGGGGATTGCTACCTCGAACTGGCCAGCCCCGGGGACTGTTATTTCCGGCCGGGAGGGACCCGGCGCCCGGCGGAATTGGCGATTTGGACCTGGAGTGGAACTTGTGTCGGCAACCTGGCGCAGGGAGAGGGAACGCTTGCCTGGAGGACGCCGCAGCACTCGGGTCAGGCCGCGGGCATGATCGCGGAAGGCAGGCCGCGGGGACAGTGGGTTTTGCGGGGGGCGGCCGGAGATGTGTCGGAGGGGCCCTACGGCGACGGCGGCAGACATGGCCAGTGGGTGGTGCGTCACGCCGGCGGGATTGTGGAGGAAGGCCCCTACCGGGATGGCAGCAGACATGGCCAATGGCGCCTGCGCTCGGCGAATGGCTCCGTGGAGGAGGGCCCCTACCGGGACGACAAGAGGCACGGCCAGTGGGTCTTGCGCTCGGCTAGCGGGGATGTGTGGGAAGGTCCCTACCGGGACGGCAACGAACACGGCCAGTGGATTTTGCGCTGGGCGAATGGCGATGTAGAGGAGGGCCCCTACCGGGATGGCCGCAGACACGGCCAGTGGATTGCGCGGGATGCGGGCGGGGCAGTGCTGCACACAACCGACTATCGGGACGGGGCGCCGGTGGCGCAGTAGGGTCCCTGGAAGAAGGCGTGCCGCGCCGGCGCGGGATCGGGGCTGCGCGATCCGTACAGGCGCAAGCGGCGGTCAAAGACCATGGCGAAGAAAAGATCGAAGCATAAGAAGCCGGGCGCCAAGCACGCGCGAGCGAAAAGGCAACAATCGCCGGAAGGGATCTCTTCCCCGGAAATCTCACGTGCGGATGAAATTGCGGGGCAGGGCGGCCTCGACCTCCGGGGAATTTTACGCTCGGATGCGCTTGCGGGCGTTTCTTACGTCCTGAAGATCTGGCTTGTTTCCCGGCTCGTCCTGACCGGTGTCGGCGTATTTGCCAGGAGTTGGATAGGGCAAGTTGACAGTATGTCCAACGTCCAGCGGTTCGGGGTTGGCAGCGGGCAGCCCTGGTTGGATATCTGGAGCGCATGGGACTCAAGGTTTTATTACTTTATTGCGGATATGGGGTATCCGGGGGATCCGAGCCCGGATCCGTTGGATCCTACAAGAGGCTACTCCATCTGGGCGTTTTTCCCGCTCTACCCGTGGTTGACGCGCCTCGTCGAAGCGCCCATCGGCAGCACCTATATCGGCGGTCTTATCGTGTCCAACGTCGCGCTGATCGTCGGCGCCTGGTTTCTTTATAAACTGGTGGAACTGTCAAAAGACACCGAGACGGCGAAGAAGGCGGCGCTGTTCCTCTTTCTTTTTCCCACCGCGTATGTGTTCTCCTGCCTCATGACCGAGGGTCTTTTTTTGGCATTGACCGTCGGTGCATGGTATTTCGCCCGCAAAGGGAACTGGTTTCTCGCCGGCATTCTGGGCATGTTGTCCGCGGCGACCCGCCTGGTCGGCGTGCTGATGGCGCCGTTGCTGGGTCTTGAATACCTGCGGCAGCGAAAGTGGCGCATCAAGGCGATACGCCCGAATGCGTTGTGGCTGGGGCTGGTGCCGGTTGGCATCCTGATCTTCATGGTGGCGTGCTACTACAAGACCGGCAATCCGCTCATGTTTGCGGATGCCCAGTACGCATGGGTGCCTCCGGAGGATTCCCACGTGAATCCCATTCGGACAGTGCATTGGGGGTTGGCGAAATATTTGGAGGATCCCTTTGATTGGAGATCCAGTGCGCGTATGGGCCTGGGGTACGGGGTAGCCTGCACGGTCGCCGTAGTCGGGCTGCTCTTCTGGGGCAGAAAGCGGATCGGGAACTTGTTGTTTTTCTGGTCGCTGGGGATGGTGCTGGTGCCGCTGGCGTCGCACATCCAAATGGTCTATCCCATGCCGCGCTTTTTGGCGGTGATCTTTCCCATATATCTGATATTGGCAACCATTCGCAGCCGTAGCGCGGCATTTTATACTGTCGCCGTCGCCTTCGGTTTGTTGCAGGCGATGACTATGTCCATGTGGACAACAGGGCGGAGCTTTGCCACGTAAATCGGCCAGTCGCCGCGGGTGGCGGCGCTATTTGTCACGGGCGCCGCGGGCGCGGGCTTGGGAGGCGGCGGTCTCGTGTCCCGGAGACCGCTCCTCATCAGGAAAAGGAGGTAAGGCAAGGCATTCAGGAGCGTAACAATGACCGATAGCGCAAAGTACATCAAGATTGTCGAATGGTCGGAAGAAGATCGATGTTTTGTCGGCTATTGTCCTGGAATCATAGGCCGGTGTTGTCATGGCGAGGATGAAGTGGAAGTCTATCGAGAATTGTGCCGGATTGTTGACGAATGGCTCGAGATTGCGCGACAGGAACGTTGGGAATTGCCTGCGCCAACGATTGGCAGAGACATTGCCGAAATGCTGATGCCGGCCAAATAATGGCTCCAAAAATGGCCTTGGGGATTCTCTGATTAAAGCGGCGGCGCATAATTCCGCCATTCCCGCGCGGCAGACTGTGTAAAAACCGTCAACCCAAAGTGGCCTGTCAACCCAAAGTGGCTGTCAAACCAAAGTGGCCTTGACAGTTTGGGTGCGGCTGGCGACAATCCTGCGCCGTTTCTGTTGGCGGCTTGGCCTTTTGCGGGCCGTGCGCGGAGGCGACGGGAGTGTGCCGGGGGCCATAGCTCAGTTGGGAGAGCGCTACAATGGCATTGTAGAGGTCGGCGGTTCGAACCCGCCTGGCTCCACCAAATCGGTATCGCACTCGCAAGAAGAACATAGCCCGGTGTCCGTTTCCTCCTGCGCCATTAGAAGCGGGGCGCCGCGGTGGGTTTTGCCGTCTCCGGCGCTGTTTTCGGCTCGTCCCCATCGTCTAGAGGCCTAGGACACCGCCCTTTCAAGGCGGCAACGGGGGTTCGATTCCCCCTGGGGACGCCATATGGCCGGCGGGGCCCGCTCGCGCGGTCCGCGCCATATCCGCATCGCCGCACCGCCTGCGGGCGCTTTTGTCGCCGGGGCCGGCAGGGCAGCTGAGATTGTCCACACGAACCGGGTATAACTTTGTGGATATTCTCTGGACTTCGCTACACCCTCCCCAAGGGGCGGATGCTTCGCGGCGTTGCCGACTTTTTGCCCGATCCTGATTTTTTCCTTATTTTTCAATTTGTTGCCGCGTTCCGTAGTGTTGGCGGGGCAAGGCAATCCATAATGCGCCCATGGCGAAACCATTGCCGTTTCAAAAGGTGCACAAGTCGCCCGGAAGCGGCTCTGCCCCAGCATGCATGAGCCTCCCGGAGGGGGCTTTTACAGGGGCGTTTTAGGGGGTTTAGGAGTTATTCAGGGGTTTTCAGGGCGCCATGGCTTGCAGGCACAGGGCCATCAACGCGCTGGGGAACAGGCCCAGCGCCAGGATCGCCAGGCCGTTGGCGCCGATTGCCACCCGCGGCCCCGGCGGCAATTCGGGCCGGAACAGTTTTGCGGGCGGCTCGAAGTACATGAGTCGGATGATGCGCAGGTAGTAGTAGGCGCCGATAATGGCGCAGACGACGGCCGCGACGGCCAGCCAGACATAGCCGGCGTCAATCGCCTCCCGAATGACGAACCACTTGGCCCAAAAACCCACAAAGGGCGGTACGCCGGCCATGGAAAACATCAGCACCATCATGATCAGCGCCTGCCAGGGGCGCTGTGCCGCCAAGCCGGCCAGGTCGCTCAGTTCCTCTATTTCGGCGCCGTCGCGGCTCATCAGCGTGATGAGACCGAAGGCGCCGAGGCTCATCAGGGTGTAGGCGATCGCGTAGAACATCGCGCCCGCCAGGCCCTCCGGCCGGGCGGCGAGCAGGCCGAGCAGCAGGAAGCCCATGTGCGCGACGGTAGAATAGCCGAGCATGCGCTTGATATTGGACTGCGCGATGGCCACCACGTTGCCGATGGCCATGGACAGCAGCGCCAGTAGCGCCAGCATCCCCGCCCACTGTTCTACCGCCCCGGCCAGCCCGTCGAACAGGACGCGGGCCGCCAGGGCGAATGCGGCCAGCTTGGGCATGCTGGCGACGAACAGCGTGACCGGGGTAGGGGCGCCCTGATATACGTCCGGGACCCACATGTGGAACGGGGCGACGCCGAGTTTGAAGGCGATCCCTACGACGATAAAGCTCAGGCCGAAGTGGATTAGGGAGGGCGAGTCCGAGGCGCCGATGGCCGCTGCCACGCGGTCCAGTTGCAGTTCCCCGGTGGCGCCGTACAGCATGGATATGCCGTAGAGCAGCATCCCGGAGGCCAGGGCGCCCAGTACGAAGTATTTCATGGCCGCCTCCACCCCCGTTGCCGAGTTGCGGTGGATGGCGATCATGGCGTACAGCGACAAAGACAGCAGTTCCAGGCCCAGGTACAGGGTCAGAAAACTGCGCGCCGATGCGAGCACCAGCCCGCCCAACAGGGCGAACAGGCCCAGCACATAGTGTTCGCGCTGGTTGAGATCGTGTTCTTTCAGGTATTCCCCCGAGTAGCCGAAGGCGCACAGAGCGGCGAGCGCCATGCAGAATTTCAGCAACGTGCTGGTCAAGTCGCTGACGAATCCGCCGTGGAAGGCGTAGTGCGTTTCTTTCGGGTGCAACGCCAGGAGCAGGATCAGCAGGATCGCCGTCGTGGCGACCGCCAGCAGGCGGGGCAGCTCCCGGTACGCGGGAGTTGGGGGGGTTGCCGCCATCAAAGTCAGGCAGCCCGCGGCCAGCAGGAACAGTTCGGGCGCGGCCAGCAGCATGTCCGCGGCAAGTGCGCTCATGGCCGCCTACCCGCCCTTGCCTTGCAACACGTGATCCAGCAGCTGCCGCATGGTGGGATCCATGACCTCGAACAGCGGCGCCGGCCAGAGCCCGAACAGCAGTACCGCAGCGGCGGCGGCGGCCAGCATCGCCTGTTCCCGCAGCCCGATGTCCTGGAGCGCCGCGACCCGCGCGTTCCCGACCTTGCCGAAGATTACCCGTTTGTACATCCACAAGGTGTAGGCGGCGCCGAGGATCAGGGTGGTGGCAGCGAGAAAGGCGATCCACAGCCTGGCCTGGAAACTGGCCAGGATCACCAGGAATTCGCCGACGAAACCGGACGTGCCCGGCAGCCCTACGTTGGCCAGGGCGAACAGCATCAAGTAGGCGGCGAAGCGCGGCATGGTATTGGCCACTCCGCCGTAGTCCTGGATCTGCCTGCTGTGCAGGCGCTCGTACATGATGCCGACGCAGAGGAACAGCGCCGCCGAGATGAAGCCGTGCGAGATCATCTGCATCAGTCCGCCTTCCAGGCCCAGCAGGGCATGCGCGCGCGCGCCGTGCGCCGCGCTGGCGAAACCCACGAAGAAGCCCAGGGTGGCGAAGCCCATGTGGGCGATCGAGGAGTAGGCGATCAATTTCTTCATGTCCTGCTGGGCCAGGGCGACGAAGCCGATATAGACGACGGCTACCAGGGAGAGGCCGATCATCGGCCAGACCAGCATGGCGCTGGCATCCGGGGCGATGGGCAGGCTGAAGCGCAGGAAGCCGTAGCCGCCCATTTTCAGCAGGATTGCCGCCAGGATTACCGAGCCGCCGGTCGGCGCCTCTACATGCGCGTCCGGCAGCCAGGTATGCACCGGCCACATGGGGATCTTCACCGCAAAGGCCAGGAAGAACGCGATAAAGAGCAGCGTTTGCGCCGTCTGCCCCAGGGGCAATCGGTGGAAGTCCAGGATCTGGAAGCTGTCGGCCTGCAGGTGCAAGTAGAGCAGGGCGACCAGCATGAATACCGAGCCCAGGAAGGTGTACAGGAAGAACTTGATGGTGGCGTAGATTCGCCGTTCCCCGCCCCAGATGCCGATAATGACGAACATCGGGATCAGCATGGCTTCCCAGAATACGTAAAACAGGATGGCGTCCAGCGCCGCGAACACGCCGATCATAAGCCCTTCCAGGATCAGGAATGCGGCGAAATACTGCGCCGGCTGCCGGGCGACGTTATTCCAGGCATGGAGGGCGACCAGCAGCGTGGTGAAGGTAGTGAGCAGGATCAGCGGCATCGAGATGCCGTCCACGCCCAGGTGATAGTCTATGCCTACGGCAGGAATCCAGGCGGCGCGTTCTACGAACTGCATGGCGGCAGTGTCGTCCTCGAAGCCGATGTACAAGGACAGCGAGAGCAGGAAGACCGCCAGCGCAATGGCAAGGGCAGCCGGGAACAGCGCCGCCCGTCCCGCCCGTCGCTCCAGTAACGGCATGGCGACGCCGACGGCGATGGGCAGCCAGATCAAAACGCTCAGAATGGGGACGTGCATCCGCGTTTTTCCGTATCGCCCCGCGGGCTCACAGCAGACCGTAGCCCGTGAAGCCGAGCAGCAGCAACAATCCGACGATCATCGTAAATGCGTAGTGGTACAGGTAGCCGGTCTGCACCCTGCGCGCCGCGCTCGCAAGGCGGCGCACCGCGCTGGCGGCGCCGTTGACGAGAAAGCCGTCAATCAATGCCACGTCCCCCCGGCGCCAGAGGAACTGCGCCGCGCCCTGGGCGCCGCGGGCGAACAGTGCCTGGTAGAGTTCGTCGAAGCCGTATTTGCGCACCAGCGCCCGGTAAGGCCACTGGGCGCCCCGCGCCAGCATGGCCGGCAGCTGCGGACGGCGCAGGTAGCAATACCAGGCGGCCAGTACGCTCGCCGCGGCGAGAAACACAGGCGGCGTTGTCAGAGCATGGGCGGCGAAGCTCCAGATGCCGTGGAAATTTTCGCCGACCTGCGCCAGCGTGTCGTGTTCCGGGAAGACCTGGATGGAGTCGCGGAAGTAATCGCCGAACAGCATGGGCTCGATCAGGGGGATGCCGACGACCAGCGAAGGCACGGCAAGCACCAGTAACGGGACGGTGATCGTCCGGGGGCTTTCCTGCACTGACCGGCTTGCCTCCGGCGACGGCCGCCTCCGTCCGTGGAAAGTGAGGAAGAACATGCGGAACGTATATATGGCCGTGACCGCCACCCCGGCGGTTACGGCAAAACCCGCGAAGCCGGCCCCGGGCAGCGTGCAGTAGCGCACTGCCTCGATAATGGCGTCCTTGGAGTAAAACCCGGAAGTGCCCGGCAGCCCGATCAGGGCCAGCGCGCCGGCCAGCATGGCGAACCAGGTAATCGGCATGTGCCGGTAGAGGCCGCCCATCCGGCGCATGTCCTGTTCGTGGTGCAGCGCCACGATCACCGAGCCCGCGGCGAGGAACAGCAGGGCCTTGAAGAAGGCGTGGGTAACCAGATGGAAGATGGCCGCCGCGTAGGCGGAAGCGCCCAGGGCGACGGTCATGTAACCGAGTTGCGACAGCGTGGAATAGGCGATCACGCGCTTGATATCGTGTTGCACGATGCCCAGCAGCCCGGTCAGCAGCGCGGTCAGCGCGCCCACGACCAGGACCAGGCTGAGTGCCGTCTCGGACATCTCGTAGAGCGGCGACATCCTCGCCACCATGAAGATCCCCGCGGTCACCATGGTGGCGGCGTGGATCAGGGCCGAGATCGGCGTTGGCCCCTCCATGGAGTCCGGCAGCCACACGTGCAGCGGCATCTGCGCCGACTTGCCCATGGCGCCGACGAATAGGCAGACGCAGATGGTGGTCAGCAGCGACCACTCCATTCCCAGGAACTCTACGGTGGCCTCTCCCTGGTAGGGCGCCCCGGCGAAGACCTGGGCGTAATCCAGGCTGCCGAACAGGGCCAGCACCGCGGCGATGCCCAGCAGGAAGCCGAAATCGCCGACCCGGTTGACCAGGAACGCCTTGAGGTTGGCGGCGATGGCCGACTCCCGCTGGAACCAGAAGCCGATCAGCAGATAGGAGACCAGGCCTACGGCCTCCCAGCCGAAGAACAGTTGCAGGAAGTTGTTCGCCATGACCAGCATCAGCATGGCAAAAGTGAACAGGGAGATGTAACTGAAGAAGCGCCGGTAGCCGGGGTCGTCGCGCATGTAGCCGACGGTATAGATGTGAATCATGCAGGAAACGAAAGTCACCACCGTCATCAGGGTCACCGACAGCGGATCCACCAGGAACCCGATCTCCAGCCGCAGGTCGCCGCTTTCCAGCCAGGTATAAACCGCCTCGTTGAAGACCGGGGCGCCGTCGAAGACGATGCGCTTGTACGCGACGGCGCTGAGCAGGCAGGACAGGCCGACGCAGGGGATGGTGATCCAGTGGCTCCACTCCTGGCGCAGGCGGTCGCCGGCCAGACCGACGACGGTTGCGCCCAACAGCGGCAGGAGCACGATGGCAAGGCACAGCAGCTTCACGGCCTGCCCGCTTGTCAGCCCCGCAGGGCGTCGATCTTCTCGACGTTAATGGTGCGGTGGCGCCGGAAGATCGTCATCAGGATCGCCAGTCCGATGGCGGTCTCCGCCGCCGCCACCGTGAGGATGAACAGCACGAAGATCTGTCCCTGCAGGTCGTCGAGGAAGTGCGCCAGGGCGATGAAGTTGAGGTTCACGGCGAGCAGCATCACCTCAATGCACATCAGCAGCACGATCATGTTCTTGCGGTTGATGAAGATCCCCGCTACGGCGATGCAGAACAGCACGGCGGCCAGCGTCATGTAGTGGAACAGCCCGGGCGCGGCGCTCACGAATCCGCCTCCATATCCACCAGGCGCACCCGCTCCCGCGGCTGTACTTGCACCTGGGCGGCGGGGTCCTGGATCTTCCGCGCCCGTTGCCCGCGCTGGGTCATAGCGATGGCGGCGACGATGGCGACCAGCAGCAGCGCGCCGGCCAGCTCGAAGGGGTAGAGGTACTCCGTGAACAGCAGCCGGCCCAGGGCCTTGACGCCGTACGGGGCCGTCTGTTCCCCGACCGGGGCCGCCGTTTCCAGGGCCTTGTGCAGCAGCCAGATCATGCAGCCGGCCATGGCCACGGCCACCGCGCCGCCGATCGGCAAGTAGCGGGCGAAGCCCTCGCGCAACGGCGCCAGGTTGATGTCCAGCATCATCACGACGAACAGGAACAGCACCATCACCGCCCCCACATAGATCAGGATCAGCAGGATCGCCAGGAACTCGGCGTACAGCAGCAGCCACAGGGCGGAACTGGAAAAGAATGCCAGCACCAGGCACAGTGCCGCATACACGGGATTGCGCAGCGTGATCACCATCAGCGCCGCGCCCAGCAGCAGCCCCGCGAACAGGAAGAATACCGCCGCCTCGATGCCGCTGCCGGCCGCGCCGCCCATTGCCGCGCCGCCCATTACCGGTACGCGGCGTCCGCCGCCCGGTCGGCGGCGATCTGATCTTCCAGATCCTGACCCACCGCCAGCAGCTTTTCCTTGGTCATCAGCAGGTCGCCCCGCTGCTCGCCGTGGTATTCGAAGAACCGGGTCTCCACGATGGAGTCCACCGGGCAGGATTCTTCGCAGAAGCCGCAGAATATGCACTTGGTCAGGTCTATATCGTAGCGGCTCGTGCGCCGCGTCCCGTCCGCGCGCTGTTGCGATTCGATCGTGATTGCCACGGCCGGGCAGACCGCCTCGCACAGTTTGCAGGCGATGCAGCGCTCCTCTCCGTTGGGGTAGCGCCGCAGGGCGTGCAGTCCGCGAAAGCGCGGCGACTGCGGCGTCTTCTCTTCGGGATACTGCACGGTGATCTTGCGGCTGAACAGGTGCCGCCCGGTCAGGCGCAGCCCCTTGATCAACTCGGCGAGCAGCATGCCGTCCAGGAATCTGCCCAACGCGCGGAATGCGGAGGTTGACTCGCGCATCAGTCGAACCAGGGCGGCATCCCGGCAACGGTCAGCGCCGCGGCCAGTACCAGCCAGACGATCGTGATGGGGATGAACACTTTCCAGCCCAGGCGCATGATCTGGTCGTAGCGGTAGCGCGGGAAGGTGGCCCGCAGCCAGAGGAACAGGAACAGGAAGCAGGAGGTCTTGAGCATCAGCCAGGCCAGCCCGGGCACCCAGGCGAAGACCGGCTCCAGCAGCGGGATGCCCTGGAACGGGGACAGCCAGCCGCCGAAGAACATCAGGGCGCAAAGCGCCGAGATCAGAAGCATGTTGGCGTACTCGGCCATGAAAAAGATCGAGAAGGCCATGCCGCTGTACTCGACGTGTACGCCGGCCACGATCTCCGATTCTCCCTCGACCACATCGAAGGGCGCGCGATTGGTCTCGGCCACGCCGGCGATAAAATACACCAGCGTCAGCGGCAGCAGCGGCAGCCAGAACCAATGCAGCAGGCTGCCCTCCTGGGCGCGCACGATGGCCCCCAGATTGAGGTCGCCGGCCGCGATCAGCACCCCCACCAGGGCGAAGCCCATTGCGATCTCGTAGGCAACGATCTGCGCCGCCGCGCGCATGGCGCCCAGGAAGGCGTATTTGGAGTTGGAGGCCCAGCCGGCGATGATCACCCCGTAAACGGCCAGCGAAGTCAGCGCCAATACGTACAGCAGGCCGGCGTTTATATCGGCCAGTACCAGTTCGTCGCCGAAGGGGATCACGGCCCAGGCGGCCAGCGAGGGCGCCAGCGACAGGATCGGCGCGGCCAGAAACAAGGTCCGGTTCGCGCCCCGCGGCAGGATCACCTCCTTGAGCAGCAGCTTCATCGCGTCCGCAACGGGCTGTAGCCAGCCGCCAGGCCCCACGCGGTTGGGTCCCAGGCGGCACTGGATGTAGCCGATCAATTTGCGCTCGGCGTAGGTCAGGTAGGCCACGCACAGCATCAGGGGGGCCAGCAACAGGCAAATCTTGGCCAGCGTCTCCGCCAGGATCAGGGCGCCCGCCGTCATCGGCTCCGGCAGCAGGAGATTGAGCAACGATTGCGCCTGGCCGCGAAGATACTCCATGGTTTCGTGTCCGCCCGCGCTGCGTCCCTTTACGCCTGGGCGAGCTGCACTTCGCCGTACCGGCCGCCCAGGGGCAGGGCGGCTTCCCAGCCGCCGGGGATGTGTATGCAGCGCTCCGGGATCCGGGCATCCAACCGTAGCGGCAGTACCAGCTCGTTCCCGCCCTGGCGCACCCGCACTTGCGCCCCCAGCGCCAGCCGTTCGGCGAGCGCGGGATGGATGCGCACGGCGCTCTCGCCGGCGGCCGCCTGCAGCGATGTCGCCCGGCGCACCAGCGGGTCCACGGCGTACATGGAGACCTCTCCGCAACGCTGTAATTCAGGGCCGGCCGGCGGGATGACGGGCTCCTGCAGGCGCCAGTTCGCGCGGTTGTCCGGCCGCATGTCGGCCAGGGCCGGTTGCAGCTCGCGGAAGACATCCTCGCGGGAGCGGTGCTCGAATCCGGAAAGCTCCAGCATCGCGCCCAGCATGCGCAGCACCTTCCAGGCCGGGCGGGCTTCGCCGGGCGGCGGCACGGCGGCGGCGAAAGATTGCGCGGCGCCCTCCAGATTGACGAAGGTTCCGGAAGTCTCGGCGAATTGCGCGACCGGCAGTACGGCATGGGCGTATTCCTTCATGGCGGCGTTGCACCATGAGCTCATGCAGACAACCAGTTCCGCCTTCCGCAGTGCTTGCAAAGCCTGGCGCCCGTCCCAGCAATCCAGTTCCGGTTCCACTCCCAGCAGCAGGTATCCCCGCAGTTGCCGCTCCAGCATCGCGTGCGCCGCCAGTCCTGTGTTGGCGGCCGGCTGCCCCATCGGGCCGCGGTGCGGCAGGGTGCCGGCCAGGCAGGCGCCGGCGGCATTTGCGCCGGGCGGCAGATAGCCCAGCGAGCTGCCGCTGGCGGCGCAGAGCAGGCCGGCCAGCGTCTGCAACAGCG
Organism: Gammaproteobacteria bacterium; assembly: GCA_028817305.1. Classification (GTDB taxonomy): domain Bacteria; phylum Pseudomonadota; class Gammaproteobacteria; order Porifericomitales; family Porifericomitaceae; genus Porifericomes; species Porifericomes azotivorans. Next base: position 6,360 of record JAPPPX010000035.1, on the reverse strand, counting down.
AGAACTCCGGGTGCGCCAGGGCGGACTCGCCCAGCACTACCGCCGTGCGGCCATGGGAGCACAGCGCCTCGGCGATTCGCCGGTGCGCCGCCTCCGGCGCCAGCCCCCGCAGGCAGGAGGCGGTCTCCCGCGCCTGTTCCCGCGGCATGGATTGGCCCGGGGGCTTGCCGCAGCTCAGGGCCGCCCCGAGGACGGCGCCCAGCGTTGCCGGCATCTCTCCCGGCGTCACGGCGAGCCGCGCCGCCAGGCCGTAATTGAAAGCGTAGTCCACGGGGTTGATGGCCATTATTGCCGCGCCGCGCCGCGCCGCCTTGCCCAGGCGGTGATTGACCAGCGGTTGCTCCCGGCGGGGGTCGCCGCCGACGATCAGCACAGCCTCCAACCGCTCCAGTTCGGCAATAGACCGGCCCAGCCAGGGAAACGGCGGCGCCTCGTCCTGGCGGCGGAAGTCGCGCTGACGCAGCCGGTGGTCAATGTGCGGGGCGCCCAGTCCCCGCGCCAGCCGTTGCGCCAGGTAGTGTTCCTCGACGGTGGCCGACGGCGAGACCAGGACGCCCAGGCAGTCGGGGCCGTGCTGTTCCAGCAGCCGCCGCAGCCGTTGCGCGACGAAATCCAGGGCCGGTTCCCAGTCGCTTTCCTCCAGGCTCTCGCCCGTGCGCGCCGCCGGGCGCCGCAGGCGGTCCTTGCTGTACAGTCCCTCGTAGCTGAAGCGGTCCCGGTCCGACAGCCAGACTTCGTTGATCGCGTCGTTTTCGGCCGGCACGACCCGCAGGACGCGCCCGCCGTGCACATGCAGCTGCAGGTTGGAACCCACGGCGTCGTGCGGGGCGACGGAGGGGTGTTGGCGCATCTCCCAGGTGCGGGCGCGAAAGCGGAACGGCTTGGAGGTCAGTGCCCCCACCGGGCACAGATCGATCACGTTGCCGGACAGCTCCGAGGCCATGCTGCGCTCTACATAGACGCCGATCTCCAGGTCTTCGCCCCGCCCCAGGGTGCCGAGTTCGCGCAGCCCGGCGATCTCCTCGCCGAAACGGACGCAGCGCGTGCAGTGGATGCAGCGGGTCATGTCCGTTTGCACCAGCGGGCCGATGTCTTGGTCTTGCACCACGCGCTTGCGCTCCTGGTAGCGGGATACGTCGCGGCCGAAGCTCATCGCCAGATCCTGCAATTCGCATTCCCCGCCCTGGTCGCAGATCGGGCAGTCCAGAGGATGGTTGATCAACAGGAACTCCATCACCGATTTCTGCGCCTCCAGGGCCAGGGGGGAACGAGTGCGGATTTTCATCCCCTCGGCGACCGGCGTAGCGCAGGCGGGCAGCGGCTTGGGTGCGTTTTCCACTTCCACCAGGCACATGCGGCAGTTCGCCGCCACCGAGAGTTGCGGGTGGTAGCAGAAGCGCGGGATGTAGATGCCTTCCCGGTCGGTGGCGCGGATCAACATGCTGCCCGCCGGCGCCCGCAGCGTGCGGCCGTCCACCTCGAAACGGACTTCTTTATCCTTGTCGGTCACCGGCTCAGGCCGCCGCCGCGGCGTCTTCCCCCGCGGCGCCGCCGCGTTCGATCATGGTCTCGAACTCTTGCCGGAACTCGCGCAGGAAGCTGCGCACCGGCCAGGCCGCCGCGTCGCCCAGGGCGCAGATGGTGCGCCCCTCGATCTTGCTGGCCACGTCGTCCAGTTTTTCCAGGTCTTCGCGCCGCGCCCGGCCCTCGAGGATCCGGGTCAGCATCCGGTACAGCCAGCCCGTGCCCTCCCGGCAGGGAGTGCACTGGCCGCAGGACTCCGCGTAGTAGAACCGCGCGATCCGTCGCAGCACCCGCACCATGCAGGTGCTTTCGTCCATCACGATCACGGCGCCCGAGCCGAGCATCGAACCGGCCTTGACCAGCGAGTCGTAATCCATGTTCGTCTCCATCATGCGTTCGCCGCGCACGACCGGCACCGAAGAGCCGCCGGGGATCACCGCCTTCAGGCGCCGCCCTTGGCGCACGCCGCCGGCCAGCTCCAGCAACTCCCGGAAGGGCGTGCCCAGCGGCACCTCGAAGTTGCCCGGGCGGTTGACGTGACCGCTGACGGAAAAACACTTGGGGCCGCCGCTGCCCTCGACCCCGATAGCGGCGAAACGCTTCCCCCCGTCGCGCAGGATAGTCGGCACCGAGGCGAAGGTCTCCGTGTTGTTGACGGTCGTGGGGCGGCCGTACAGTCCGTGCTGGGCCGGGAACGGCGGCTTGAAGCGCGGCATGCCCTGTTTGCCCTCCAGGGATTCCAGCAGCCCCGTCTCCTCGCCGCAGATATAAGCCCCCGCGCCCAGGCTGGAACGGATCTCCACGGGCGTCTGGCAGCCCAGCGGGCGCGGCCCCAGGTAGCCCGCCTCGTAGGCCTCGGCCAGGGCGTCCTCGAAGCGCCGGTAGGGTTCGTCCATAAACTCGCCGCGGATGTAGTTGTAGCCCACCTCGGCGCCCATGGCGTAGCAGGCGATCGCCATGCCCTCGATGAGCGCGTGCGGGTTGAAGCGCAGGATATCGCGGTCCTTGCAGGTGCCGGGTTCGCTCTCGTCGGAATTGCAGACTACGTACTTGGGCGCCGCTTCGGGCAGCATGAAGCTCCATTTCAGCCCCGCCGGAAAACCTGCGCCGCCGCGGCCGCGCAGGCCCGACGCCTTCACCTCTTCTACGATCTTTTCCGGGGGCGTCCGCTCGCGCAGGATGCGGCTCCAGGCTTCGTAGCCGCCTACCTTGCGGTAATTCTCCAGCGTCCAGGGGGAGTCGAATTCCAGCGTGCGGTAGCAGATCCGGTTGAGTGACGACATCGCTCCGATCCTCTCCGTTGCCCGTCCCGCCTCAGTCCAGTTGCCGCAGGATCTCGTCCACCTTTTCGGCGGTGAGGTTCTCGTAATATTTGTGGTCCACGGTCATCATCGGCGCCCCGCAACAGGCGGCCAGGCACTCCTCCTCGCGCTTCAGGTAGATGCGTCCGTCCGGGGTGGATTCGCCAGTGCGGATGCCCAGGCTGCGTTCGATATGGCGGACGATCTCCCCGGCCCCGCACAGCATACAGGATATGTTGGTGCATACCGAAATGCTGTGGCGCCCCACCGGCTGGGTCTCGAACATGGAATAGAAGGTCGCCAGCTCGTAGATCTCGATGGGGCGCAGCCCCAGGTAGTCGGCCACGGCATCCATCGTTTCCTGCGTCAGGTAGCCGCCGTTTTGTTTCTGCGCCGCGTGCAGCGCGGCCAGCGTCGCCGAACGCCTGCCCTCCGGCGGGTATTTGCGCAGCCAGCGGTCAATCTCCCCGCGGGTGGCTTCGCTCAGTACCGCCCGGCCGCCGTTCCCGGCCCCGGTTCCCGTCTCGCCCCCGGCCCGGTCCCCGGTCCCGTCCGTCACCGGTCAATCTCTCCGAAGACGATGTCCTGGGTGCCGATCATGGCCACCACGTCGGCCAGCATGTGCCCCCGCACCATCTCGTCAATGGCCGCCAGATGGGCGAACCCGGCGGCACGGATCTTCAGCCGGTAGGGTTTGTTGGCGCCGTCCGAGACCAGGTAGATGCCGAACTCGCCCTTGGGGTGCTCTACCGCCGCGTAGGTCTCGCCCTCCGGTACGCAATAGCCTTCCGTGAACAGCTTGAAGTGGTGGATCAGCGCCTCCATGTCGCCCTTCATCTCCGCGCGCGGCGGCGGCGCCAGCTTGCGGTCCTCGACCATCACCGGCCCCGGGTTTTGCCGCAGCCAATCCACGCACTGCCGGACGATCCGGTTCGACTGGCGCATCTCCGCGACGCGCACCAGATAGCGGTCGTAGCAGTCGCCGTTGGTGCCCACGGGGATCTGGAAGTCAAGCTGCTCGTAGCTCTCGTAGGGCTGCTTCTTGCGCAGGTCCCACTCCACGCCGGAGCCGCGCAACATCGGCCCGGTAAAGCCCAGTTGCAAAGCCCGCTCCGGCGCGACCACGCCGATGTTCACCGTGCGCTGTTTCCAGATGCGGTTGTCGGTCAGCAGGGTCTCGTATTCATCTACGCATTTGGGGAAGCGGTCGCTGAAATCCTCCAGGAAGTCCAGCAGCGACCCCTGGCGCGCCTCGTTCATGCGGGCCGTTGCCCGCTCGCTGCGCAGCGGCGAGGGCCGGTAATGGGGCATGGTCTCCGGGAGGTCGCGATAGACGCCGCCCGGGCGGTAATAGGTGGCGTGCATACGGGTTCCGGACACTGCCTCGTAGCAGTCCATCAGGTCTTCCCGTTCCCGGAAGCAGTACAGAAAGATGGTCATGGCGCCGATGTCCAGGCCGTGCGCCCCGAGCCACATCAGGTGGTTCAGGATGCGCGTGATCTCGTCGAACAAGACCCGGATGTACTGCGCCCGCGGCGGCGGCGCGATCCCCAGCAGCCTCTCGATGGCGAGCACGTAGGCATGTTCGTTGCACATCATGGAGATGTAGTCCAGGCGGTCCATGTAGCCGATGCTCTGGTTGTAGGGCTTGCTCTCGGCCAGCTTTTCCGTAGCCCGGTGCAGCAGCCCGATGTGCGGATCGGCACGCGCGATGACCTCGCCGTCCATCTCCAGCACCAGCCGCAACACGCCGTGCGCCGCCGGGTGTTGCGGCCCGAAGTTCATGGTCATGTTGCGGATCTCCGGCACCCGCTTATCCCGGCGGCGGCTCGGGGCGCCGGTGGCGCCCCTCGTCGCGGATCACGCGCGGCACCAGCACCCGGTTCTCGATGGTGACCGGTTCCTGCACCACCCGCCCCCGGTCCGGGTCGTAGCGCACCTCCACGTGCCCGACCAGCGGGAAATCCTTGCGGAAGGGGTGGCCGCAGAACCCGTAGTCGGTCAGCAGCCGGCGCAGGTCGGGGTGGCCCTCGAAGAGAATCCCGAACAGGTCGAATGCCTCGCGCTCGTACCAGTTGGCCGAACTCCAGACCGGAGTCACGGAGTTCACTCGCGGCGGCTCTTCCGCCAGCGGGCAGCGCAGGCGCAGGCGCCGGTTGCGGCGCAGCGAGAGCAGGTGATAGACCACCGCGAAGCGCGGCCCTGCCGGGGCCGATCCCTGGCGCGCGTCGGGACTCACTCCCCGGCTGAAGCCGGTGCGGGTGCTGCCCGTCGTCTCCCATTCGACGTCGCCGTAGGCGGCGTAGTCCACCCCGCAGAGGTCGGACAGCTGCTCGAATGCGAATTCCGGGTCGTCGCGCAGGAGCTTGCACAGCGGCAACAGCGCCGCGGGCTCGCACACGGCGACGGCCATATCCTCGCCCTGCCGGCAGTCGCGCAGCAAGTCGCCGGCCCGCAACCGCAGCCGCTCCGCCAATTGTAGTCGCTCGTTCACGCGGCGCGTTGCCGGTTCAGGGGGAGACTGCGTGGGAGACGGTATGGGTGCGCCGGATCTTCTTTTGCAGTTGGATAATCCCGAACAGCAGGGCTTCTGCCGTCGGCGGGCAGCCGGGCACGTAAACGTCCACCGGCACGATCCGGTCGCAGCCGCGGACCACGGAGTAGGAATAATGGTAATAGCCGCCGCCGTTGGCGCAGGAACCCATCGAGATCACCCAGCGCGGTTCCGACATCTGGTCATATACCTTGCGCAGGGCGGGCGCCATTTTGTTTACCAGAGTGCCCGCGACGATCATCACGTCGGACTGGCGGGGGCTGGGGCGGAAGATGACCCCGAAGCGGTCCAGGTCGTAGCGTGCCGCCCCCGCATGCATCATCTCCACCGCGCAGCAGGCCAGCCCGAAAGTCATCGGCCAGAGCGAGCCGGTGCGCGCCCAGTTGACCACGTTATCCAGCGTGGTCGTGACGTACCCCTTGTCGCCGACGGTCGCCGCTGCCGCCGCCAGCGTTGCCGGCGGCGCCGCCGTTGTTGCCATTATTCCCATTCCAGCGCCCCCTTGCGCCACTCGTAGATGAAGCCCACCAGCAGCACCGCCAGGAACAGCAGCATCGCCGCCAGGGCCGGCGCGCCCAGTTCCCTCAGGGTAACCGCCCAGGGGAAGAAGAATGCGAACTCCAGGTCGAAGATGATAAAGACGATGGCCACCAGGTAATAACGCACGTCGAAGGGGATGCGCGCGTCCTCGAAGGCCTCGAAGCCGCATTCGTAGGGGGACTGCTTCTCGGCGTCCCCGCGGCGCGGCCCTGCGAAGCAGCCCACCGCCAGCATGGCGCAACCCATGGCCAGGGCGACCGTGATAAACAGCAGAATGGCGAAGTAGTCCGCAAACACCGCTATTCCCTACCGTTCACTCCATCGTGTCTTGTGCGCCGCGTCCCGTGCCTTCGGGCGTCCCGTTCGGGGCCGCCGGGACGGCGCGTAATTCCCGGATTATACCGCCAAGGCGGCCATACTTACAGCCCGGGCGGAGCGCCG
>JAPPPX010000156.1 GCA_028817305.1 Gammaproteobacteria bacterium | reverse complement strand
CGGAATGACATGGAGGAGGCCGGAATGACGGAAAGCAACATATAAATGGCGGAGTAGGCTTTATTCGCTGGATGCCCATAGGTTTTTTACACCGCCTGCTTTTTTTCTGTCATTCCGGCGAAAGCCGGAATCCCGCGCAAAAAGAGCGCGGAACGCGCACATACGAGCGATGGCGGCGGCAGGCGGCGGCGCGAGTTTATGGCTGTCTGCCGCGCCCTCGCTCCGCCCTGAAGGAGCGCGAAGCGCGCGCTTTCTATGCGGGATTCCGGCTTTCGCCGGAATGACATAGAGGAAGCCGGAATGACATGGAGGGAGCCGGAATGACATGGAGGAGGCCAGAATGACAGAAAAAGCCAGCGGAGGGAGAGGGCGACAGGCGCCGTCAAAGGCGGGCACCCCTCTTTTCCCTCTCCCTCCGGGAGAGGGAGACAGGGTGAGGGAGCAGGAACCGCGGGACGCTCAGAAGCGCAGGGTGGCGTCCAGCAGCAACTCGCTGTCGGCGTCGGCGCCGCTTTTGTGCCGCAGCCCCGCATCCAGCAGGAGGCGCTCCGCCTCGAAGCGCAACCCGCCGCCGTAACTGCTAGCCCCTGACGACAAACCGCTCTTGCCGTACAGCGTCAACAGCCCCGGCAGGCCCCGCGCCAAGCGCACGTCGCCGATGCCATACGCCAACTCGCTGCGCAGGCCCAGGCCGGCGCCGCGCCCGGCCCCGGCCCCAACAGGACCCGACGCACCAGGACTGCCAAAGGCGCCGCCGTCCAGCGGCACGCCCGAGGCGCCCAGGTCGTCCGCCGCGCCCCGCGCCAGCCCCAGACTCGGGCGCAGTGACACAGACAGGCCCCGGCGGTCGCCGCCCAGGTCGTAGCGCAACGTGCCCGTGCCTCCGTACTCCCGGTAGTCGCGGTCGCCTTTGCTGGCCAGGCGCACCTCGCCCTCCCACTCCGTTTCCAGGCCCAGGCGCGGCCAGTGCAGACGGAAGCCCGCCCCGAACTCGCCCGTTGCCGCGTCGCGCGCGCCGTCGCCGAAGTCGTAAGACGCACCCGCCCGCAGGTACGGACGCAAGCGGGCGCCGTCGCCGGAGCCGAAGGCCCAGCCCAGCTCCCCCTCGCCCCGCAGTTGCTGCGCGTCCGTCTCCGTCTTGGGGAGTAGCGCACCGTCGTCGAAGCTCCCGCCGTCCGTCTCGCCGTGCAGCGTCGTCGCCCACAGGCGCAACAGCAGGTCCAGCCCGCCCGCCGTGGGCAGGCGCCAGCCGAAACCCGCCGCGCCCAGCCACAAATCCGTGTCGCTGCTCGCCTTGCGCGTGGTCGTGCCTATCCGTTCCTCGATCTCCAGTTCGCCTTGGCCGTAGCCCGCCATCAGCCATACGCTTACGCGATCCGAGGGCTGCCAAGCCGCATACGGATACACCGCTACCAGGTTGTTCTCGAAATCGCTGCGATCCCCCGCCGCCCCCGCCGCCGGGCCGCTCACTGTGCGCAGCTCTATGTCGCCCACGGTGTAGCCTACGGCCAAGCCTGCCAGGTAATCGTCGTAGCGGCCGTCCAGGCCCAGGTAAAAGCCGTAGCTGTCGCCGTCGTAGTCGTAGGTGGTGCCGCCCTCCAGCGGTTCGCCCTCCAGCGACATGTAGTTGCCGCGGCCCCACAGGGACAGCGTGTTGCCGCCGCCGCGCTCGCTGGTGGCCGAGAAGCCGGAGCTGCCCAGGAGTTGCAGCAGGGAGCGGCTTTCGGTGGCTGGGGAGGTGGGGTCCAGGGCCTGGAGTTGGGTTGCCGCTAGCTGGGCCAGGGCGCCAAGATCCAGGGGGGTGGTGGGGGCAGGGGTGGCCGTGGCGCCGGGGGTGGTTGTTGCCGCTGCGGTGGACTGGGTGGACTGGGTGGACGCTGTGGACATTGTGGACGGGGTGGACACGGCGGCGCTAAGGCCCTGCGGGAGGCCAATGGCCGGGGCGGCGGCTGCGCCGGGGGTGGCAGTGGGCGCGGCGGATGCGTTGGGGGCGGCAGTGGGTGCGCCGGACGCGGCGTCGTCGGAGGATGGCGCCAGCACCTGCTGGCCGCCCAGATTCAGCGCCAGGCCCGGACTGGCCAGGCCGCGCCCCGGATCGAAGCGGCGCGCGATCACCGGCACCGTCAGCGCCGCCGTCGCCCGGTTCAGCGCCGTCGCCGCCTGCTCCATGCGCTCCATGCGCGCCGCCGGGTCGTCCTCGCGGATGGTGATGGTCGCCGCCATGGGCGCCATGGCGGTCATGCTGCCGCCGC
>JAPPPX010000004.1 GCA_028817305.1 Gammaproteobacteria bacterium | reverse complement strand
CCTGTGTATCCGAACCTGTACAATAGCAGTCCCATGGCCATATCCATCAAAACCGCCGAGGAAATAGAAAAGATGCGAGTCGCTTCGCGGTTGGCCGCCGAGGTGTTGCAAATGATCGGCCCGCACGTGCGGGCCGGCGTCAGCACCGGCGAATTGGACCGGCTCTGCCACGAGTACATCGTCAACGAGCAGCAGGCGATCCCGGCGCCGCTGCACTACCGCGGCTTTCCGCGCTCCATCTGCACCTCGGTCAACCACGTCGTCTGCCACGGCATCCCGAACGACGATTGCCGATTGCGCAAGGGGGATATCGTCAACATAGACGTGACCGTGATCAAGGACGGCTACCACGGCGACACCAGCAAAATGTTCCTGGTGGGCACGCCCCCCGCCCGCACCCGGCGGTTGGTCGAAGTGGCCTACGAATGCATGCAAAAAGGCATCCGGGCGGCACGCCCCGGGACCAACCTCGGCGCGATCGGGGCGGCGATCCAGGATCACGCCGAGGCGTCCCGCTTTTCGGTGGTGCGCGAATACTGCGGCCACGGCATCGGCAGAGAATTCCACGAAGACCCGCAGGTACTGCACTACCGCAGCCACGACCCCGGCGTCACGATGCGCCCGGGCATGACCTTCACCATCGAACCCATGCTCAACGCCGGCAAGCGGCGGGTACAGCTGCTGGACGATCGCTGGACCGTGGTCACCCGGGACCGGAGCCCTTCCGCCCAGTGGGAACACACCATACTGATTACGGCAAGCGCCTGCGAAGTGCTGACCCGGCGAGAGGAGGAGAGATTCTGAAGGACCGCCCAGGGCGCCTCCCGACTGCCGGCGGCCCCGGTCCGGAGCGGCCGGCGGAGAGCGGCGCGCCGGCAGCGCCCTGGCGCCTGCAACTGCGCCGCCAGCGGGACGCCCTGGATCGGAGGTTCCTGGCCAACGAGTCCATTGAGACGCTGGTGCGCGAGCAAAGCCGGCAGACGGACCGCCTGTTGCGCCGGGCCTGGCGGCGGCATTCCGCCCTGGCCGGGGGGGAGCTGGCGCTGGCGGCCGTGGGCGGCTACGGCCGCGGCGAGCTGCACCCGTACTCCGATATTGACCTGCTGATCCTCCACCGCGGGCGCATGGGCGCCGCCGCCAGCGCGGCAGTCGAAAGCTTCCTCGTTTCTCTCTGGGACGCCGGGCTGCAGATCGGTCACAGCGTGCGCACCGCGAGCCAGTGCATGCGCGCGGCCCGCGCCGATCTCTCCGTGCTGACCGCCATGATGGAAGCACGGCCGCTGCTGGGCCGCGCCGACCTGGCGGAGGCCATGCGCGCCGCCATCGCAGCGGAGCGGATCTGCCCCGGGCGCCGCTTTCTCCAGGGCAAGTTGCGGGAACAGGAGGAGCGCCACAACCGGGTCGGGCGGCACAATCTGGAACCCAACATCAAAGACGGACCGGGCGGCCTGCGCGACATCCATACCGTGGCTTGGGTCGCCATACGCCATTTTGGCGGCGACCCCTGGCGCCACCTGCGCCGGCAGGGCTTGCTGCTGCCCGAAGAGAGCCGCGCGCTGGAGGAGAGCCGGGCGCTCCTGTGGCGCATACGCTACGCCCTGCACATGCTCGCGGGCCGGCGCGAGGAACGCCTGCTGTTCGACTATCAGCGGCGCATCGCGCCACTGCTGGGCCACACTGCCCCGGGCAATGCCGGAGTGGAACGGTTCACAAGGGAGTATTACCGCGCAGCCCGCAGGATCGGCCTGCTGAACGAGATCCTGTTGCGGCAACTCGGAGAACGGATCGCGCCGCGGGCCAGGCACAGCGAAACCCGGCTGAATCGCCGCTTCCGGGAGCGGGACGGCCAGTTGGAGGCCCGCGATCCCAGGGTATTCCAGCGTTATCCGCACGCCCTTCTGGAACCCTTTCTGCTGCTCATGCAGGAGGAGAGGCTGGACGGCCTGGCGACAACGACGATGCGCCTGATTGGCGACAGCGCCAAGCGCGCGGACGACAACTTCCGCGGCGACCTGCGGACCCGCAGCTTGTTTTTGGAGATCATCGGCCAGCCGCGGGGAGTCGGGCGGGCCCTGCGGCAAATGCACCGCTACGGAGTGCTGGCCGCCGTGCTGCCCGCCTTCGGAGACATCGAGGGGCGCATGCAGTTCGACCTGTTCCACATCCACACCGTGGACGCGCACATCCTGGCGGTGCTGGAACGGCTGGACGAATTCGCCGCCGGACGCTCGCCCGATTTCCCCATGTGCCACGAGATCATGCGGCAGATCCCCAAGCGACCGCTGTTGTACCTGGCTGCGCTGATGCACGACATCGGCAAGGGCCGCCGCGGCGACCACTCCCTGCTGGGGGCGCAGGAGGCCCTGGATTTCTGCCATTACCTGGGGCTGGGCGAGTACGACTGCCAACTGGTCGCCTGGCTGACGGAGTACCATCTGCTGCTGTCGCATACGGCCCAACACGAAGACCTGGACGACCCCTCCGTGATCGAGCGCTTTATCGAAAAGGTGGGCGACCAGGATCAGCTGAATTACCTCTACCTGCTGACAGTGGCGGATATCAGCGGCACGCACCCCAAATTGTGGAACAGTTGGAAGAACCACTTGCTGGGCACCCTGTACGACCGCGTCCTGCAGGCATTGCGCCGGGGGCGCGGCAGGCCGATCGCCAAACGAGAGCGGATCCGCGGGACGCGCGAACAGGCCCTGTCGCTACTCGGCAACGGCTGCCGGTCGCTGGCAGAGCGGCTATGGCAGCGGCTGGGCGAGGAATACTTTCTGCGCTACCGTGCCGACGAGATCGCCTGGCACGCCCGCGGCATCGTTGGCCGGCGGCAGCCGGAGCAGCCGCTGGTCCTGGTCAACCGCCGCACCTCGCGCGACTGCACCGAGGTGTTCCTGCATCTGCCGGAACGGGGGCGCAGTTTCATCGCCGCCACTTGGACGTTGGACCAACTCGGCCTGTCCATCGTAGATGCCCGCATCGTTACCGCCTCGAACGGCGGCGCGCTGGACAGCTACTCCGTGCTGGAGCGCAGCGGCGAGCGCGTAGGCAGCGGGCAGCGGGCGCGCGAGATCGCCCAGCGCCTGCGACACGTCCTGGCCCGGCCCGATATACCGTTGCAGGTCAGCCGGCTGGCGTCGCGACAGGCGCGCAGTTTCCGGATCGAAACCCGCATTGATTTCCTGGACGATCCGGACAACGACCGCACCATCATGGAGGTCGCCACCATGGACCGGCCGGGACTGCTGTTTCGGATCGGCACGGCCTTGCGGCGTTCGGAACTGCAACTTCAGGGGGCGAAGATTGCCACCTACGGCGAGCGCGTCAGGGACTTCTTTTTCCTCGCCGGCAAAGGCGGCGGCAGGGTGCGAGACCCGGCCCGGCGGCGACGCCTGCGCGGCGCCATCCTGGAGATGCTGGGAGAAAACTGAGCATGTACCGGCCCCTGCCTCCCGCCGACGAGGACGAATTGCGCACCCGCGGCCGGGCGCTGGCGGGCCGCACCCTGGGCGAGATCGCGGGGCGACTGGGCGCCTGCCCGCCACGGGACCTGCGCCGCGACCGCGGCTGGGTCGGGCGGCTGCTCGAGGCGGCCTTAGGCACCGACGCCGGCCCCCGTTCCCGCCCCGATTTCTCCGCCCTGGGCATCGAGCTCAAGAGCCTGCCCGTCAGCCGGGACGGGCGCACGCTGGAGTCCACCTTCGTCTGCGCCGTCTCCCGGCAACGCGACACCGCCCCCGTATGGGAAGACTCCGCGCTGCGCCGCAAACTGGCGCGCGTACTGTGGGTGCCGGTACTGGCCGAACCGGGGCTGTCTCCGGCGCAGCGCCGGGTCGGGATGCCCTGGCTCTGGTCGCCGACGCCGGGCGAAGCGGAAGTGCTGCGCGCCGACTGGGAAGAACTGCTCCAGATCCTGCGCCTGGAAGGGACGGAATTCCTGGACGGGCGCTACGGGAACTACCTGCAACTGCGCCCGCAAGGCGCCCCCGCCGGCGAGGACGGCGTGTCCTGGAGTTTCTACCTGCGCCCGCACTTCACCGCCCGCCTGCTGCGAATACACTACGCCCCGGCGGCAGCGGGATGAACGCGGCAGCCCCGAATCCGGCCCCGCGCGCGTCCCCGGACCGGCGCCTCTCGGTGGCGCCGATGATGGGCTGGACGAACCGGCACTTCCGGCGCCTGGCACGGACCCTCTCCCGCCACACCCTGCTGTACACGGAGATGATCCCTTGCCAGGCGCTGTTGCGCGGCGCCCTGCCGCTGCGCTGCGATGACGCCGAGCGCCCGCTGGCGCTACAGTTGGCCGGCTCGGACCCGGAGTCGCTCGCCGAGTGCGCGCGCATGGCGGAGCGGACCGGCTTCGACGAAATCAACCTCAATGTGGGCTGTCCCAGCCAGGCGGCGAGCAGCGGCCGGATCGGGGCCTGTCTGCTGGCGCAGCCGGCGCAAGTGGCGGACTGCGTCGCGGCCATGTGCGAACAGGTCGCGACACCGGTCACCGTCAAAACCCGTACCGGCGTCGATCGCTGCGACAGCTACCGGCACCTGGCCGGATTCGTGGAGCGGGTCGCCGCCGCCGGCTGCCGCGGTTTTATCGTGCACGCGCGCAAAGCATGGCTGCGGGGGCTGAGCCCAAAAGAGAACCGCACCCGCCCGCCGCTGCAACACGGCCGCGTCCACCGGCTGAAGCGAGACTTCCCGGAGTTGGAGATCGTTCTGAACGGCGGCATCTCCTGCCTGGAGGAAGCCGGCGCGCAACTGGGCCTCGTGGACGGGATCATGATCGGGCGCGCCGCCTACCATAACTCCTACCTGCTGGCCGCCGCCGACCCGGCGATCTTCGGCGCCCGGCGGACGCCGCCGCCGCGCCAGGAGATCTTCCGGGCCTACCGACGCTATGCCTGCCGCGAACTGCGCCGCGGCACCCGCTTCCAAAGCCTGGTCCAGCCCTTGTTCGGCCTGCTGCACGGACAGCCGGGCAGCCGTCGCTGGCGCCGGTTGCTGAGCGCAGGGAGGCGGGGAACGGAAACCGAGACCCTGGAACAGGCGGCGATGCAACTGCAAGACTTCGCTGCCCGACGCCCCTGCGCCATGCCGGAGTGAGCGCCCCGCCCCCTTGCCTGCTGATCTATGATGGCGCCTGCAATATCTGCCGTTACTGGGTCGGTTACTGGCGGCAACGCACCGGCGACCGGGCCGATTACCGTCCCTATCAGGACGCGGCGCAAGACTACCCGGAGTTGCCGGTCGCCGCCTTCCGCCGCTCCATCCAGCTGTTTCCGCCGGACGGCCGCCGCTGCCAAGGCGCCGAAGCGGCGTACCGGATCCTGGCCCTGGCGCCCGGTCACGGCCACTGGCTGCGGCTGTATCTGCGCCTGCCCGGCTTTGCCGCGATCAGCGAATTCGGCTACCGCTTTCTCTCCCGGCACCGGCGGCTGCTGAGCGGCATCAGCTGCCTGCTCTGGGGGCGCCGCCCGCCTCCCCCGTCGCGCTACGAACTGAGCTGCGCCCTGTTGCTGCGCGGGCTGGGCGCCGTATATGCGATCGCCTTTTATTCGCTCTGGGTTCAGATCGAGGGACTCGTGGGCAGCCGCGGCATCCTGCCGATAAGCGACTACCTGGAGCTGGCGCGCGAGGCGCTGGGGAGCTCTGCCTACTGGCGCATTCCCACTTTGTTCTGGCTGCATTCCGGCGACCTCGCCCTGCATGCCGTCTGTCTGGCGGGATGGTTCCTGGCCGCGCTTATCTTGCTGGGCAAAGGCGGGCGTCTCGCCGCCGCGCTCGCGTTCGTGATGTACCTGTCGCTGTGTCACGCCGGGCAGGTGTTCCTGCGGTTCCAATGGGACCTCCTGCTGCTGGAGGCGGGGTTCCTGGCGATTTTCCTCTCCCCGGGCTCGGCGCTCTCCCTGTGGCTGTACCGCTGGCTGCTGTTCCGCTTCGTGTTTCTGTCCGGGGCGGTGAAACTCCTGGGCGGCGACCCTTCCTGGGCCGCCCTGACCGCCCTGCAATACCATTACGAGACCCAGCCGCTGCCCACGCCCCTGGCCTGGTACGCGCACCATCTGCCCGATGCGTGGCACCGGTTCTCGGCGGCAGCCACCCTGGGCATCGAATTGGCCGCGGTATTCCTGATCTTCCTGCCGCGCCAGGCGCGTTTCCTGGCCGGCGCCGCGATCCTGCTCCTGGAGTTGTGCATACTGCTGACCGGCAACTATAATTTTTTCAATCTTTTGACCATGCTGCTGTGCCTCTCTCTGTACGACGATGCCGCATTGCGAAGCGTCTTGCCTGCCAGGTGGCGCACCGAGATTACCGCCTCCCCGCCGCCGCGGGCGGCAATCCGGTGGGCGACCGCGACGCTGGCCGCAACGGTGGTAACGATCAACGCCTCCCAGTTCTGGCGTCTGTTCGCCGCCCAGGAACTGCCGGGCGCGGCCGCCGCGGAACGGTTCCTGCGCCCCCTGCGTATCGTCAATCCCTACGGCGTATTCGCGGTGATGACGACGCAACGCCTGGAACTCGTGCTCGAGGGCAGCCGGGACCGCCGCTCCTGGCAAGAGTATTCCTTCCGCTACAAACCCGGCCCCACCGCCAGGGGGCTGCCGTGGATCTTCCCGCACCAGCCGCGGCTGGACTGGCAGTGCTGGTTCGCCGTCCTCGGCACGGCAAGGGAGCATCCCTGGGTTGGCAACCTGGTCTATCGCCTGTTGCGGAACAGCCCGCCGGTGATTGCCCTGTTCGACTACAACCCCTTCCCCGACCAACCGCCGCGGTACGTCCGCGCCCTGCTGTACCGCTACAGCTACACCGCCCCGGACGAACGCCGGCGCAACAACGCCCTCTGGCGGCGGGAGTTGCTGGGCTACTACCTCCCCGCCACGCAGTTGCAGGGGGCGCGGTGAGGCCTTTGCCGCCGGCGCCCGCCCTGGCCGCCTGCGCCCTGCTGCTCGCCGGGGCGGCGGCTGCCGCGGAGCTGGCCACGGAACAGACCAGTTACGCCCTGGGGGTGCAGTTCGGCCGCGATACGCGGCAGATCGCCTCCGGGATCCGGTTGGACGCGACCGCGTTCGTCTCCGGGGTCCGGGACGCCCTGACGGGCCGCAAGTTCCGACTCCCGACCCAAACCATGTCCTCCCTGCTGATCGCCTTCGAGCGCAACCGGGCCGGCAAGCCGGAAGCGGCGGCGTCGAAGGACACCAGTTATTCCCTGGGCGTGCATTACAGCCGCCACCTGTCCATTCACAAATCGCGGCTGCGGATGCAAAACTTTTCCCAGGGGATCGAGGATGCGCTCACGGAGCGCCCGCTGCGCCTGGAAGAGCCGGAGATCGCCAAACTGCTGCTGCTGTACAAGGAGGACTGGCTGCGCCAATGGCGAGAGTTGGGGAACAAAAACCGCGAGGAGGGGCGCCGCTTCCTCGCCGAAAACCGGAACCGCGAGGGGGTGACGGAGTTGGCGGACGGCCTGCTGTACGAAATCCTGCGGGAAGGCCAGGGAAGGCGGCCGGGGCTGAGCGACATCGTGCGGGTGCATTACCGGGGCAGCTTGATTGACGGCGAGGAATTCGACAGTTCCCACCGCGGCGGCGCACCGGCGTCGCTACCCTTGAAGAGGATGATCCGCGGCTGGCAGCGCCTGCTGCCTAAAATGCGGGTCGGCGCCAAGTGGCGCGCCTACATCCCCCCCGCCCTGGGATACGGCCGCGAGGGTTCGCCGCCCACCATCGGCCCCGATGCGACCCTGGTGTTCGAGATCGAGCTGCTGGGGATCGAGGAGCGATCCGCCGCGGACGAAGATCCGTCCTGAACGTTCGCGGCGGCGTTCACAGCAGGCGCTGGCAATCGGCCTGCCGCAGGCGTACGCAGGCGCGGCCGGCCACCCACACCACCGCCTCCGCCACCTTCCCGGGCTGCTCCAGGTGCACCATGTGACCGCTTTGCTCGGCAATCCAGCGGCGGCTGTCGCCGCTTAGAGCGGCCAACTCGCGCTGCATCTCGTCCCAGACGGTCTCCCGGGCATTCCCCAGCGGAGTCTCCGCCCAGACCCGCCGGCCGCGGCTCACCACCGCCAGCGGCAATCCCGGCGGCAAACTGAGGGCAGAGACCTCGTGCGCGCTGCGGTTAAAGCTGCGCAATTCAAGCCGCTGGGCGGCAATCGCCGTCCCCGAGGTGACCAGAGACCACACCTGGTCGCGTATTTCTTGCGGATAATGCCGCAACTGCTCCCTCAGGTAAGGGCTCTGGAACATCCGCACCATCCGCAATATGCTCGCCTCCTGGCGGTGCACCAGCCGCCTGCCGGTTTGGGGTACGCCGACCTGCGGGATGCGCTCCGCCTGCTCCGGATGCGAAGCGTCCACCAATACCAACCCCGCCGTGCGCTCCGGGTAGGCAGCCGCGAAGTAACGCACGTTATAGCCGCCGAAAGAATGGCCTACCAGCACGTAAGGGGGCGCCAGCTGCGCGGCCTCCAGCAATACTTGCAATTCCCCGGCCAGCTGCGAACTGAGGCGATCTCCCGCGCTGGGCTCGCTCCAGCCATACCCGGAGCGGTCATAAGCGCAGACCCGCAACCGCGGCGCCAGCAGCCGCTGGACTTCGCGCCATTCCAGCGACATGCCCCCCAGACCGGAGTCGAACACTACGGTCGGCCCCCCCTCTCCCAGGCAATGGATATGCATCCGGTGGCCAGCGACATCCAGCAGCCTCCCCGGAGGCGGCGGCCAGTCCCGTTCCCCGCCGCGCGCCGCGCCCGAGGCGCCCGGGAAGGCGCCCAGCACAAGAATCAGCGCGGCGAGCGACCGCAGACCGTAAAGACTCCGCCCGCGGGAGAAAACTGACAGGGGCCAGACCGTTCTCATCGCTCGATTATATCCCGAATCCCCGCGCGCAGAGCTACCCGCGGGCCGCAAAAACCGGACAGACGGACAGCGGGACACTGACTTGGCGGCAACGACGCATTATAATAGCGATACAAGGCCGGGGCCGCGGTGGAGACGCATCGCTCCCCGCCAGCCCCGCGCATAGACAATAAACGAGGTATGGCCATGCAAAGCACCTGGAAACGTTCCATCGCCCGGTTGGCGGCGGCGCTGCTCTTCCTGCCGCTCGCGGCGGCTACAGCCGCCGCGGCGCCGGCGGCGGCCAAGCGCGAACTCCTGTACGTGCCGGAAGAACAGTTAATCCCGGACCTCAAACACAATCGCGCGACGGGGATCATCCTGCACATACTGAAGAACTACCACTACAAAAAAGTCCGCGTGGACGATGCGCTTTCCGACCAGGTGCTGGACAACTACCTGAAGGCCCTGGACCCGAACCGGCAGTTCTTCATGCTGGAACAGGTAAACGACTTCTCTATCAAATACCGCTACCGCCTTGACGAGGCCTTGCTGACCCGCAACCTGGAACCTGCCTTCGAGATCTACAGACAGTTCCGCCGTCTGGTGCAGCAAGCGGTGCGCCATGCGCAGTCCCTGCTGGAGGGGGAATTCGACTTCACCGCGGACGAGAACTACACCTATGATCGGCGCGACGGACCCTGGGCCGTCTCCCTCAAAGAACGCGACGAGATCTGGCGCAAACGAGTCAAGAACGACCTGCTCTCCCTGCACCTGGCCGGCAAAGAAGGCGCCGAGGCGCGGGAGACCCTGGCCAGCCGCTACCGCTCGATAGAGACGGCCATCATGCAACGCAACAGCGACGACATTTTTCAGGTCTTCATCAATTCCTTTACCACAGCCGTCGAGCCGCACACCTCCTACCTGTCGGCCCGCACCTCGGAAAACTTCGACATCAGCATGCAACTGTCCCTGGAGGGAATCGGCGCCGTCCTGCACTCCACCAACGGCGAATACACGACGATCCAGCGGCTGATCCTGGGCGGCCCCGCCGCCCTCAGCGGCGAACTGGAGGCCGAGGACCGAATCGTCGGCGTCGGCCAAGGCAGCAGCGGGCAACTATCCGACGTGATCGGGATGCGGCTGGACGACGTGGTTGACCTCATCCGGGGCCCCAAGGGCTCGATCGTGCGGCTGGAGATCCTGCCCAAAGGGCGGGGGCCGGAAGGACCGACCCGGATCGTGCGGCTGACCCGGGACAAAGTGCGTCTGCAACAGCGGGCGGCACAATCCTTCACCATCCAATTGCCGGAAGAACGACAGATCGGGGTCATAGACATCCCCTCCTTCTACGTGGACTTCAAGGCCCAGACCCGCGGCGACGAAGATTACCGCAGCACCAGCCGCGACGTACGCAATTTGCTCTCCGGGCTGAAGGAAGAGAATGTCGAGGGTATCGTGATTGACCTGCGCGGCAACGGCGGCGGCTCGTTGCGCGAGGCCCTGGAACTTACCGGAATGTTCATCAAGACCGGTCCCATCATCCAAACCCGCGACTCCCGCGGCAAGATCGAGATCAATCACGACTCCGACCCGGAGGTCCTCTACACCGGCCCCCTGGCCGTGCTGGTGGACCGCAGCAGTGCCTCGGCCTCGGAGATTTTCGCCGGCGCCATCCAGGACTACCGGCGCGGGATTATCATCGGCGAGCCTACTTTCGGCAAAGGCACGGTGCAAAACATCCTTGACCTCAATCGCTACTACCAGTCGGACAGCGAAGACCTGGGCAAGCTGAAGACGACCATCGCCCAGTTTTTCCGCATCAGCGGCGGCAGCAACCAGTACCGAGGGGTAGAGCCGGATATCGTCTTTCCCACCGCCGAGAACGACTCCGACTACGGCGAACGCGCCCTGGAGAACGCCCTGCGCTGGGACACGTTGCACCCGCTGGATTACTCCCCGCTGCCGCCGCCGACAGTCTCCATCGAACAATTGCGCCGCAAGCATCTGGAGCGGGTCGCGTCCGACCCCGATTTCGAATTGCTGCGCAAGGAGATCCAGATCTCCCTGGAGAACCGGGAGCGGCGCACGGTCTCGTTGCGGGAAACAAAGCGCCGGGAACAGCATCAGGAGCTGCTTGCGTTGCAAAAGGAAGAAGACGGCCGTCTCTCCGGCGAGCGGGACGCCGACGAAGAAGGGCAGGAAAAGCGCAGCAACTACCTGCTGGATCAAGTGGACCTGCTGTTACGGGAGGCAACCCGCATCCTCAGCGACCTCACCGCCACCCCCCCCGTTTCGCAAGCCGCCGACTTGCAACCGAGCTGAGCGCAGGGACGCTTCGGCGACACCCGCCGACCGCCTCCCGCAGACGGCCGGGGGCGCGGCGCGGCAGGAGCCCAAACAATGAAACCAATACCAGCGACCCTCATTGAGGGAGACGGAGTCGGTCCTGAGATCATGGCGGCCACCTTGGAGGCACTGGATGCCTTGGGATCGCCCTTCCGTTGGGACCGACAACAAGCCGGCGCTGCCGCCGTGGAGAAGCATGGCGACGCGCTCCCCGAGCCGGTACTGGCCAGCATCCGGCAAACCCGGCTCGCGCTGAAGGCGCCGCTGAACACCCCTATCGGCACCGGGTTCCGCTCGGCCAATGTCCGGTTGCGGGAGATCTTCAATCTCTACGCCAACGTACGCCCCGCCCGCTCGCTCTACAGAGGTGGGCGCTTCGAGGACATAGACCTGGTGCTGTTGCGGGAAAACACCGAGGGCCTGTACGTGGGCGTAGAGCACTACGTTCCCATCGCCGGCGATCCCAAGGCCGTGGCCGAGGCATCGGGCATCATCACCCGCTTCGGGTGCCGGCGATTCGCCGATTTCGGCTTCCGCTACGCCTTGGACCACGGCCGCCGCAAGGTCACTATCGTGCACAAAGCCAACATCCTCAAGACCCTCACCGGGCTGTTCCTGGAGACCGCCATGGAAATTGGGCAACGCTACCGGGACCGGCTGGAGATCGAGGACCGCATTGTAGATAACTGCGCCATGCAGTTGGTGCTTGACCCCTCGCAATTCGATCTGCTCCTCACCACCAACATGTTCGGCGACATCCTCTCGGAAGAGATCGCCGGGCTGGTCGGCGGGCTGGGACTGGCCGCAAGCGGCAATATCGGCGACGACGCAGCCATCTTCGAGGCCGTGCACGGATCCGCGCCGGACATCGCAGGCCGGGGCGTTGCCAATCCCTGCGCCCTGATGCTGGCCGCCACCATGATGCTGGAACATGTGGGCGAACACGGCCTGGGGAAGCGCCTGCGCCAAGTCATCGGCGACACCCTGCAGGCCGGGGTACGCCCCCCCGATCTGGGCGGCGACGCCAACACGAGGCAATTCACTGCCGAGATCGTACGCCGGCTGCGCTGAAAACAGCATCCGACGCCAGCCCCGGCTTTTGCCGGCAGACACCACCGGCGGTCACCCCACCGGAGGCGCACAAAACCGGCACGGTCACCACCCGAGCCGCGGCGACGGGGTTGCGCCCCATCCTTCAAGGAGCCGGTTCCAGCAACCCCCGGAACCCCGCCATGCCCCGCGGATGCTTGCCCCTTGCGCCTCCTCCGACGCCATCCCAGGCGCCCTATGTCCGGGCCCCTATTGCGGCATGGACTTAGTCTATATATTGGAGGTATAATAGAGATTCAGCCATACAAAACAAACGGTGCAAACAATGCAAAGCTGGCTGTTCTGGCTGAGGTCGTCGGGTTACCGTACGCGACACAAGGAGGCTCGCAGTAAACCCGCCCTCGCCCCTACAATGCTGCCCTATTCCTCAAGGGCAGACGCCTCCCTTTTATGCCAGATTTCCGTAGCACTTTAGTCGCCCTGGGCGAAGGCAAAGTCGGGATCGCGCGCCTGTGCTCCCGGCTTGAAGAACTGCTGGACGAACAACCGCAACTGGCGGAGTCCATGCTCGAGCAACTGGAGCATGCTTACGTAGAACGATTGCTGAGCATCGGGCTGTACTCCTCTGTCAAGCGCCATATTGTGCAGTGCCAGACACATATCGCTGACAAAATGCGGGCCGAGCAACCGCAGCAACAACGCCAGGGTGCGGCCGTGATTGCCATGAACGCCAGGGAGCGGGGGACGGATGCTCCGAATGCCGCGGACGGCGACGCGGCCCCTGTTGCGCATTCCGCCGACCGCGAGGCAAAAACCGCCCAGGATGTACGAGACGCGCTGGCCATGGCAAACGCGGCGGAGAACGAGGCGCCGACCAAGGTCCCCAGCCTGTTGGACTTCCTGCCGGCCTCGGAGATCAGCGACGCGCCCGTCCTGCCGAACCGTGAACCGAACGAGGGCCAGATAGACGGTCCATCGAACGACCCCCTGCACGCACAATCCCAACCGCCGGAGCAACAAGAGGACGAGGCGGAGACGCTGGATGTGGGCAGTGTCATCCGGAATCGCTTCAAATTGCTGAAACTTATCGGCCAGAGCGGCATGGGCAAAGTTTTCAAGTGCATAGACCTGCTGAAGCAGGAGGCCCGAGACCAGAATCCCTATTTGGCCGTCAAATTGCTCAATGAAGACTTCAAGCAACATCCCGAGGCCTTCATTGCCATGGAACGGGAGTTCAGCAGGCAGCAGCGGCTGACTCACCCCAACATTGTCACCGTTTACGACTTCGACCGGCTCAGCGCCAACAGCTACCAGGTTTACATCCTCATGGAGCTGCTGGAGGGGCTGCCGCTCGATATCTATATCCGGCGCACCGTAATCCCTAACGGCGGGCTGCCCCTCGAGCAGGCGTTGCCGATCATCCGGGATCTGGGAAAGGCCCTCAAATACATTCACCAGAAGAACATCGTTCATGCCGATCTCAAGCCCAGCAACTGCTTCATGCTCCATGACAAGAGCGTGAAGCTGCTGGACTTCGGCATTGCCCGCGTCTTGACCGATCCCCTGTCCAGCGATCATACCCATACGCTGTTCGACGCCGGCAAACTGGGCGCGCTCACCCCGGCCTACGCCAGCCTGGAAATGCTGGAGCAGAAAAGCCCCGACCCCTGTGACGACATTTACGCACTGGGCTGCCTGACCTACGAACTGCTTACCGGCGAGCACCCCTTCAGCAAAATACCCGCCAACGTCGCCTGTGACAAAGGCCTGACGCCGGCCCCCGTCAAAGACCTGAGCCCGCAACAGATGCAAGCGCTGCGACAGGCGCTGGCCTTCAAGCGCAAGAACCGCAGCACCAACATCACCACCTGGCTGGCGGAACTGGAGGGCAAGCCTCCGCGGGCGACCAAAATGTGGCAGAGCCAATACCAAGCCTGGGCAAAAGAGGAGGACGACACGGCGCCGCGCAAACGTTCCTGGAAGCTCTGGGCGACGGCGGCCACGGCGGCACTCCTCCTGGCCGGCCTCTGGCCGGTTCTGGAATACGTACGCCACCGCCAAATCAACCAAGTGATCACGGTCCTGGAGCAGGGAGACCAACAGGCCATCATCCAGACCCTGGAAACGCTGGATCGATACCGCGCGGACGAACGCCAGCGCATCCTGGACATAGCGGGCTACACCCTGCAACGGTCCTTCCAGATAGCCGTTGAGGAAATTACGATGCCCGAGCAGGGGAGCTACGACTTCCCGCGGGCGGAACAGATGCTGAAGCGGGCGGAGAGCTTCTATCCCGACACCCCGTGGCTGGAGGCGCTGCGCTTCGGAGTAAAGGAGCGCAAGGCCCTGCTGCTCCAAGAGTTAAGCCGGCAATACGAAGCGCATCTCGCGGCGGGCAACTTGCTGGCCGACAATCAGGCCGAGGATATCACTGACGTGCTGGAGATCCTGGCCGTCGCCGCTCCCGAACACCCGCTGCTGAAGAGCCCGCGCCTCATCGCCGCCTACCGACAGGCCGCGGACAAAGCCTGTTCCCTGGGCAACCCGCAACAGGCGCTGAACTATATCTTGCCGGCCCTGGCCCTTGCCCCGGACGACCGCGATCTGCGCGACTTCAAGAATAAGGCGCAAACGCTGGCGCGCGCGACAGGCGCCGAACGGGAAAAGATGCAGCGCGAGTTTGCCAGCGACGAACGCGTCAAGCTCGGAGTGCTGATTGCGCAACCCCGGGCCGGGGACGACGAATGGGAAGCCCGGGTACGGTCCCTCTTGCGGCGCCTGGATGGATTGTTGCCGCCGGACGATCCGACGCCGGAGCGGGCACGAGACCAGGTCGCCGAGATATACCTGCCGGCGGTGCAACAAGCTGCCGCGGAAAACCGCTTCGCCGATGCCCGCGGCATACTGGACCGCGTCGAACAAATCACCGGGAAAACGGCTCTCCTGGAAACGGCCCACACCGATATCGAACAGGCAATAGAACAAGTCCGGCACCGACACGACCGGGAGCGAAGCGGGGAACAATCGGGACCGCTGGAGCCCGTAAAAGTGACGCTGCTGACGCAATTGCTCGACCGCGACGTCGCTGCCGCCAGGATTACCCTGCACAGATTGCAGGAGGAACTGCCGAACGACGACCCGTTCCTGGCTCGGGCATACCGCTCCTTCGAGGACACCTACCTGCGGTTGGCGGAGGAAGCAGCCCGGAAAAAAGGCAACGTGGCCGCACTGACACTGCTGCAAGAGGGAAGCGGGCTAATTCCCGGCGCTTCCAGACTGAAACAAGCCCAGCAGAAATACATGCGCGCGGGGAATGCGGCGGGCCGGCGTTTCCGGGACTGCGATACCTGCCCCGAGATGGTGACATTGCCGATGGGAAGTTTCCGCATGGGAGATCTGAGCGGCGAAGGCACCGAAGACGAGCACCCAGCACATGAGGTCTTCATACAGTACCTCTTGGCGATAGGCATCTACGAGGTGACGGTGGCCGAGTACGATGTTTTCCAGGCGGCTCCCGCGGCCCCGTTCCCCAAGGCCAAAGACAATCCGGTGGTGAACGTCCGTTGGGGCGAAGCGATGGCCTACACGGAATGGCTGAGTGCCAAAACAGGCGAACCGTACCGGCTGCTGACGGAGGCGGAATGGGAGTACGCAGCGCGTGCGGGAACGGCGACGAAATACGCCTTCGGCGACACGTGGAGTGCCGAACAAGCGAATGCGTACGGCAGCGCGGACGGCCATGAATACGCGGCGACAGTGGGAAGCCTCCCCGCAAACGGCTTCGGCCTACACGATATGCACGGCAACGTGTGGGAATGGGTGTCGGATTGCTGGAACGGCAGTTACCGCGGGGCGCCAACGGACGGGTCGTCCTGGGATACGGGAGACTGCCTGCGGCGCGTGGTGCGCGGCGGTTCCTGGGACAGCGATCTGCAGTACCTGCGTTCTTCCAACCGCAACCGCAAAAATATGATGGAACGGTACAGCTACGTCGGTTTCCGCGTCGCCAAAACGCTGGCTCCGGAGCACGAAGCGGCTCCGTAGCGACCTGCCATGCGCAAGCCACAGGCCATACGACCGCACGTGCGTTGCGGGCGCCCCGGACGGAGAACGCGCCCCGGAACGGCGCCGGGGGCAACGCCGTGACCGCCACCGGATTTCTCTACGACCCGCTTTTTCTGGAACACGATACGGGCGCGGGCCACCCGGAACGGCGCCAGCGACTGACGACGACCCTGAAAGAATTGCAGGGCAGGAGCTGGTTCGCCCGCCTGCGAAAGCTCGCCGCCCGCCGCGGCGAGGAGGAATGGGTGCGCGCCGTGCACGCGCCGGACTACGTGCGCCGGGCCGAACATGCCTGCCGCAACGGAGCGCCTTTTCTGGATGTACCCGATGTCCGCATCTGCAAAAATTCCTACGAGGTGGCACTGCGGGCCGCGGGGGCGACGCTGGAGTTGGCGGATCGGTTGGCGGACGGGACGATAGACAACGGTTTCGCGTTGCTGCGCCCGCCCGGACACCACGCGGAAACGGCTCTGGCCATGGGATTCTGCCTGTTCAACAACGCCGCCATCCTGGTTCGCTACCTGCAGGGACGGCATGGCCTGGACAAAATCGCGGTGTTGGACTGGGATGTGCACCACGGCAACGGGACACAGCATTGCTTCGAGCAGGATCCGTCCGTGCTCTACATCAGTCTGCACCAATACCCCTTCTATCCCGGCACCGGCGCGGCCCACGAGACCGGCGATGGCCGCGGCCGCGGCGCGACGGTCAACTGCCCGATGGCGGCGGGCAGCGGCGACGCCGAGTACCGGCAGGCGTTCCGCGAACGGGTGCTGCCTGCCCTGAACGCCTTCCGCCCGGAGGCCATCGTGCTGTCGGCGGGCTTCGACGCGCACCGCGACGACCCCCTGGCCAACATCGAGTTGAGCACGGAATGTTACGGCTGGATGAGCCGGCGCATCCTGGAGGTGGCGGAACGGCACTGCGCCGGGCGGGTGCTCTCCCTGCTGGAAGGAGGCTACCACCCGCGGGCGCTGCCGGCATGCGTGGCCAGCCATTTGGCCGAGATGTGCGGCAACGGCGGTCCGGAAACGGCGGGCGCGGAGGATGCCCCGGAGATACCCCCGCGGACTTCGCCGCCGACAAACCTTGCGTAATCCGCGCAACCGCAATCCGCGCGCCGGCGGTACCTGGCCGGCAGCCTTCCCCAGGGGAACGGCGACCCGCGACATCCGCGCGACGGCTTAGATGCGGGTTCGGCTGGAAACCCTGGGCTGCCGCCTGAATGAGGCCGAAGCGCAGGTCTGGGCGGGAGAATTCAGGCAGCGCGGGTGTCGAATCGCCGATGACGGCGAAAAAGCCGAACTGGTGGTGGTCAATACCTGCGCCGTGACCGGCGAGGCGGCGCGCAAATCGCGGCAACTGCTGCGCCGCGTCCGACGCCGCCAACCGCAGGCGCGGGTAGTCGCCAGCGGTTGCTATGCCAGCCTGGAACCGGCCGCGGCCGCGGCGGCCGGCCGGACGGACCTGCTGTTGCCGAACGCCGGCAAGGAGCGGCTGGTCCCGGCCGCACTGGCGTTATTCGACGCCATGACGCCCGTGCCGCCTGCACTGCCGGAGACGGCCGTGCCCCGGCGGCGCCCGCGCCGCAGCCGGGCCTTCGTCAAAATACAGGACGGCTGCAGGCACCGTTGCAGCTACTGCATCGTGACCGTCGCCCGGGGCGCGGAGCGCAGCCGCCCCGCCGCCGAGACAGTGGCCGAAGTGCGCCGCCTGGTCGCCGGCGGCGTCCTCGAGGTGGTGTTGACCGGGGTGCACACCGCCGGTTACGGCGCGGAGCGCGGCGGCCGTCTGGACACGCTGGTGCGGGCGATCCTGCAAGATACCGATCTACCCCGTCTGCGACTGGGTTCTCTGGAGCCCTGGGACCTGCCAGAGGACTTTTTCCGCCTGTTCGAGGCGCCGCGGCTGATGCCGCACCTGCACCTGCCGTTGCAGAGCGGCAGCGACAAAATCCTGAAGCGCATGGCGCGCCGCGTACGCACACGCGACTACGAACGACTGGCGGCGCAGGCGCGGGCAGCCCACCCGGACATGAGCATCACCACCGACATCGTCGTCGGCTTCCCCGGCGAAGGCGAACGGGAATGGCGGGAGGGGCTGGAATTCATCGAACGCATGGGCTTCGCCGGGGTGCATCCCTTCCGTTTCTCGGCGCGGCCCGGCACGGCGGCGGCGCGCATGGGACCCATGGTGCCGGAAACGGCGAAGAAGGCGCGCAGCCGCGAATTGCAAGCGCTGGTCTCTCGTCTGCGCCTGGACTTCCTGCGCCGCTTCCTGAATCGCGAGTTGCCGGTACTGTGGGAGGCGGCGGAGACAACCGCGCCCGCCGCACGGCCCCGGGCGGCGACGATCTACGGCGGCTACACTCCCAATTACCTGCGCGTGCGGCAAGAGAGCCGACAGGAACTGGCCCACCGCATCCATGCGGCGCGCATGACCGCTATCGGCGCGGACGGTTCAACCCTGGTCGGCGTCCCGGCCGCCGGCAGCCGCCTCGTCGAGTAGGGACTCCACCCAGTCCAGGCGCCGCTCTACCGCCGCGATCCGGTCCTGTTCGCGCTGGATCGCGTCCTGAGTAGAGAAAGCCGCCCGCAACGGCTGGTTGCGCAGCAAGGCGTAACCCTCGCCCAGAACGGCCACCGTCTTCCGCGCCCGCTCCCGTTCCAGACGCAGGCCATTCACGGTGCGCCGCAGCCGGTCCAGGCGGCGCTTCAAGACGGCGCGGGCGTCCTCAAGCTGCCGGTACTTGCGCTCCATGTCCACTACCGCCGGCCGCGGCTCGTCCGCCACAACCGGAGGCGGCAGGAGTATTGCCGTTGCCAACAAGACGGCGGCAACCGCCCGCGCCAGGGCGGACGGGAGCCGGGGCCAGCGGGCGCATGGGCCGGCGGCGGGCGCCGGGACGCAGGCACGGCGACAGACACGGCAGCCGCGCGCTCCCCGCGCACTATGCGCCGCGGGCAAGGTACTGCTGGTGGTATTCCTCTGCATAGTAGAAATCGGTCAACGGCGCGATCTCGGTAGTCACGTCGCCGCGCCCGGCGCGGCGCAACGCGCGGCGACACTCTTCCAGCGATTCCAGGGCCTGCCGCCGCTGTTCCTCGTCAGCGGTAAAGATCGCCGAACGGTATTGCGGCCCCACGTCGGGCCCCTGGCGCATCCCCTGTGTGGGGTCGTGTCCTTCCCAGAACAGACGCAGCAACTCCGCGTAGGAATGCCGGACCGGGTCGAACAC
This sequence comes from Gammaproteobacteria bacterium, assembly GCA_028817305.1. Taxonomy (GTDB): domain Bacteria; phylum Pseudomonadota; class Gammaproteobacteria; order Porifericomitales; family Porifericomitaceae; genus Porifericomes; species Porifericomes azotivorans. Next base: position 303 of record JAPPPX010000004.1, on the reverse strand, counting down.
GACCAGCACCGTCTCCGCGTGGCCGGTGCGGCCGCCGCATACCTCCCGGTAACCGGGGTCCGGGACCTGTCCGCCGCAATAACCGACGGCGGTGTTGTACACCCCGTGTTCCCAAAAGAGCCGCTCCGGGCGCCAGAAACATCCCATGGCAAAGGCCGCCCTCCGCAACCCTTCCGGAAAGGGGGGCCGCAGGGGGCGCCCGGTTACCTTGTGCCGCAAAAGGTCTTCCGCGCGGCGCATCCTCTCTCCCTCTGCAACGACAGCGGCCGTCATGACGACGCAGCAGCCCGTTGCGAAACCGCA